>CAYGSA010000021.1:0-24154 GCA_964352375.1 uncultured Micavibrio sp.
AAATGGTGGAGGGGGCAGGATTCGAACCTGCGTAGACTTACGTCGTCGGAGTTACAATCCGATGCCTTTAACCACTCGACCACCCCTCCACGAATATATAGGAATTGCCAGTCAAAGACAGACCTGCAGAAAAGAGATTTTTGTGTCCTCTGTCAAGTCTGAAATGAATACTAAACCTAAAAAGATCATACCTTTGAGTTGTCATCAATTGTTGATGTTGAAATTTTTTTGGTGGGAGCGGGGTTGCCATGCATTTTTAAGCTTTGGCGTTTATAGCGCATCTAAAAAAAGTTGCCCGTATTTATTGAGCTTTGATTTTCCGACGCCTGGAATTTCACTTATGGCGTTTAGGTTTTGTGGTTTACGCTGGATCATTTCAATTAATGTCTTGTCGTGAAAGACCACATAAGGGGGAAGGTTCTGTTCTTTTGCTATGCTTAGGCGCAGGGCTTTTAGGTTCAGGAATAATTCTTGGTCTTCTTTGGTTTCAAGGTTTAATATGGGATCAGTTTTTTTAGCGTTTTTTGACGATGGTCCGCCGAGGGTTTTTGGGTCAAGACGCACTTGTAATGCAGGCTTATCGCGCAAGAAATCCAGACCAAGTTGTGTTATCTTTAATCCGCCATGTGCATCCATATCCACGTAGATATAGCCGCGGGCGACCAGTTGGCGGAGGAGACTTTGCCATTCTTTGGTTGAATGTTCTGTTCCGATGCCGAATGTGCTGAGGGTGTCATGGCCGAATTTTTCGAGGCGCTCGTTGGTTTTTCCGAGTAAGACATCAATGACGTATCCGCTGCCGAACATTTGCCCTGTGCGCAGGATGCAGGACAGTAATTTTTGCGCGGCGATAGAGCCGTCGAATGTTTTGGGTGGGCGCGTGCATGTGTCGCAATTTCCGCATGGTTCGCCGCTGTCGCTGAAATAACGGAGCAGTACTTGGCGTCTGCATGTTACGCTTTCGCAGTACCCTAAGAACGCGGTTAGCTTTTGGCGTTCAATCCGTTTTTGTTCTTCGGGGGCATCTGAGCCTTCGATCATTTGACGTAGCAATGTTAAATCTTGCAGGCCATAGACCATCCAGGCGACAGCTGGTAATCCATCGCGTCCCGCACGGCCTGTTTCTTGATAATATGCTTCGATGTTTTTGGGGAGATCAAGGTGCGCGACGAATCTGACATCAGGTTTGTTAATGCCCATTCCAAAGGCAATGGTGGCCACCATGATGATGCCTTCTTCTTTGATGAAGCGTTCCTGGTTATGGTTGCGGATGTCTTTGTCTAAACGTGCATGATAGGGCAGGGCGTTATAGCCTTGTTCCGCCAGCCATTTTGCGGTTTCTTCGACTTTTCTGCGAGAGAGGCAGTAGATAATTCCGCTCTCGTTTTTGTTTTGTGTTTTTAAGAATCGTAGAAGTTGTGTGCGGGGATTGTCTTTTATGGCGACGTCATAGGCGATGTTTGGGCGGTCAAACCCTGCGATGTAGAGCTTGGGCAGGTCGAGGCGCTCGATGATATCTTTGCGGGTGGGTTCGTCTGCTGTTGCTGTGACGGCGATGCAGGGAGTATTTGGGTATCGGGTGCGCAACAGTGATACTTGCCGGTATTCAGGACGGAAATCGTGGCCCCATTGCGAAATACAGTGGGCTTCGTCGATGGCAAACAGTGCGATTTGGATGGTGTCTAGAATGTCGAGGAACGTTTCATTCACGAGCCGTTCGGGTGCGACGTATACTAAATCAAGTGTGCCATTACGCAAATTTTTTAGGGCCTCTTGAAGCTCTGGATATTCAAGGCCTGAATGTATGGCTGCAGCTTTTACACCCGCTTCGCGCAGGGCGACGACTTGATCTTGCATCAGTGCGATTAGGGGTGAGACAATTACGCCTGTGCCGTTCATGCAAATTGATGGGATTTGGTAGCATAGCGATTTTCCGCTGCCTGTTGGCATTAATACGCCGCAGCTTTTACCTGCAATGACATCGTCGATTATTTGTGCTTGTTCGCCGCGGAAGGTATCGTATCCGAAGACAGAGGAGAGGATTTCTTGCGGTGTATGGGGTGAGGCTTGATCGAGGGATAGATTCTGCATGGGCAGAGCATAGAGCTATGTGAGGGGGGTGTCTAATGTAAAATAGGCTGTTTTTTTGTCTCTCGTCTTGGTACTGTTTTTCTTACTGAACATGCTAGGAGATATGAATGCTGCTCGATACACCGCTTTGTGATTATGGTTGGAATGCCCCTGACTTTACGTTGAAAGACCCTGATGGGGCTGCGTTTACGATGCGTGAGCAGCTTGGGGGGAAGGGACTTTTGATTATGTTTATCTGTAATCATTGCCCGTATGTGAAGGCGATTGCGGATCGTTTGGCGCAGGATACGGCGGCTTTGATGGATGAGGGTGTTAATGTTCTTGCGGTGATGTCGAATGATTATCGTGATTATGCTGAGGACTCGCCTGAGAATATGAAAAAATTTGCCGCACAGTATGGTTTTAAGTTTCCTTACCTTGTTGATGAAGATCAAAGTGTTGGCAAAGCATATGACGCCATATGTACGCCTGATTTTTTTGGCTTTAACAAGAACGGGGAATTGCAATATCGCGGGCGGTTAGATGATGCGCGCATGAATGGCGATGCCGCTGGGCGAACGCCGGAGCTTTTGAATGCCATGCGTCAAGTCGCGGAGACAGGGCATGGGCCGCAGGATCAAAAACCGAGTATGGGGTGTTCGATCAAGTGGTGTTAGGATTCATTCTCAGTTTGGAGACTAAGGCTTAAAAACAGGATCTGCAGAACTAGTTGTTGGATCCTGTTGTAATTCAGGTGTTATATCTGTAATTTTACCATATTGAGCTGGACTATCGGGTTCGAACTCGACTGCTTCCACAACTTTACCAGGTTCGTGACTGATCATTTGATCATTAGAGGCATGGTTTAGGATTGCTGTATTATCTTTTTGTATATTGCCTAAAACGTTGTAAGGGATTTCAGTACCATCTGATCTTCCGATGGCCGCAGCAAACTTTCCCTGTCCAGCGTCATAGGCGCTTTCTATTGCCGCTATGGCTTCATCTGTTAGTGGTTCGTTTATATCAGCTCTGTTTAAATCGAGTTCTATTTCTGCGCCGAAAAGCCGTCCATTTGCAGCTGGTGCTTGGAATGTCATAGTCACTGTGTTTCCGACTATTGAAAGGCCCCTAACGTAAGTTTCACCCTCAATAGGGGTTCCTGTTTCAGAGCCGTTCGCTAAGGCAATTTCCTCTGGTGTAGCACTGTGTGTTGCGGGGTCAGTGATGGATGGCCCTTCTGGGTATGGTGTTCCTGTTACATCAGTGTCTTCAAGCGGACTGATTTCTGCACTTATTGCTAAAAACATACCAGGACCGTCTACTTCAAAGCCGTTTGTGGTCAGTGAGCTGTTGAGTTGTGATATTATTCTTTGATCTTTACCTAACGCTATAACGCTTGATAGTTCGCCCTCTTCTGGTTTATTGTTTTGTATCTGTGCGACGGCATCTGGTATTAAGGCCTCCATTAGATGCAGCACATGTGAGGGCAATTTGTCACCATTAGTATCTACTATCCGAAATGTTTGTCCGGTTTGTTGCTGCGCCGTTGTGACTTGTTGTGTAAGCCTTAATCTCTCATCTGCAACAAAATTACGGTTTTCTGAACCTTGTTGCATTTTTGCAACCCAAGCTGGATCTTGTGCATGACGCTCAAATTCTTCTAGTGCTGAATTGGCCTTTTCAAGAGTACCATTGTATTCGGGATTATCTATTCTAACATCAAAAGTGTTCCCAGTTGGCGTACGGTTTTCCCTAACTTCTATGGTAATCTCATCATTCCCAGCATATGTCATTCCTGTAATCATTGCTAACCCTATATTTTTTATAATTAACATTAACCTAGCATAAGGTTAATTTATTTGTCAAAAGTTTTTTTTCGATTTTAATTTAAATTTTAAAAATTGTAGATATAAAACCTTGTTCTTGCTATAAATTTGGCACGAATTCACGTTAAAAGGAAAGAATAATGTCGAAATCTCTTATGCAATATTTAGATAAAGCAATGGGCGCGCTGGATGAGCTTGGATTGGTTCCAGCCAAACAGGAGGAGGCCCCCGTTGTTGCCTTGATGGCGCAGATCACGGAGCTTGATCAGGAAAAGGTTACGCTTATTGCGCGGACCTTATCGCAGGCTTCTTTGTTCAATGAAGTGGTGCGTGAGCAGGTAAAAGAAATGCGTTATGGGGAGCGTTATAACGCGCTGTCTGCGATGTTTGATTCTATCCGTGATGATGCGAAGGCGATGGTGGATCAGGTCGAAGACGGGAAGATTGATACGTTTGAGCGAATTGCGAATCTTTGGATGAAGACCACACGCGGCGATATTCCTAAGCGTTTTAATGATATTAAGTCGGTTTATCTGGATGTGTCTAAAGATACGAAAGATCAAATAAAGCGTGAGATGATTATCCTTGAGGCGTATAAAGATTTTCGCGGCGCGATGAAGCAATCCGAAGTTTTGGCGCTTGAGGTTCTTAAGATCGCAGAGGAACGTTTGGAAGAGGCGCGTAAGACTCTAGACGTGGCCTCGCAGGCGGTTTCTGATTATGCGGGAGAAGAGGCGGCGGAGCGTGCCAAGCTGGAGCTTGCGCGTGATGAAAAGCTTCGTGCCTTGCAGGCGGAAGATGCGCGTTATCAAATTGCGAAAGACCTGTCTGATAATTTGACGGTTGGGTATAATACATCGGAAGTTGTTATGGCGCGTTTGAACCAAACAACGAGCGCCAAGCAACGCGTTTATGCGCAATCTGTTAGCTTTTTCTCAACGAATGAAACTGTTCTTACTGCGCTTTCGGCGTCATTTACAGGGCTTCATGGTTTGCATGAAAGTACGCAGACGCTTAATGCGATGAAAGAGGGGATTGAGAAGTCTCTTGAGACACTTGCGGAGATTGGTAATGTCGTTCAAGAAGAGGCTCTAAAGGCGGGTTATGGCCCTACAGTCCGCGCCGAGTCTGTGAAGAAGCTTGTTGATGCGGTTGTTGAATATCAGGAACGCTCTGAGAGCATTATCAAAGAGATGCGCAAGCTCTCGACTGATAACGCGCAGGAGATACAAGAGGCTGTTGAGGATGGTAAGAAGCGCATGGCAAAACTTGCGCAGACGAGTCAGCATGCTCTTGCTCTGGCCGCTTAGGTTTTTGAGTCCCTATGAGCTTGCATGATCCGCACAAACCTATGGATGAAGTGATGCTCGCGATGGATGTCGTGGATACACTTCGTCGTAATAGCCGCGTTGTTGAGCGTGAGTTGAATGTTGAGGTGCGAGAAGAGGCGTTGCTTGCACGCCTTAAAGAGCTATACGGAACGCAAGGTATTGAGGTCTCGGATGACATTTTGCGAGAAGGCGTTCTTGCGCTTCGTGAGGATCGGTATGCTTATAAGCCAACCCCACCATCGTTCGCGAAGTCTTTGGCAATGCTTTATGTGCGACGGGGCAGGATGTCTAAATCTATTTGGATTATTGCATTTTTGATTGCGGTCAGCTTTTTGACCTCTAAGCTTGTCTTCACATCTTTTAGTATGGGGGCGCTTTAGAATGGGACGTCGCCGTCGCCGCAATGGTCGTGATACTTTGGATGATATTGACCGGCGCGCCTATACTATGCGCTCTGATATTAATGATTTTTCGAAAAATATTTCACGCATAGAGCAAGACCTTGAAAAGCTTAATCAGGAAGAAGCGCAAATCTATCTCAGGCTTGCTGAGGTGCGTCTTGATTTTATAGATGATCCTGATATTGTGGATAAGATCAGCATTGCGGAGCGTCGAGCAGGTGAGATCATGCTTTCACGTAGTGCTTCACGCCAAAAGCTTGATCAAGAGCTTAAGGATAATCAAGCGGAGCAGAAGGCTTTTGAAAAAGAGCGGCAATTCTTACTTGCTCGTCTGGATCAGTTTCGAATGCAGGCGGAGGAGGCGAAAGCGTCTTCTTTGGCGAAGCTTCGTAAAGACATAGCTTATCTTGAAATTCTCGGTAGAATTAAAGTCAAGCAAAAACAGATTGAGCGTACAGATCATAAAATTGAAGTATCGCGTTCCGATTATAAAGAAAAATCAAAGCCTTATCATACTGATGAGCTTTTTGTTTATTTGAATGAGCGGCAATATGGTTTGAGTGGCTATAAGGCTTCAGCTCTTATCAGTACGCTTGATCAGTGGGTTGCAGGGCTTATTCGCTATGATGAAGCGCGCCGTAATTATAACATGTTGCTCTCTATTCCAGGGAAGCTTTTGCAATATAAGCAGATTTTGCAGAAGCAACTGGATGGTATTGAGCAGGAAAAGATTGATTATCAACAGGCGTTTTATAAGAAAGATGGAACGCTTGTGGATCAAGAGAGCTATCTGAAGCAAAAAGAAGCAATAGATTCTATCGATGCAAAAATTCGACATGCGGCTTTAGAGCAAGACCGAATTGTTCGCCTTAAGACCAGTGAGGCGGATCAGGTTGATGAGACTTATGGCCGAGCGATTGAGACACTTAAAAATCTTTATATAAACAAGAGTTTAGAGAGTTTGCGTCATTACGCACTTCTAAGTGCACCTCAGGAAGATGATGAGCTTGTCTCGCGTCTTATATCAATCGAAAAATGGCGGAATGATCAGAACGCGTCTTTGGTTTCCTATAAAAGAACTGTGGCAGATTTAAATCAGCAATATCAAAGGCTGGAAGAGGCGCGAGGGGCTTATAAAAACAGGGGTTATGATACGAGCCGAACTGTATTTAATAATGATGGTATGTTCGGCGTTCTTTTGGGAGAATTTCTGGTTGGGGTTTTGTCAAACAGGCAGCTTTGGCGTGCGGTCGGTGAGATTATTGAAGATGTTTTTGATGATCTTGATTTTGATTAGCTTACTTGCTCTTTTCATTAGGTGCAAATGTGAATTGAACTGAATATACCTCTTACTGTACCTTTAAAATTCGTGGAATAGTCTATTTTTGCTGGGTGTTTCTGGGCTCTAAAACCTGTTAATAACTTTTAAATCAACAACTTATGGATTTTTTTTGATTTTACAGGAAGAAATAATGGTAGCGGAGGGCAGAATTGAACTGCCGACCTTCGGATTATGATTCCGCTGCTCTAACCCCTGAGCTACTCCGCCACAATATTTGGGTTATTTAACGAGGCGTATAAAGCCAATCTTTGGCCTTCTTGTCAAGCATTAGATGTATGGGTAATCCATCCGCCGCCGATGACGCGGTCGTTGATATAACAGACTGCGGCTTGGCCCGCGGCGATGCCGTAGTGAGGCTGTTCTAGTTTGATTTCATTTTTCTCAGTATCTAAGATTGCGGATGTCGGTTTCATGACTGATCGGAATTTTACTGTTACGGGCAGGAAGGGGCATCCTTTTTCTTCTCTGAGGTTTTGTGTGCTGAGCAGCCAGTTGCAATCGCCTATGTGCAATGTATTGCGGGCAAGTGCCTCCTTTGGGCCGACGATGACTTCGTTTTCTTTGGCGTTAATTGCAATTACGTATAATGGTTCGTTGTTTTCGCTGATGCCTCCGCCGATTCCTATGCCACGGCGCTGGCCGATTGTGTAGTGAATAATGCCTTTGTGGTCACCGACTTCGCGGCCATCAATATGTATGATTTTTCCGGGGTTTTCGGCTTCTGGGCGGATTTTCTTGACGATCTTTGCGTAATCGCCGTTGGGAACGAAGCATATGTCCTGGCTGTCTGGTTTATTAGCATTGAGTAAGCCGAGGCGCTCTGCGTGCTTGCGGGTGACGTCTTTGCCCCAACCGCCAAGCGGGAAGCGCAGGAAGTCGAGTTGGTCTTGCGTCGTTGCGAACAGGAAGTAGCTCTGGTCTTTGCCGTCATCAATTGCGCGTTTTAGGTGGCTTTGGCCTTTATCGTCGACTTCGCGCTGGATGTAGTGGCCTGTTGCCATGCAGTCTGCGCCAAGGTCATGGGCGACTTTTAGGAGGTCGCGGAATTTGACGCTTTGGTTGCAGCGCACGCAAGGAATTGGAGTTTCGCCGCGCATGTAACTGTCTGCGAAGTCGTCAATCACACTTTCTTTGAAATTGCTTTCGTAATTTAGGACATAGTGCGGGAAGCCGCGTTCTTCTGCGATACGTTTGGCATCATATATGTCTTGGCCTGCGCAGCATGTTTTGCTCTTTGGTGTAGCTGTTCCGATTGCTCCACCATCATCATAGAGCTGGAGCGTTACGCCCACCACGTCATAGCCTTCCTCGTGGAGGAGCGCCGCGCATACCGAGCTATCGACGCCGCCGGACATGGCAACGACGACGCGTGTTTCGGATGGTGGTTTATCAAATCCTAAGCTGTTCATGGTTCGGACTATAAGGATTTGGGTGTTAAAAAACAAGTTTTGTATTATGTGCTGCTACTGAGAGAAGGGTCGTTCTCTAGTGCGAAGATAATGTGCTCGGCTAGACGCTCTGCTGCTTCGCTCATCGTTTGTTTGTTTTGGATCAGATCGATTTCAATTGAGTTTAGCGCAGGTAGGCCACAATTATGCTCTAAGGAGATCAGTCCATGCACCTGAGAGAGCATTTCCTTTGGTATTGCCGTGATGCCAAGACCAGAGCGTGCCGCGGCTATTCTTCCGCTCATGCTGCCGCTTGTGAATACTGTGTTCCATTTCATGCGTTTCTTTTCAAGGGATTCGATCATTTTACTTCGATAGACGCATGGTGCAGGGGACAAAATGAGAGGTAACGTTGATTCTTTTGTGAAAACGCGTTTTGCCTGGCCAACCCAGATGAGCTCTTCGCGCCAGACTTTGTTGCCGTAAATTTTGCTTTTATTGTCGCGTTTAATCAGGATGATATCGAAATCGCCTTTTTCGAAATCATCAAGAAGGTCATGTGACATGCCACATTCGACTTCGAGTGCGACGGAGGGGTGTGATTTTGCGAATTTTACCAATACATCAGGCAGGTGGTTTGTAGCGAAGGCTTCTGGTGAGCCGAGACGCACGATACCAGATATATCAGCCTTTGATATACGTCCGAACACCTCGTCATTTAATGAGATGATTTGGCGGGCGTAGGGGAGGAGGACTTCGCCTTCTGTTGTGATGCTGAGAGACCTCGTATTTCTTGAAAATACGGATTTTCCTAGGATGTCTTCCAGCTTTTTGATTTGTTGTGAAATTGTCGATTGTGTACGCCCTAATCGTTCGGCAGCATGGGAAAAATTTCCCGCTTCGTAGACGGTTATGAATGAGCGTAAAAGGTCGATGTCTATGTTTCTAAGCATATTTATAATATATTTAATATTCTAATAACTGTAAAGATTTTAATTAATTTCTAAAATAAATACATGCGGGTTATATTTGAATCATAGACAACACGAACGAAACGCAAAATGAAAGGAGTATCTGTTGAAACCGAAGCCCTTTATTTCTGAAGATATACGCACGAGGAGCTTCAAAACAACTCAATTAAATTCGGGGCGATACAAGTAGTTTCTTGTGAATTCCCTCTCCTCACATACTCTCTAGGATCAGGAGGTTGGCTAAAAAACTGCGCAGACAAACGTTCTTCATGCTTCGAGCTTTATATATACGAACTGCCAGAAAATGCCTATCTCCTGATTTCTATTTTAGTCTTCCCCCTCTCAAAAACTCATGTAAACTCTGGTTGTATATATTACAGCTAAAAAAGGATTCGCATGATGGCAAAAATCAAAGTTGACACCCCTGTTGTTGAAATAGACGGCGATGAGATGACCCGTATTATCTGGGCATTTATTAAAGAGAGCCTGATTTTGCCATATTTAGATATTGATCTGAAATATTATGATTTGTCGATCCAAAACCGCGATGCGACGGATGACCAAATTACTGTGGATGCAGCTGAAGCCATAAAGAAATACGGTGTTGGTATTAAGTGTGCCACGATTACACCTGACGAAGCCCGCGTTGAAGAGTTTGGATTAAAGAAAATGTGGCGATCGCCGAATGGGACGATCCGCAACATTTTGGGTGGAACGATTTTCCGCGCGCCGATTACGTGTTCGAACGTCCCGAAATATGTTCAGGGCTGGGAAAAGCCTATTATTGTTGGTCGTCACGCGTTTGGCGATCAGTATAAGGCTACTGATATGAAGATCGATCAGCCTGGCACGATGAAGATGGTTTTCACCCCTAAAGATGGCAGTGATCCGCAAGAGTGGGAGATTTATGACTTCCCCTCCAGCGGAGTTGCGATGGGGATGTATAATCTTGATGAGAGTATTGAGGGCTTTGCGCGCTCAAGCTTTAATTACGGATTGCTCCAGAATTATCCTGTTTATATGTCGACGAAAAATACAATTTTGAAACAATATGACGGGCGTTTTATTGAGATATTTCAGCGTATTTTTGATGAGGAATTTAAAGCCGAATTTGAAAAGCGCGAGCTGTGGTATGAGCACCGTTTGATTGATGACATGGTGGCGCAAGCGATTAAGTCTAAAGGTGGTTTTGTTTGGGCGTGCAAGAATTATGATGGGGATGTGCAATCAGATATCGTTGCGCAGGGGTTTGGCTCGCTAGGGCTTATGACGTCTGTCTTGCTGACGCCAGATGGAAAAACCGTTGAGGCCGAAGCTGCGCATGGAACAGTAACGCGTCATTACAGGCTCCATCAGGAAGGTAAACCCACATCAACGAACCCGATTGCCAGCATTTTTGCATGGACAAGCGGTCTTAAATATCGCGGAACGTTTGATAAGAATGTCGCGCTGGTTGGATTTACTGAAACGCTGGAGCGCGTATGTGTTGAAACGGTTGAGAAGGGGTATATGACTAAAGATCTGGCGCTGCTTGTGGGTTCGGATCAGAAGTTCTTGAGCACGCAGGAATTCCTCGATAAGGTTGTTGAGGGGTTGGAAGAGGCGATGGGTTCGTTATGGATAAAATAAAAGAATTATATCCTACTTTTTATGAACGTGCTGACGCGCATATTCATCTATCTAATGCCCAAATTACCGAAGAGATTGGGCGAGGTAAGGTGAGTGCATCATTTATGTTCAGCTTGGCGCGCTTTAATGCTTGGGTGAGTGCCTGTGGTTGGCAAGATGGAGATGAGTTAGCAGCAGCAAAAGAAGATACGATTGAATATTTTATTGAGCAGTATCGTAAGATGCTGAATGAAAATCTAGATGATTATATTCAAAATTTTGATGGGTATATGAAGCCTCAAAATGTTAAAGAATAAGCCCAAAGCTATTGATTTTGCGCGGGCAGGCGTGGCGGCTTATAAAGCGGGAGAGCGTGCGAAAGCTTTGAATGCTTACGCGCATGCTGTTCAGGGCGCGCCAAAGAACCGTGATTATAAAATCCAATTTTGCCATCTTCTGAAAGATGTATCCTTTCAATCCTTTAACTCGACATTCAAACAATTGATTTTAGAGTGCCTGAACACCGAAGGGATTGATTACCTTAACCTTTCTAAACCATGGTTTTCGATGTTGCTGTGTGATCCTGATTTTGCGCCGTTGCGGGTTGTGTATGAGGGGCAGCCAGCCGATGCTAAAAAGCTCGCTGCGTGTGTGGCTGCGCCGTATTTTCAAAAGGGGCTGGAGCGCGTGATTGTCCATGATATGCGCTTTGAGACGATGTTATTGAAGATCAAAGACATATTGGGTGATGCGTTTGATGATTATGCCGCGCGTACGGAATATATATTTTGTTATGAGGCGTTAAAACTCGATTTTGAGATTGATGAGGGGATCCCTCGGCTATCATCGACGGGTGATATGATATCGCAGAAAGTGCAGGGGCAGTATGAAGAAAACCCTTACCCGCGTTGGCAAAGTCTTGATGTGCAAAGCCCCGCGCGCACGACAGCGGATAAAACGTATGATTATCTGGTGGCAGGTTGCGGGACAGGACATGGCTTGTGCGTGACGGCGGTGCAGTATCCGAAGGCGAAGATTACGGCGTTTGATCTTAGCCGTGCGAGCCTTTCTTATGTGAAGAAACAATCCAAAGCACTTGGTTTGAAAAACATTACATTTTATCAGGCGGATATTTTGGATTTGGAGCCACTGCAGCAGCGTTTTGACGTCATAGAATGCTCTGGCGTTTTGCACCACATGGCTGATCCGATTGCAGGGTGGCGGTCATTGCTTGGCAAGCTTAAGCCAAGGGGGCGGATGCATATTGGGCTGTATAGCGAAGTCGGGCGACGTGATGTTGTTGCGGCGCGTGAGGTGATTATCGCGGAGGGGTTTGAGGGGACGCATGTGGGTATAAGGGCGGCGCGGGAGCATATTGACGATTTGCCAGAAGGGCATGTCGCGCGCGGTGTTCTGAGCCGTCGTGATTTCTACAGCCTGTCAGATTGCCGTGATTTGCTGTTTCATGTGTGTGAGCATCGTTTTACGGTGGATCAAATTGCTGAGGCTCTTGAGGCGCTCGGCCTTGAATTTGATGGGCCGCAGAGCCTTGGTGAGTGGAGCGTGATGGAACAGAATAACCCCGATGCGTTTCGCGGGATGTATCAGTTTTGGTGCAAGCTGAAGGATTAAGCAGGCGCATTAACCATATTTCTCAATCGCGACTTTTACCATTTTCTTGAGCTCTTCGGCCGCGGGGCCGGCGTCTTCTTTGATGCCTTGTTTATGTACGACCATCATAGCGTTGATGTGCGCTTCGACGATGATTTTTTGGTTTTTGATGTTCAGAGCGGTTTCGGCAATGTAGTCGCGCAAGCTTTCTGCGAAATGTGCGGAGAGGGTGTAGCCGCAGTGGGAGCCTATATCTTTGATTTCGTGGCTGGCGGTGAATATTTTTTCGGCGCAGTTATTGCGCTCATCTACGTTTTCAGTGTTTTGCATTTCTTTCCAAACAGAAGAAATGATGCTGAGTTGATCTGATATTTTGTCCTCACATCCTTCGCACATGCTGGCAATGATTTTGTTGGCTTTTTCGATCAGCTCTGGGGCCAGTTCGCCTGTTTCATTGGTTTGCAGGCGCAAGCCGCCGAGTTTGTTTTTGAGAATATTATGTTCTTGTTTTATGATTTCTATCTTATCGGGGGTGTCTTCGCTCATCTTGCTACCTCTACGATTTTCGCGGTTTGGATGCGGCGATCATCACCCATGTAGGGAGTTTGTTGGCGGCGGCGATCCGGGCCGAAATAGCTTTGGGCGTTGACGAAGGGGCGAGGATTGTCAATGACAGAGCAGATGCGTTGGGCCAGCGTATTGCCTGATATGGGTTTGACCAGGATTTCGTTTGCGCCAAGGTCACGTGTTTCATTGGTGATTTTTTCGGTTGTATAACCGCTGACGACGATGATGGGCAGGAATTTGATCAGGTCGTTTTCGTGGGTTCTGATCCATTGGAGGAGTTCGTGGCCTGATCCTTCCGGCATCAGCCAATCGGTGATGATAATGTCGATTTTATTGACGTACCTGCTTGTTGTGCGGGCTTGGGCTATTGTGATGAGGTCCGTGGCCTCTTTTGCATTACCGCACATGAGGATGTCACCGACGCCGAAGATCTTTAGCACGTCTGAAATGAGGTGCTGCATGTATTCCGAATCCTCTACCATCAGTACTGAGAAGTTGGTCAAGTCGTATGGTGGCGGTTTGTTGTGGATTGAGGGGGGCAAAACGACGCTTCTCCTTGGTTATGTTGCTTTATGGTAGCGTGCCAAAGTGAGATAGAAAACCCAGTATTTTTATTCGTACACATACATGGGCGGCGCTGTATAGTTCGTTCGTGTTTTTTTATTTTTTGTGATTGTTTTCAGCCCTTTGTATGATGTGTAAAAACCGCATATTAGGATATTATGCCTATATTGTCAAGCTGGGCGACTTTTTATCGTCTAATATGGGACATCTACGGCGATGCGTTTATCGCGCAGGGGGCGGACGATTTTGATGCAGTCTTCGTAGGTAGGGTGTGCTTTGTAGGTTGAGAGCGTTGTGGCGTCAGGGAATTCGCCGTAGACAACCACGTCAATGTCATTTTCGATTTGGTCGAGTTTTTGGTTTTTTGTGATTGTTAATGTCCAGTTACCTTCGATGGTTTCCAGCATTTTCAGTCCGTTATAGACGGCGTCGATATCTTCGGGCTTTTTTGCGCTGAACATGACGATGTGGCGGATCATAGCGGTGTTCTCTACCAATCGATTTTTGCGCCGGGCATCGCTACAACAAGGCCGTCGAGTTTATCACTCATGCGGATTTGACAGCCGAGGCGGGAGAATTCCGTAAGGTCAAAGGCGAGATCGAGCATGTCTTCTTCTTCTTCGCATTGTTCATTATCTTCGGCGGCAACGTGGTCTTCCCAGTCGGGGTGAATGTATAGATGGCATGTTGCGCAAGCCATAGAGCCGCCGCATGCGCCCTCAATGGCATCATAGCCCGCATCGCGCAGGATTTCCATCAGTGACCAGCCGTCATCGGCGTTAAGGTCTTTTGATGAGCCGTCTTTGTCGATGACTTTGATTGTAGGCATGCTCTATCCTTTTATTCGTTTGTAAATTTTTTCCCAACTGTCTAGGGCGCGTTCAATGTCGCTCTCTTTCGTAGCCCAGCCCATGGAAATACGCAAGCCGCTTGAGGCTATTTTTGGGTTGTCATACATTGCCATCAGGACGTGACTGGGTTTGACCGTCCCGCTGGAGCAGGCAGAGCCGTTGGACACTGCGATGCCTTCAAGGTCAAAGGCCATCAGCAGGCTTTGTGAGTCTTGGCCGGGGAGGCTAAAGAAGGATGTGTTTGCCACCCGTGGGCTGTGTTCACCATGGATTAGAGTATCGGGTGATATCTGCTTGATTTTGCTTTCTAATTTATCCCTGAGTGTGGTGAGATTTTGATATTCATTGATATTCTCTTTTGCAGATTGTGCGGCTGCGCCGAAGCCTGCGATGCCAGCCACGTTTTCTGTGCCTGCGCGCGCGGATTTTTCCTGACCGCCGCCAAAAAGCAGGGTTGGCGTTTGGCCGCATAAGCCGAACGCGAGCGCCCCGATGCCTTGTGGTCCGCCGATTTTGTGGGCGGAGAGGGTGAGGAAGTCTATGCCAGTTGTGTTCATTTTTATGCGCCCTGCGGCCTGTGTTGCGTCACAGTGGAACAGGCTGTTGTTGCTGTGGGCGAGTGCACTTATTTTCGCAACGTCTTGTATCACTCCGCTTTCGTTGTTCACCCACATGCAGGAGGTGAGGGCGGGTTTGTGTTTTTTGAGTAATTTTTCCAATTCGTCCAGATTTACTAGCCCGTTTTGATCGACGGGGGTTTTGATAGTGCCTGGCATTTCGAGGACAGACGGGTGCTCGGCGGCGGACACCAGAATTTTTTCGTCTTTGAAATGGTTCAGGACAGTATTGTTGCCTTCTGTTGCGCCAGAGTTGAAGATAATTTGCGCGGCAGGCATGCCGATGAGCTGTGCAACTTGAATACGTGCGCGTTCAACGATTCTTCGCCCTTCGCGGCCATAGTGATGCACGGCGGAGGCGTTTAAGCTCGTGTTCTCTTCGCTGAGCGCGGCGATCATGGCGCTTCGCGCTTCTGGCCTCAGGGGACTGGAGGCGTTATAATCAAGGTAGATTCTTTGATTTTCCATTTACGATGTATCGCATTATCCACATTGTATTTCAAGTACTTATCCGATTTTTGTGGACATATCAGTCGCGCTTGATTATACAATGCACCAGCAGTATGTAATAGACATCTAATAAAAGAGGTTATGAATGCCCGAAGTTATCCTAAATGGACCCGCTGGTCGTCTTGAAGGCCGGTATCACCACTCAAAGACTAAAGATGCGCCTTTAGCGCTTATTCTTCATCCAAATCCTCAACATGGCGGTACGATGAATAATAAGATTACGTATGCGCTTTATCAGGCCTATGTGCAGCGCGGATTTTCTGTGCTTCGTTTTAATTTTCGTGGTGTTGGCCGTTCGCAAGGGGCTTATGATGAGGGTGAAGGCGAACTGAGTGATGCCGCTTCTGCGCTGGATTGGATGCAAGACATTAATCCTAATGCACCGTATGTGTGGATTGCAGGGTTTTCTTTTGGTGCGCTTATGGGGATGCAGCTTTTGATGCGTCGCCCAGAAATTGAAGGGTTTATCTCTGTTGCGCCGCCTGCGCATCAGAATGATTTCGCGTTTTTGGCGCCATGTCCGACGTCAGGATTGATGTTGGCGGGCGGTAAGGATGATATTGTGCCGCAGGATTCAATAGCTGAGCTTGTTGAGCGTATTCATCTTCAAAAGGGGATTGATATTGATTATCGCGTTCTGCCTGAGGCGAACCATTTCTTTCATAATCATATTGATGTGATGATTGACCATGTTCATGATCATATGAATAAGGCTCGTGGCGGCGCAAAGATTCCTGTGAAGTTGGCTCAAGCGGCTTAGTTTTTTTTGTTCTTGTGAGAATTTTTGAAAAGCGGCTTTATTAGGCCGCTTTTTTGTTGAGGTTTTCCAATTCGACTTGAACGGCTTCGACGTGGCCGGGGACTTTTACTTTGTTCCAGATTTCGGCAATTTTTCCGTTTGCATCAATCAGGAAGGTTGACCGCTCTATGCCCATGTAGGTTTTGCCGTACATGCTTTTTTCTTTCCAGACGCCGTATTCTTCGCAAACGGTGCCGTTTTCGTCGGAGGCGAGGGGGAAGTTTAGATCATATTTAGCCTTGAATTTATCGTGCTTTTTTGCGCTGCATTTGGATATGCCGATGATGGTTGCGTTTAGATTTTGGAAGTCGGGGAGCGCGTCACGGAAGGCGCAGGATTCTTTTGTGCAGCCTGGCGTGTCGTCTTTGGGGTAGAAATAGATGATGACATTCTGCCCTTTCAGGCTGGCGAGCGTGATTTCACCCTCGCTGTCGGTGGGTAATGTGAAATCTGGCGCGTTATCTCCGATATTTAATGTCATTCTCTTCATTCCTTTTCTTAAAACTCTAGTGTAAAATAGAGTATCGAGCATGGAGTTGCATCTTATAAAATATTACGTTTTTTTCACATTCATTTAGGGTCATTCTTCTTTGGTTAAGAAAACACTGCATTTTAGCTTTAAAGCCATTCTGTTTAAACTCAAAGTTCTGGGCGCTTTTGGGTTTTTTGCGTTTTTTTTGTTTGCCCTTTTTGCGCTGCGGGTCAGCATGTCCCCGCTGGATGTGAGTTTTGCGAAGGATTATCTTACGAATGCTTTGCGGGATAAGGTGACGGGGAATTACGCGCTTATGGATCGGGTGACGATGCATTGGCCGGATATTAATGGGCCGCTTTATTTGGAGTTTTTAAATGGGCAGTTGATGAATAAGGACGGCGTTGTTATTCTGTCAGTCGACGAGGCGGCGATCAGTGTATCGCGTTTGGGGCTTTTGCAGGGGCGGGTTTTGCCTAAGTCGATTATCTTGAAAGAGCCAAGCCTGCGTTTTGTGCGAATGCTTGGTGGTGGTTTTCAATTTGATGCGGGGTTGCAATCTTCCGGCGCCAGTTCGGATGAGCAATTTCAGCTGACAACTCGGATTTTTAATTTTATTGCGCGCCCTGGCGTGCAGGCGGAGAGCAATTCTTTGATTGCGCGCTTGGAGGTTTTTGCTATTGAGGATGCGAGGGTTTTGATCGATGATCAAATTGCGCAGCAGAGCTGGTCTTTTCCTGATTTTGATATGGCTTTGTATAGTACACGCACTGGGCTTAAGGGGTCTGTGGACATGGTGATGCCAGATGTGGGGCTTGAGGCGTCAGGTATGCATCTTGATATGGATTATGTTTGGGATCAAAAAATCGTGGCGCTTAGTGCGGATTTAAAAGCCTTAGATATAAAAGCTCTTGCGTCTAAAGTGCCGGAGCTTGGGATGCTTGCACAGCAAAATATTGTTTTTGATGCGCGTGTTGAAACGTTGCTGGATGAGGAATTTAACCCCTCGGATATTCGTGTGCAAATAGGGTCTGAGGCGGGGGAGATCGTGCATGCAGATTTGTCTGATGCGCCTGTGCCTTATCGCGATTTGTCACTTAATGCCTCTTATAACTATTCTGGAAAAACGCTTACTGTCAAAGATACCTCGGTTACGGTTAAGGATATAAAATTGCAGGCTGAGGCGTCTGTCACCCATGATGACAAGACTGTTCATGGCCCGGCTAAGCTTTGGATTGATGCGGTTGAGCATTCTGTTTTTGTCGGGGTGTGGCCTCAGTTTTTAGAGGGTCATAATAGCGAAAAATGGATTGTACAGCGCATGTCAGGCGGTGCGTTTAAGGATGTTTCTGTTGTATTTGATTTGATGGGTCGCAAACAAGATGTCTGGGATTTTTCATTACAGAATGTCATTGCAGATTTTAGCTTTGATAAGATGCGTGTTGATTACCAGGCGCCTCTTGATGCGGGGAGCAGCTTGAGCGGGGCTGGGCGTTTTGATGTTAATGCGGATAGTTTGGTGATTGATATTGCCAAGGGAAGAATCGGAGAGATGGAGACTTATGAGTCTCGGATGATTTTTCATGATCTGGCGGTGAAGCGGAAAGGCCATGCGGATCTTTCGATTGGTTTACGTGGCAATATTTCAGATATGCTGCGTTATATCGCTAAGGAGCCGATTGGGCTGAATGATATTGGACTTGATGCGCAGGCGGTGAAGGGGCAAGCTGATTTAAGGGTGGGGCTGAAATTTCCAACGCGTAAAGGTGTTAAAAAAGACGAATTTAAAGTTGAGGTTGATGGTCGCCTTAAAGATGTTTTATTTCCCGATATTGTAGACAGTCTGGATTTGAGTGGGGGGCCACTGGCGCTCACGATTAAGAAGGGTGTTGTTGGCCTGAAAGGTAAAGCGATGCTGGAATCACGGGAGGCCGAGCTTTCTTATGAAACGTTTTTGGATCGCTCTGATCGGCCATATAATGAGAAAATTTCTGTTAAGATTATGGCTGATCCTAATATACGGCAGATGATGGGGGTTGATTTATCTGATTTTATTGAGGGGTCGATCTTTGCAGATGTTGTGTATGCATCATACAAAGACGGTACGGCAAAGGCGGATATTCGTGCTGATCTTAGGCCGTCAGTGTTTTTTGTGTCGCCATTTGGGTTCGTAAAACCGTCTGGTGAGGCCGCGTCTGCGCAGATGAGTGCGTATTTTAAAAATAAAAAAATCACAGGGATTAAAAATTTAGAGGGAAAAGGCGCGCTGTTTTCTTTTTCCGATGCATCGCTTGAGTTTCAACAGAAGGAAGGTGCGCTGCAGCTGGTGAGTGGTTTGTTTCCAAAATTTGTGTTGGATCAAACAAAGGGTGCTTTGAAATTTGTTTATGATGATGGCGGTGCGCTTAATCTTGATTTAGACGCGGATGTTCTTGACGCGCAGCCTTTTATGGAGCCTTCACCGGAGGGTGACGCGCCTTATGAAAGCCCTGCGATGAAGATATCTATGCAGGCGGATATGATTATTACGGCGTCGGAACGCAATCTTAAAAACGGTGTCTTAAATTTGGATGTTGATGATGAAGGGGTGTTTAAGCAGTGGGTGTTTGATGCTGTTGCGGGGCAGGGTGGGGTGTCTGCGCGGTATCAGCCTGATGCGCAGGGTCAGCGTATTTTTACGATGAAATCCGAGGATGCTGGGGCGTTGCTTAAGGCGCTTGGAATATTTGATACGATGGTTGGGGGTGTGATTGATATTAAGGGCGTGCCGTTGCGTGATGCGCGTGATCGCAGCCTTAAAGGTAAAGCGCGAATTCGGGATTTTCGTGTTATTGATGCGCCTGTTTTTGCACAGGTCTTGAGTTTGCTCTCACTTCAGGGTGTTCCCGAGACAGGCATGGCGTTTGAGAAGCTGGAGGCTGATTTTAATTGGATATATCAAAAGGGCGGTAGTGTTTTGAAGCTCAAGGACGGGCGGACGTCGGGGAATTCTCTGGGGCTTTTGTTTGAGGGCAGTTACGATAGCGGCACGCAGTTTATTGACCTTTCGGGCACGGTTGTGCCGATGTCGGGGTTGAACAAGGTGATTGGGAAAATACCGCTGGTGGGGGATATTTTGACAGGTGGCTCGGGCGGTGTGTTTGCGGCGACCTTCGGTATTAAAGGGCCGGGCGATGACCCAAAGGTAAGTGCTAACCCGCTCTCGGTGATTACGCCCGGTATATTGCGCCGAATTTTGTGGGAGTGATTGGTTTTTTTGCGCTGCAGCTTGCAATGTTTCGGAAATTTTTTGTATAATTTTAGTACTTTATTTTATGGAGGTATAGATGGTTGGTACAGATGTAAATGTTGGAGATTTTGGTCATAAGGCTGAAGGGCATATCGCTCCTGTTACTCTTCCTCAGGTGTTAGCTGAAATGCCAAATGCTTTGGTTGTTGGTGTTGAGCATAATTCAGATGGATCTGGTTTAGATGTTATTCTTTCTCAGTCTTCTACGTACTTAGAGCGAGGACAAGTGTGGAGAGAGGGCATGGATGTTTTGGAGAGAAGAGCCCCTGAATCAGCTCAGATAGGCCGGTTGTTAGAGACGGCTCAGTCTATGGACGTGCAACCCTTTAAGGCTGTTATAATGTCTTTGGACGGTGATCGTGTGACGCACGGCTTGGGTTAAATCTTTACGAGCGCATGGCGTTTTTTTCCAGATGATAATTTGATATGGCCACCTGAAGTTAGATCGGTGACTGTTGCTTTTTGATCGAGTGAGAGTACGGTTTCGTCGTTTATGCGTGCGCCGCCGCCTTGGATGAGGCGTTTGACTTCTCCTTTTGAATTGCACAGGCCTGTTTCGATGAAGAGTTCAACGATTTCAATACCCTGTTTGAGGGTGTCTACGCTGATTTCAATGCTGGGGAGGTCTGCGCCGACACTGCCCTGTTCAAAAACCTTTTTTGCGGTGTTTGCGGCTTCGTTCGCAGCGGTTTGGCCGTGGCACATTTTTGTGGCCTCAAGGGCAAGGATTTTCTTTGCTTCGTTGATTTCCGCGCCTTGGAGGGCTTCAAGTTTTTGGATTTCTTGCAGATTAAGCGTTGTGAAACGCCTTAGAAGCGTTCCCACCATTGTGTCTTCAGCGTTGCGCCAATATTGGTAGTAATCGTAGGGGCTGAGGAGGTCAGCGTTCAGCCATGCCGCGCCGCGCTCAGTTTTGCCCATTTTTTTGCCATCAGGTGTGGTGAGGAGCGGGGCGGTTAGGGCAAAGAGTTGGACTTTGTCTGCCTTATGGCCAAGATCAACGCCATTGATGATGTTGCCCCATTGGTCTGATCCGCCCATTTGCAAGATCGTGCCGTAGCGGCGGTTGAGCTCGAGGAAGTCATAGCCCTGCATGACCATGTAGTTGAATTCAAGCAATGTGAGAGGGCTTTCGCGGTCTAAACGCTGTTTTACGCTTTCGAAGCCGATCATGCGGTTGATGGTGAAATAGCGACCGTAATCGCGCAAGAATGAAAGGTATGATAATTCATCTAACCAATCATTATTATTGACCATCAGCGCGCCGTTATCTTGGTTGCTATATTCCAGGAATTGCTTGAAGCAGGTGGCTTGGATGTTTTTGATATTATCGTTGATGGTGTTATCATCCAGAAGCTTGCGCTGTTCGTCTTTGAACGAGGGGTCGCCGATTTTGGATGTACCGCCGCCCATGAGTGTAATCGGTTTATGTCCGCATTGTTGGAACCAATGGAGCATCATGATGCCGGTCAGGTTTCCGATGTGCAGTGATTTTGCGGTAGCGTCGAAGCCGATATAGGCACTTTGCTGGCCTTTGTTTAACGTTTCGTCCAGATTTTCGAAATCTGAGCACTGGTTAATGAAGCCGCGTTCGTTTAGGATATTTAAGAATTCTGATTTGTAACTATTCATAGGACATATTCTATAACTATGGCGGATGAAAAAGTCTATAGAGCAATTGGCCTAATGTCGGGCACGTCTTTGGACGGGGAGGTTGATGTTGCGTTGATTGAAACGGATGGCAGGGGGTATGTTAAGCCGCTTGGGTTTTACGCGCATGCCTATGATTCATCTGTTGCGGATGCCGTTCGGGCGTGCTTTGGCCAGCGGAATCGTGATGACGCCGTTGCACGAGCAGAGGCGCTGGTGACTGATACCCATATTGATGCGGTGAAGGCGTCAGGATTTGATGCAGAGTTGATCGGGTTTCATGGGCAGACGATTACGCATGACCCATCGAGCGGCTTTACATTGCAAATTGGTGATGGAGCGCGTCTGGCCAAAGAAACGGGAATTTCCGTTGTCGCGGACATGCGCCAGAATGACATGAAGCACGGCGGGCAGGGCGCACCGCTTTTACCGCTTTATCACAAAGCGATGATGGCAGAGCAAGATCAGCCGATTGTGATTTTGAATCTCGGCGGCGTTGCGAATATCAGCTATATTGATGGTGACGATCTTATCGCGTTTGATTGTGGCCCGGCGAATGCGTTGATGGATGATTGTATTCGCGAGCGCACAGGCGCGGCCTATGATAAAGGCGGTGTTATGGCTTCGCATGGAGAGGCGCTGGAGACTGTGGTAAAGGCGTTTTTAAAAGACCCGTATTTTAAATTAACGCCGCCGAAATCGCTGGATCGCGATCATTGGAGCATTGATTGTGTGCGCTATGCGAAGCGTGAAGATGCGATGGCGACGTTAATGGAGATGAGCGTTTCGGGCGTTGCCAAAGCGATGGAACATTTACCGCGCCGACCTTCACGTATTTATGCGGCTGGCGGGGGGCGGCATAATGGGTATTTTCTTGGATGCCTTGCAGAGCGTTTGGAATGTGCGGTTACGCCGATTGATGAGTTGGGTTGGAATGGTGATGCAACGGAGGCGGAGGGTTTTGCCTATCTGGCGTTGCGTTCACGTATGGGCTTACCGCTTACGCTGCCGAGTACGACAGGCGTGCGCGCGCCCGTGAGTGGTGGTGTGTTTTTTGAAATTTAAGTTGACATAATTTTTTTTATTTATTAGCCTGTTTTAATCTATTTTATTTAAAGGGAGTTTTATGCCAAAAATAACAGGTTTTTTCATTCGGATGCAGATGCTGAAGAAACGCAAAGGTGTATAAGTGTTTTGGTAGACGAGCTGGAGGGTATTTTAGAAGATCCAGATGACAATGATGCTTTGCGCTGGATTGTTCATTTCTCAGATGTAACCGCAAATATTAACCCTGAAGAGACTAATTTGGATTTGAAGCTGGCAGATGTTGTCTCCAAGTTTCATAATTCTGGTTTTGACTTGCAGGACTTGGATAAAGATCATGTGCGTAGTTCGCGTGACTTGGTTCTTATCTCTCTTGCACGAATGTCAGAAGGAAAAACCATGACTGGTCATGTACGACGCTCTGCTGAACCGTTGTTAGGTGAAGTTAGTTTTGCTTTTTCTGACGAAGAAGAAGGTTATAATGATGATTTCGGAATAGCTTAACTTTCTTGCAATTCTTTTAATGCCATGGTTTTCTCATCGCTATGGTTCAGAGTGTTTCAGTGTCGAAAATTTTGCTGTTTGCGTTTTGGTTTCTTGATGTCATCCTGAGTGCAGTGAAGGATCTAAAAGCCACGATCCTTCAGTCGCTGCGCTTTCTCAGGATGACAATGTGGTGCGGGATAGTCATGCGGAGTGGTTTATGTTGATTTCGGCTGGTGCAGAATCGATTAAAAAAGCAGCGGAGATTTTACGCGCTGGTGGGCTTGTGGGGATGCCGACGGAGACGGTTTATGGTTTAGCTGCAAATGCCCGGGATGGTGAGGCGGTGGCACGTATCTTTGAGGCCAAGGGCCGGCCGAGTTTTAATCCGTTGATTGTTCATGTGAATAGCGTCGAAGATGCGCAGGAAATTGCTGATTTTAATGCACTTGAGCTTGATCTGGCGGATCGGTTTTGGCCGGGGCCGCTTACGATGATTTTGAAACGTAAGGAAAATTCCGGTCTTTCTGATCTTGTGAGTGCGGGGTTGCCAACGGTGGCGGTGCGGGTTCCTGCGCATAAAACTGCGCGGGCTTTGATTAAGGCTTGTGGGTTTCCTCTTGCTGCTCCGAGCGCGAATAAATCGGGCGCTTTGTCCCCGACAACGCCGCAGATGGTGGCGCAGAGCCTTAGCAGCGCTGTTGATATGATTTTGGCGGATGGTGTGTGCGCGGTAGGGTTGGAGTCGACGGTGGTGGAT
>CAYGSA010000022.1:0-23922 GCA_964352375.1 uncultured Micavibrio sp.
ACCGTCAGGCTCTCGCCATTGCTCAAAGATATTTCACGCATGGGCACTTTCAGGTCACTAACGTAAACCTTCTTCGACGCAGGCAAAGCCCCGCGTGTAACATGCGTTGTTGAAGGGCAAATGCCCGGCTCAGTTGTGTTTGGTTGATCTTTAGGTGACATATTTTTATTCCTTATAAGTAGTAGCTATCTGTATCCATATCGCGGATTTCAAGAGTAACGGCGCAGCTTTTCACAACGCCTTTAACGCGCCTTTTAATCACGCCATGCAACGCATCACCGTATTTCTTCTTGGTTATGGCATCCCTTCCTTCAAGCAACAACAATGTCGCATGAATCATATGGCCGTGCGATCCGTGATCACCAACAGCAACGTAATCACATCCAAAAGCACGCGTCTTGATACGAGCTTTCTCAACGCCTTGTTCGGCAAGTGCATCATGAAGTTCGACGACAAGATGAGAAATATCAATGATATCTCCAATGTTATTGGAATATTCGACTATAATATGCGGCATGTCAGGCTCCTTTCCCTGCGTTGATACTAATCAACAGGTTCGAAGGGTATTGTCTCAGCTTTTTCGGCGCATACCCGAAAAGCACCCCTAAGGTTTCATATAAATGAACAATGCCTGAGACAGCGAAATTGTCAACCATGATATAAGAAATCAAAAATGAGTAAAATGACTGTAGCGTATATAGAATGACAGAGGTAAGGTGCGAAAATGAGCAACAAAATAAAAGATCAAAAACTATTTATTCGTGTAGCAAAAATCGATGATGTTCCGCGCTTGCGAGCCTTGAGCGAAAAAGTATACGGCAAGGGGGGCGGCTACTCAAAAAAAATGTTGAGCGGGCATATCAGAAACTTCCCGGAGGGCCAATTCATAGCAGAATATGATGGGGAGATTGTAGGGCATGCTGCAACATTCGTGATCGATGAAAAAACAGCCATGAGTAAACATTCATGGAAAGAAATAACCGGCAACGGCTATGCTTCTCGTCATAACCCTGATGGTGATATTCTGTATGGTATGGAAGTCTGCGTAGATGCTGAAATGCGCGGGTTACGTATCGGCCAGCGCCTTTACAATATGCGCAAAAAATTGTGCGTGGAGATGGAACTAGCGGGGATTGTTTTCGCGGGTCGCTTACCAGGATACGCAAAATATGCGAAAAAAGGCCTCTCCGCAGAAGAGTATGTGACTCAGGTTCAAGAGAAGAAAATACGTGATCCAGTATTAGGCTTTCAGATACGTAACGGCTTCGAGTTTATGGGCATTGTCAAAGATTATTTGCCGAGTGATCAGGAATCTTTAGGCTTTGCAGCTCATATGATATGGCGCAATGCTCTACGCCCCTCTGAAAAAATAAAACAACAACGTGGACGACGTGTTGGATCTGTGCGTATCGCAAGTGTCCAATTTCAAGTGCGCAAGGTGAGCTGTTTTGAAGATTTCATAAAGCAGGTGGAATATTTCGTCGACATCGCATCGGATTATCGCTCTGACTTCGTTGTTCTCCCCGAACTTTTCACACTGGCGCTTCTTTCCGCTGAAAACAAAAAGCATACGCCCGAAGAGGCAATCAGGGATATGACGAGCTACACAGACCGGTATGTCAAAGCAATGACGCAAATGGCCATTTCTTATAATATAAATATCATTGGAGGCTCACACCCGACTTTGGTTGGTCAGGACGTCATGAATATTTCTTATATATTCTTGCGCGGCGGCGAAGTGCATCAGCAACCCAAAATCCACCCAACGCCCAATGAAAGATATTGGTGGAACATGAAAGGTGGCGATGACCTGAATGTAATCCAAACTGATTGCGGGCCAATAGGCGTTTTGATTTGCTATGATTCTGAATTCCCGGAATTGGCTCGACATCTGGCCGATCAGGGCGCGTTGATGCTGTTCGTTCCTTTTTGCACAGATGAACGACAAGGATATTTACGCGTGAAATATTGCTCCCAAGCGCGTGCAATTGAAAACCAAATATATGTGGCAACATCCGGAGTGGTCGGCAACATTCCCGATGTGGAAAACATGGATATTCATTACGCATCCAGTAACATCATTACGCCCTGCGATTTCCCGTTTGCACGTGATGGCATTGCGGCGTCCGCAGCCGTTAACACGGAAACTATAATCTTCGCTGACCTGAATTTGGATGATCTCAGACTCGCACGCAAGTCTGGAGCAGTTCAGAATTTTAAAGATCGCCGCTTTGATCTCTATGAGGTGAAGTGGTTAAAGTAATGCTTCATTTAAAAAATGATTGATGCACCAAAACAGATAAAGTAAGAATAGTGTTGTTCAAAAAAAGATAAGGACATGGCCATGAAGATGAGATTGCTAAGAACATTACTGATTTGGATCACTGTATTTGCAGGGGCTTCGGCATTTTTCTATTGGCAAAAAAGCGGCCAGCTTGACCGCGGCATTGTATCAGTCTCTCCTGATGATGGAAACGATGTTGTATCATCCGTGATCGAACGCCCTTCACGCAGCACAGAAACAGCGGGGGGATCTGAAATTGGCGGCGCATTCGAAATGTTGGATCATAACGGTAAAACAGTCACAGACAAAGACTATGCTGGTCAATATAAACTCGTCTTCTTTGGCTTCACATACTGCCCGGCCATTTGCCCGACGGAGCTTCAAAAAGTAAACGTCATCATGCAAGAGCTTGGTGAAGGTGCGAAAGCCATCACGCCGATCTTCGTCACCGTTGACCCAGAGCGCGACACTGTCGACGTCATGAAGCAATATGTAGAGCAATTTCACCCGCGCCTTGTCGGCCTTACAGGCTCCATAGAGCAGGTCGAAGCCACAAAGCAAGCGTACCGTGTTTACGCAACAAAAGTTGAAAATGACATGATGGAAGAATACATGATGGATCACTCCGCGTTCTTGTACCTGATGGATAAAGACAACAAAATGATCGCGCTCTATCCTTCAACAGACACAGCCGTCGACATCGCGAAGGATATTAAAGGTCGGAATTTAGCGCTTTAATTATCATTGCATAAAGCATTGACCAGAAGTGCTTGGCGTGTTCGTCTCGCAATCAACCTTAATGCCACCGCCATCTGCAGAATATGCAGGAACTTCAGCTTTACTGCCAAAATCGCCAGATAAGTCAGCGTCTTGAATGTTAATGCCCGTAAAAGGCTCTTCAGCCGCGGCATCGGCACCATCTATTTGAGCGGCAAAACAATGATCTGGCAAAGTGGTTCTATCTATAATTTCTTTTGTAAATCCTAAGGGGTTGCCTCCTACAGCGTGACCAAGTGGCGAACCTTCTGGTAGTCGTTCAATATTGATTCCATCACATTCGTTGCTATCCGCCATTATATTTCCTTTCAAAATTATCTCTAATGTCTAATTCTAGCAAACATCAAATGGGGGGGGGCAAGAAAAAATTGTCATAAATTAGCACTAAATGTCATTCCGAACAGTTCGTAAGAAATGGAGAAATCTTTTTAAAAGTAAGAGTTCTCCGCAGCGATGCCGCGTTCGAAATGACAATTTAAAGCTACTGCCCACGCGCGCGCTCAACACTAACTACACAGGGCGTTGCACGCAAAGCCGCAACAATATTGCTCAAATGTTTTGTATCATTCACATAAATATCCAAAATCATATCCCAAAATTCACGCGTGCGGTTGGTGAGCTTGAAGTTCGAGATATCGCCACCATTACGCCCAATGACAGTTGTCAGCTCTCCAAGCGCACCTTGTTTATTCTCCATCGTCAAAAGCAGGCGCCCAACAGGTGTCTCTGAGCCATCACCCTTTTCGCCCCACGAGACATCAAGCCAGCGCTCTGGCGTATCCGCAAAGGTTTCAAGCGTATCGCAATCAATCGTATGAATGGTTACCCCTTTACCCGTGATCACAATCCCAACAATCCGATCTCCCGGTAAAGGGTTGCAACATTTTGCATAATGCATCGCCATTCCGGGAATAAGCCCCTTAATTGGCATCGGCTCATCTTTGCCCTTGCGCCCTTTGCTGACTTTGTCCATATCCTCAGACGGGCGCTGGGGCATATCGGTTTTATGACTCGGGAATATGGTCTTGAACACATCACGCGCAACCAAAATACCTGCACCAATATCGGCGTAGATATCGTCAATCGAACCCATGTGGTAATGATCAAGAACGCCCTTAATGGCCTTTTCGGTAAACTCATAGCTCTCTTGCTTAAAGACCTTTTGAATCATCCCCTTACCAAGAATAATAAACTCATCACGCTGCTGGCTTCGGATATACTTTCGGATATGAGAGCGCGCCTTACCTGTAACAACAAAACGCTCCCATGTGGGGGAGGGGTTCTGAGATTTCGATGTAATCACTTCGATTTGATCACCATTATTCAGGCGCGTATTAAGCGGCGCAATACGCCCATTAATCTTTGCGCCCACGCATTTATCGCCAATATCAGAGTGAATACCGTAGGCAAAATCAACGGGTGTTGCACCGCTGGGCATTTCCACTAAATCGCCCTTGGGTGTAAAAACGAAAACATGATCTTGAAAAAGCTCAAGCTTCGTATTTTCCCAAAAATCTTCGGGCTTTTGCTCTTGCTCTAAAATATCAAGCAACTCACGCAGCCAGCGATATTTAGTCACATCACGTTCTGTAGGCTGCCCCCCCCCCTTTTTGTAAACCCAGTGTGCCGCCACGCCCAGCTCCGCTTCGGCATGCATCTGGTGTGTCCGAATCTGAATCTCAATGCGCTGCCTGCGCGGCCCCATTATGGTTGTATGAATTGATTTATACCCGTTCGGCTTGGGCGTGGATATATAATCTTTAAATCGCCCGGGCACGCTGTGATACTTGCCGTGAATAATGCCCAAAACCAGATAACAATCTTCGGGCTTGTCCACCAAAATGCGGAACGCCATAATATCCGAAAGCTGCTCGAACGTGACCTGCTTGCGCTGCATTTTCTTCCAAATAGAATAGCGCGTCTTCTCACGACCCGTAATGTCTGCCCTGATATCAGAGCTAATCAGCAAGCCCTGCAATTCGTCAATAATCGACTCAACAAGGTCATTTCCCTCTTGTCGCAGGTAAGACAGGCGGTTTGTAATGCTCTCCCGCGCTTCGGCATGAACTTGCTCAAAGCATAAATCCTCTAGCTCTTCCTTGATACGGTGAACCCCAATGCGTTCGGCCAAAGGAGCGTAAATTTCAAGAGTTTCAAGAGAAATACGACGGCGTTTTTCAGGCTTCTTAATCCCGCCCATCGTACGCATATTGTGTAAACGATCAGCAAGTTTAACCAGTAAAACACGAATATCCTCCGACATCGCAAGCAACAATTTACGAAAATTCTCCGCTTGCTTGCCTTCTACCGTTTGGCTTTCAATACGTGTTAATTTACTCACACCATTCACAAGATCTGCAACCGTTTTACCAAAACGTGTTTCCAAATCATCCAGCGTCGCATCAGTATCTTCAACCGTATCATGTAAAATTGCTGTTACAATGGTTGTGATGTCCATATGCATGTCAGCCAAAATCTGTGCAACTTCAACAGGGTGGGTGTAATAAGGCTCTCCAGAAGAACGGAACTGCCCCTCATGCATCTCTTTGGCGTATTCATATGCCTTTTCTACGACCGCGCCGTCAAAATCTGGCTGATACGATTTTATCGTCTCTTGTAATGTCTCAAGTTGCCCCATAATCGCTTCATTTTTTTATAATTTTTTGCTCTGCGCAATTATGCAAGATATCACGATTTTTGAAGGTTAACTATAAAAAAAGAGGCGAGTTTATTCGAATTCAATCAAGGACTTTTGGATTAATACGAAAACTCCATCGTCTGAAATTATACTCAATATCTGTCATTTGAGGATAATAAATCACACCCTTTTCTCCGTCCCACAGATAAGGCTCTGGCAGACTAGCCAGAGAAACACGATCATTCACAACATCGAGGGTTAAACGCAACAAATCAACCTTAACCGCCATATAGTGCATATTTGTCACAAGCTCACGCCCTTTCAAAATGCCACTTATCAATAGCTCCCAAATAATATTACTAATCGGCTCACCAGAAGAGGTGAAACTTCTCAGCGGCCAAAAGTCGTCCATCTGAAGGTCTTTACAAGATTTTCTGTCCAATCCCTCAAGCATCTCACGATCAGACAGATTTGCAATCTGCTCACGCTCTTTCATGCACTCATATATCGCGCGTTTCTTATGCGGCATATCACCCAAATGAATATCAATCCATGTCCCGATAGTGCGCCAATCGTCGCGCAGTAAAAAATCGCCTCTGAAATCATGGAGGGATTGAACGGTAAGAACGTCCTTGATCGGCTCACTATAATTAAGTGCAATGTCTGGATGCTCATATAGTAATGTTTCAATTGTCTGAATATGGTGGCTCAATGGAATCATGAAGATTGCTTTTTCAACCATATTTGTTTGCGCCCCAACCATCTTTTGATAAAGCGCCATAAAGCGTATCCACTCAGAGACAGCGCGAGGTTGATCGCCGCGTCGCGCCAAGATAACAATCTCCGCGGCCTTAACCTGCGCAAGTTTAATAAGATCTTGCCCTTTCCAAGAGCTCGCTAGGAATGTATCAGGAAGCGCAAAGTGCGTATAATTAGGTAAGGCATCAAACCGTGTCCACTTAACTGTGTTCTGCGCAATAAAAGTGTCTAAATCTTGTGCGCTTACATTATCACAACTCGAAACATCATCTTTTGGGCGCGGCAGCTTGTAAAAACAATCCCACCGCGTATCATCTTCTATGCCGCCTGAACGGTTTTCTATGTCATCTTTATTGATCGGGTTGTCAATATCAGGAACATCACGGGTAAACGGAATACCATGCTTTTTCTTAACGGCCTCAAAACGCCGCGCGTAATAATGCGCATGCTGCAAACCATAGATATAAAAATCCTCTACATTCTCAGGCGCATTTAACCCTGACAGAGCAAAATACGCGTTATCCCGCCAATGCATCTCTTGCGCTGATTTATAGACATAGCGGTCATAATCAACAGGCCTTTCACCAACATTCAGGGCATTAAAAGCCATAAAGCCCATCAGAAAAAAAGCGGGAATCAGAAAAAGAGATTGAAGCCCATACGAAAACATATGAAGCCACTTATAACGCTTAAACCGTTTATCAAATCGATCCTGCGCCTTATCCGTTAAATGCAACCACAGCCCGCTGACATATTCCTAAAACACAAGAGGGCCAGAACCCAAACGATTAACCCCTGGCATGAAAATGGCAAATAAAAGAAGAAGAATGCTCATAGTGCCAATTTCAGAAAGGCTCATCGCAAATCCATGAAAAGCTGCATAGGAACAAGCAAGAACAAATATAAAATTACCAAAAAACATGAATCGAAGCGCCTGAAGAAAACTTGGCTTGCGAGAAGTATCACTCTGAGATGCATAAAGACCGCTGAGCAGCATTGTCGGCGTTGCTCGTATAGTCGAGGCCAGCATGACAGAACAAAAAACCAAACAGCCAAGACCCGCATAACATAGAATCTCGATCACCCTGTTGATTAAACAAATTTCTGCAAAGCCCTTAAAACCCCAGTCAAGGTCGTTACTGACATCCAGATCAGTAAAAGCGCAGGATTCACGCAAATCAGGAATGAGATAAAGGACAATGGGAAGCGCAAAGGCAAAAAGGGCTAGCTCAGTATTTGCAATACCACTTTTCTTTTGTTTAAAATGACGGTCCTTGAAGCTCATACCCTACACCACAGTTATAGTGGACGCAACAATAAGGGGCTATTACGCTCCTGCAATGTCACCTAAAGAAGGCTCGCCTTCTGGCTCGGAAGGGGCATCTTCCTCAGAAGCCGCCGCCGCAGATGACGTCACGATCTCTTCATCCGCATAAATACCGCCTGGATTTTCATTGCGCGAAGGCCCTTCTGCAAGGTCACCCCATTCTTTTTCTCCGTCCATCAGGTCAATCATCTCATCTTCCTGATCCTGCGGAATAAAGCGTTGGTGCGAAACAACCATTTCTTCCTTAAGCTGGTCAACAGACACTGTCTCTCCTGCAATTTCACGAAGCGCGATAACGGTTTTCTTGTCATTGTCACGCTCAACCGTAATCGCCGCACCAGAGCCGATTTTACGGGCGCGCTGTGATGCAACCATTACAAGCTCAAAGCGGTTTTCAACTTTATCAATACAATCTTCAACGGTTACGCGTGCCATGATTTACCTCTTATTTTCAAATTACATCGCGGTTATAGGCGCTTTGCCCAGAAATTGCAAGCCTTGATCTTAACATTAAAGCACACCATTATGCGCTTATGTATGAACTGCTGCCCGATAAAGACTGTAAACTGTGCCCGCGCTTAAAATCTTTTATTGACGGCAATCGTGAAAAGTTCCCCGATAAATATAACGCCCCCGTGCCAAGTTTCGGCCCCAAAGACGCAGCGATCCTTATCGTCGGCCTCGCGCCGGGTTTAAAAGGAGCCAATTTTACAGGCCGCCCCTTCACAGGCGATTACGCAGGCGATCTCCTATACGGCACGCTCCTCAAATTCGGCCTCGCAAAAGGCGACTACGGCGCACACAAAGATGACGGGCTAGAGCTCATAAGCACCCGCATCACCAACGCCGTCAAATGCGTTCCACCGCAAAATAAAGTCACAGGCGATGAAATCAACACCTGCCTGCAATTCCTGAAACGCGAGATGGCAGGCATGCCGAACCTTAAAATCATCCTCAGCCTTGGCCTTGTCTCTCACAACGCCGTGCTCAAGGCCACAAACCACAAACAATCCGCCTTCAAATTCGCCCACGGTGCGGTTCATAATTTGGGTAAAAAAACGTCATTGCACGGCTTGTCCGTGCAATCCATAGATCACATGCACACGGCGTGTGATGACGTCATACTTCTCATCGACTCCTACCACTGCTCCCGGTACAACACGAACACAGGCCGATTGACGAAGAAGATGTTTGAAGCGGTGTTTAAAGATATTGTAAAAAACGTTGTTTGAAACTTTAATTAATTTACAGGCGCAAATCCAAATTTAGGCCATATCTAGGCCAATAGCATCAGAATCAAAAGTAAGTCCCTCAAATGCCGCAGTATCTTTGATCCTTTTTGACATGGGCGACATATCATTGAGCGTTGGCATCATCGCGGCAATATAATCATTTTGGAATACATACCCATTTTTGCCACTCTGGTCTTGTGGGTTAGAACGCCAAGACCTCTCTTGCGGCAATATTATGCGGTATTGTTCACTTCTGAAACGACGAGGATCTAAGTCACATTCATTATTATTAACAACGACTTTCACACCAGCCTCAATAACTTTATCAGACCAAGCATCCGGGTCGTATGATTTGGGGCTAACAGTAGTATTCGCAATCTGCCCCTCTCCGGCCTTGACCTTCTCAAGGTGCGGGTAAAACCATTCCTCTGTATTAGAAAACATGGTTCTGCGCGTGCCGTGATCATTTAAGTAAGCTGCGATCAGAACATCTGTAGATCCATGCTCATTTAAAATATCTCGACCAACTTCAAAGCTCAGAGGATCAATCTCAAAATCGGGATCGAACACAAAACCAGCGTTAGAGAGATGTAGAAAACTACCAAGAATTAACTCACTATCAGCGTCTTCATATAAACCATCTGAGTCCACGGTCACACCGACGGCTGAGATATGTTGCAACATTGGCTGTGTTGAAGGATTAAAACCTCTATCTCTACATAAACTCAAATGTTCTGCACAGAAAGCACGAATTTTATCGACCTCCAGCTCCAAAAGCTCCCTGTAAGACAAGGGGTCATCTTGGATAATATGTGGGTGTTGTATGAATGAAATCATAAAAAATCTTATATAATGCCCAATGTAATATGTAAATATTTAGTTACCCCACCGCTCCCGTCTGCGGGTTCACGCTCTCGCGCTTTACCATCAACTTATTCAGCGCCTGAACATAGGCGCGCGCACTCGCCACAAGCGTATCCGCATCCGCGCCTGTTCCATTCACGACCTTGCCGTTCTCTTCAAGGCGAACCGTAACCTCCGCTTGCGCGTCCGTTCCACCCGTAACCGCATGCACCTGATACAGCTTTAAATGCGCATCATCATGCGGCTGAATAGCGCGGATTGCTTTAAAGATTGCATCAACAGGGCCATTACCCTCAACCTTCTCGCAGAATTTTTCACCTTTAACATTTAGGCATAAATCCGCTGTTTGCGGGCCGGTTGTTCCCGCCACGATTTGCAGAGAAACAAACTGAATTTTCGCATTTTCGCTGACGATCTCATCCTCGACCAATGCAATCAAATCATCCTCAAACACTTCTTTCTTCTTATCCGCCAAAGTTTTAAACCGTGCAAACGCATCATTGAGCGCATTATCACCAAGCTCAAACCCAAGCTCTTTAAGCTTCTCACGGAACGCATGACGGCCAGAATGCTTGCTCATCACAAGCTTGCTTTCGGTCAACCCAACGCTCTCTGGTGTCATGATTTCGTATGTTTCGGCGTTTTTAAGCATACCGTCTTGATGAATGCCGCTGGCATGCGCAAACGCGTTCGCCCCTACAATCGCTTTGTTTGGCTGCACATTAAAACCCGTAATATTCGACAGCGTGCGAGAGGCCTTCATGATATGGGTGCTCTCCACCTGATTGGTGTAAGGCATTAAATCCTTACGCGTGCGCAGCGCCATGATAATCTCTTCAAGCGCCGCATTCCCTGCGCGCTCGCCAATACCGTTAATCGTACATTCAATCTGCCGCGCCCCCATATCTACGCCCGCAAGCGAGTTCGCAACCGCCACCCCAAGGTCATTGTGACAATGCGTAGATATAATAGCCTGATCAATATTCGGAACGCGGTCAAATAACATCGAAATCTGGCGTGCAAATTCCGCAGGCATCGAATACCCAACAGTATCAGGAATATTAATAACGCGTGCTCCGCTGGCAATCGCGGCCTCAACGCACATGCACAAGAAATCGTCTTCCGTGCGAGAGCCATCTTCGGCGCTCCATTCTACGTCATCTGTGAAATTACGGGCAAAGCTCACGCTTTCTTTAACGGCCTCTAAAACGGCCTCGGGGCTCATTTGCAATTTATGTTTCATATGCAAAGGTGACGTTGAAATAAACGTATGAATGCGCTTGCTCTCAGCGGGCTTGATCGCCTCTGCACTGGCTTCAATGTCTCCTTTTTTTGCGCGGCTAAGGCCACACACTGTTGCATTTTTAACTGTTTTAGCGATCTGGTTCACGGCTTCAAAGTCACCGGGGGAGGCAATCGGAAAGCCTGCTTCAATCACATCAACGCCCATATCATCGAGAATAAGCGCCATCTTAAGCTTTTGGTCTAATGTCATCGCACAACCAGGCGATTGCTCTCCATCACGCAGCGTCGTATCAAAGATGATAACGCGGTTCGGGTCGTTTTTAACTATGTCATAAGCGCGGCTCATGGTTTTATTCCTTCTGGTCTTCGCATCTGATAAAGACTTTTAATTGATTTATATATGTTTTGAAAGTTTGAAATCCCTTAAAGCGCAGGCACGTCTGAAGTGCCCCATACCCGCTTAAGGGCGCATAAGGAGGAGGTCGAGCAGCAGAGTGTGTTCGTATGCCTGTTCCATATTTTCAATAAAGACTGTTTTCACTTAATTTTCAAGTGAAATGTTATCTTGGCCATACTCAGTAAAAAAAGGATGGTTAGGCATTCCGACGTGAATAACGTGAGGTTGATCAATTTTCACATTATCAGGTAAGTCATAATAAGCCTGTGTCATTGCAGAGTGAAGCGCCTTAATTGCAGAGTGAAGCGCCTTAAAAGCACTATGGTCATTAACTTTTAGCAAAGATGTAATAAAGTCTAGAAAACTTTCTTTTTGAATATTTCCAAAACTTCTTACAAGCGGCTCTATACTTTGCCCTTTGGGCGCATTTGAAAAAGCCTCTTTTAAGGCTTGCACTGTTGGTTTTGCAGATCGTTTACCACTGAGTGCACGTGCTGCAACATCTTTACCCGATAGAAAAGGCGCGCACCTAAAAGGTTCAAAAACATGCAAAACATCACCCTTGTAACTCTCAAGAAGCGCAAACTGTGCCACTATATCTTGGCCATTCGAAAATACGTTCCATGCAAGAGTGCAGTCTTTATCTGGAATGCCTTCAATATCAATTGAGGTCTCTAAAGGTTCTCTAAAGTCATCATTTTCGATAACTTCAGGCTTGTCTAGAGTTGAAGGAAGAAGATTAATAGAGCACAAATTCGCAGACATAAAATTTAATCCAGCGCCCGCGCTTCTTCGACCAACATAATGGGAATACCATCACGGATCGGATAGGCGCGTTTCGATTGCTCAGAGATCAATTCCTGCGCCTCTCGATCATAGCGCAGCGGGCCTTTGCTGATCGGGCACACAAGAATTTCTAATAATTTCGGGTCTATGTCTACGCTCATAATCTGTATCCTAACCTAAGTCTCTCAAGAAAACAAAATCGAAGACAGCTTCCGCCGCGCCGCAACTGTAATGGGGTCCGTAAAGCCCATCGCCGAGAACAACGTTAAAAGCTCGGTGCGTGCAGCCTCTTCGTTCCACTCACGGTCAAGACGAATAGAGTCCAAAAGAGCGTCACAAGCCTCGCTCTTTTTACCTGCTGCAAACAAGGCATAAGCCAAATCGATACGCGCTTGATGATCATTTGGGTTTTTATCAATTTTTTTCTTAAATTCTGACGTATTTCCAACTGGAGAATTCGCAAGCTCCACCGCGGCTTTAGCTTCGGTAAAAACACCAGCCTTTGAAATCTCATCAGGCGCGTTATCAAGCAATCCTTGCGCTTGTTCAATTTGGTCAACCGCAAGGAAACATCGCACTAAACCGACATAGGCATCGGCGTTAATTTGATCTTGCTGCAGAATCTGCGCATAAATTGTGTGTGCCCCCTGTACATCACCATCCAACAAAGCAAGAGCCGCGCCCTTCAACGCTTCTGGAATATCAAGCGCATCTGGCTGCGCGCCATTTGCCGCAGTGATAAGCTTCTGAATGAACTCGTTAATCTTACTCTCAGGCTGCACACCCATAAAAGCGTCAATCGGCTGGCCTTGGAAAAAACCAAACACCGTTGGAACAGATTGCACGCGCAAAGCCTGCGCCAGCTCTGGGTTATCATCCAAATTCACCTTCGCGAGTAAAACTTTACCGCCCGCTGCTGTAACGGCTTTTTCCAAAACAGGCATAAGCTGTTTGCACGGCCCGCACCATGGCGCCCAAAAATCGACAATAACAGGAACCTGCATCGACGCCGCCATAACGCGTTGTTCGAAATCCTCTGTACCGACATCAAAAATAATCGGAGAAGAAGAAGGGGGCATTTTTTGGTCATTCGCACCAAGTAACATGGAGACTCCTTATCATGTAAGATCGAACAGTACAAAATCTGGGCGGAAATTGCAAAGCTTTATGCATCAGGCGCTGCGGCGCTTAAATCAACGATTTCCGGGTCATGGCCAGTGTGCTTGATAAAGGTGATGAGATCATCTGGCGAAAGGCCAATCGTTTGTGCATTATCCATCGGGTGATAATTCACCAAAGTCTGCGCCATCATATGTGCATCTAAAATAATACGAACGTTATGATCCCTGTCATTCATAATGCAAAACGGATTAACCGCGCCTTGATAGATCCCTAGATTTTGCATTAAGCGATCACCAGATCCAAAAGAAAGCCGTCCAGAATCAATAACATCAGACAATTTCTTAAGGTCGATCTCTGTTTCATTCGCCGCAACCACAAGAAACATTTTCTTCTTCTTATCACGCAGAAAAAGATTGCGGCAATGCGTACCTGGAATGTTGTCTTTCAGATGTAATCCTTCTTCTACGGTAAAAATGGGTTCATGATCATAAACCGTATACTTTAGGTTTAATTCATCCAGCAGTTGCAAAAGATTCTTCGGGGGGAGTGGCAATGTATCATTCATACCTCAAACCTAAGGCAGGGCGTGAAAAAAGGCTAGCCTCAAATTTGCATATAAACACAAAAAACTATATACGTAAGGATATATTAATAAATGTGTGTTAAGCTTTTTTACAAGTGTACTTTAAGTGGGGACTTAAACAATGAATGCAGAAGATTACGCAGCGATGGTCGCTGGTGCAGGCCTTGATACGTTTACAGGGCAACCAAGCTCTGTGGGAACGACGACGGCGCTCGCAGGAAATCCAAATCCAGAAATAATTCGGGCAAACTTCGATATGAGTGATGCGACGCTTTCAATTGCGGATGCGATCGTTACAGGCAAAGATTTTGAAATTGATCCGTCAGGGCCAAATCTAGGATGAATATAGAACTCGGCCTCATGCACGATGGCGGTGTTATGCTGGTCAGCGACACGCCGATGCCAGATATCCTTCGCCGCGTAGAATATTATCGTGAACAAAGACTTTTCATGCTGGTTTATAACGATGAAAAAAACGGCGAAGAGATGATGGAATATGAACTGCCCATAGAAATGACGAAACAAGTCGAAAAAGCACCAAACATAATGATTTACTCGCTATTTCCAAACCACGAGCCAATTGGATATAAAGCACCACTCATACAAGTCGGTGATATGATTTAACCAACCTTCATGTTTGACAAGAAATCAGCTTTCATCTTTTCCACACGCTTGAGCGGCAACCCAAGCCCCTCACGAATATCATCCAGCATCAAAAGCTCCCGCTCATCCATTTCTCCATCCGCGGCAAGAATATAAAGCGACGCGATAATGATCTTTTCTTTCAAGTCTTTAGTAAGCGTAGGCTTGATGGAGACTAACTCATCTTGAATATTGCTCTTGCTCTCCATCATGTCATCGGCAGTCTGCTTGATAAGATCCGCGCCGATATCTGTTTTGGTCAGGTGCTTATAAATTTTTGCAATTTGTACGACTTCCGCATCATCAAGATGATTGTCCGCAACAGAAATCGCAACCATGCACCTGATAAGCCCAACAGTAAAAACGGCAGAATCACCAGCTTCCATCAAATCACGTTTACCAAACTCTCCTCCAGCCAGAGCAAGAAAGCCGATAACCACAGTCACAACCCCTATGATTGCGCTGATCGCGCCAATTGTAAAAGCCATAGGTTCTGTTACAATCCCAACAGAATAGCTACTCGCTGAGAGAAGCCCCAAAACAAGCAACAAGAGACCTGTCCCTAAAATTTTAGTACTCAGCATATTTTGATCCCTTCTATAAAACGTCTAACATCTTAGCAACAAGTGGGTGACGTACAATGTCTTTATGCTCCAATTGGCAAACTGCGATATTTTCGACAGCCTCCAGCCGTTTAGAAATTTGCGCTAAACCGCTCAAACCTTCCAGTAAGTCAGATTGATCTGGATCACCTGTAATCACCATAGTAGAATGCCAGCCAAGACGCGAGAGAATCATCTTAAGTTGCGTATAAGTACAGTTTTGAGCCTCATCAATAATGACAAAAGAATTATTGAGCGTCCGCCCACGCATAAATCCAATCGGTGCAATCTCGATGGTACCGTCTTCAAGATACTGACGCACCTTTTTGCCGCCCATGCGATCACCCAGACAATCATAAAGGGGGCGCAAATAAGGTGCCATTTTCTCGGCCATATCACCAGGCAGAAAACCAAGGGACTCACCCGCTTCCATTGCAGGACGAGAGAGAATAATCCTCTCAATCTTGCCTTTTTCTAGGGCCTCTACAGCTGACGCAATCGCAAGATACGTCTTGCCCGTCCCCGCTGGCCCAATCGCAAGTGTCAGGCTATACGCCTTGATGGCAGCCATTAAATCTTCTTGCCCTTTAGAGCGCGGCTTAATGTTCTTAACGTATTTTTGATCACGCCGCCCCTCAATCTCGGAATCCAAAGGATGCCACCCATCATTTTTAAACTGTGTGTGAACAACATTTTCCTTCTGTGCTTGTGGGGAGTTCTTGAATTTACGTGACTTTTTGGACATGCGAAAAATCCTCCTTAAGGATCAAAGGTGAGGGGAGTGTATGAAAAAGTGTAAAAGACGTGACCTGAATCTATGAAATATTTCAGTAAAGCGAACTCTGTACGATGATATATAAAACGCTACCACAATAGAACCATAGCAAATTAAGCCATAGAAGACTTGAACAATCGCAGAAGCTGTTATTTTTCTTGTGCAAAGTTTTGCAATAGAGTTCCAAGTTGCATATAATGGTGCAATGATGTCTGCTAAAGGGATAACGCCATGAAAAAATTATTAAACATCGCATCATTTTTTGCATTCTTAGGCCTGAGTGTAACGTCACTTTCAATGCAGAATGCAGGCGCGCAAGAACTATGTACAAAGCAAGACCTCAAGAACATAAGAAGCTTTGATAGAAAAGCAAAGAAAAACCAAGAAAAAATGCAGGAATATATTGAAGAACAGAAACGTAAAAGACCTGATCCAGACGACAGAGAGGAATCTCCAAAAGAAATTAAGGAGTTTCAAGATTTTTATTTTTCTGAAGAGTACGAAGCAATGAAACCGGTTTATGAAAGATGCGGTAAAAAAATCCCCAAAACACATACTGGATATGAACCATTCTGGCTTCCTGAAAATTAAATAAAAATTGCAATTTTTATTTATTATCTATAGCGTTCACCTCCTGTATATTGAGGTGAAGAGACATGATAGTTTCATTTAAAGATGTTCAAGAGGCATATGACAAAATAAAAGATGCGGTCATCCGCACGCCAACAATCAAGGCGACGCGTATTTCCAATGAGCTAGGAATTGAACTCTACCTGAAGCTCGAGAACCTTCAGCACACCAATGCTTTCAAGGCACGCGGTGCATTGAACAAGCTTCTGACCCTAAACGAACAGCAGCGAAAAAACGGCGTCATCGCCTGCAGTGCAGGTAACCATGCGCAAGGCGTTGCCTATAATGCATCGCGTCTGGGCATTCCCTCAACAATCGTAATGCCCGAAGGGACACCCTTCAACAAAGTCAAACGCACCGAAGATTTCGGCGCAAAAGTCGTGATCTACGGTAAGAATTTTGATTCCTCCGTGGGCGAAACCCTAAGACTTGCAGAGGAAAATAATCTCACATTCATTCACCCCTTCGATGATAAAGATGTTGTCGCTGGGCAGGGAACAGTTGGCCTTGAAATGCTAGAGCAAGTCTCTGATCTGGATATCATTGTCGTGCCAATCGGTGGTGGCGGCCTGATCGCAGGCGTAGCCACGGCCGCCAAAGGCGTTAATCCGAATATAAAAATAATCGGCGCTCAAGCTGAGAACTTTGACGCGGTGCTCGCCAATCGTGAAAAACGGAAATTCACAGGCGGTGACGCAACACTCGCCGAGGGGATAGCCGTGAAGGCTCCATCAGAAGCTGATATGGAAGTCATTGAATCCCTCGTAGATGAAATCTATTCCGCAACCGAAGCGCAAATCGAAGAAGCGGTATTCGATCTGCTCAGCGATGAAAAACTCGTCGCAGAAGGCGCACCCGGCGCCGCGCTTGCAGTGATTAAAAATAATATTGAAAAGCTTAAAGGCAAAAAAGTGGGCATGGTTTTATGCGGGGGGAATATCGATTCCCGCATGCTCTCCACTCTTATTTTGCGCGGCCTTGTCCGCGATGGACGCATAACTCGTCTGACATTTGAAATCGACGATACGCCCGGCCAGCTTTCCGATATCTCACGCATAATTGGCGAGAGCGGAGCAAACGTCATCGAAGTCATTCACCAACGCATGATGCAAGCCGTAACCCTAAAACGCGCAGAATTAGAAGTCGTCATCGAAGCACGCGATAAACTCCACGTCGATGAAATCATGCAAAACCTACGTGATGCAGGATTTAACGTATCGGCAGAGCGCGACGTTTAATAAAGCTTTGAATTAGAACTCGGCTTTTGGGATACCCTCAATCGCTTGACCTAAAGGTTCGACTCCAAAAAACTGTCCAACAGCGTCGTAAAAGGGAACTAAAATAGAGTTCGCCCAACCGATTGTCACTTCACCCAGAGCCGATTCATGGGCGTAGGGAAAAACGATATGCTCAGTCAAAAATTCCATAGGTAAGCCTACTGCAAACGCAGTGGCCGCAGCGGTAAAGGCTGCAACAAGAACAACAGTGTTTTTCTCATTATGTGTTTCATGCGCAGTGTCCATGGTTGCTGTCGTCACTTTTAAACCTATCTTATTTAATTTTTAATGTTACAAGGTAATATAATTATTGTTATAGTATAACATATATGATAAATCAAGAAAAAATGAGGATATAAAAATGAAATTATCACTACCAGCCGCCGCGATAACTGCGTTGCTTTCAACATCAGGTACAACTTTGGCACAAGAACACGTACATCAAGATTTCGTGCCCGAGCGTGATGCCGAATTCACATTTACAGTTGAATCAAGAGGAATAGAAAGAGATATACCTGTTGATTGTGACCGCTTAGATAACGGCGAGCTAACATCTAAATTTTTACACACGATGGGAATTTGGGGACACTTAGATAGAATTGAAGAATCTTTTCTGCCTGAGGCCCAAAAAATAAATCATATGCTCGGGCACCTTATTGCTCACAGCGCTGAATTCGCAGATGATATACCAAAAGCTCTCGAAAAATGCCGAAATGATTTCCCCGAAAATAGTTTCTAAGAAGAGGCACATTTGCTGCACGTTCCATGAACTTCAGCATTCCAATGATGAAGCGTAAAACCTTCATTTTTAATTTTGCGATCTAATGCGTCTGGCAATGTGCAAAGATGAATTTCTTCAACCTGATCACATTCATGACAAATCATAAATTGTGACCCCTTATGAATATGATCAATATCGCACGCAACATAAGCATTCAAACTTTCAATGCGATGTGCAAACCCATGCGTATCCAAAAATTCAAGCGCGCGATAGGCGATAGGAGGCTTTGGGTTTGCATCCTCAGGACTTATAAGCGAAAGCACATCATACGCGGTAAGGGGTTTCTGAGCCTGCAGTAAAATATGATAAACGCCTAAGCGATGCGGCGTAACACGCAATTTTCGAGCGTCGCAATACTCTCTAAATTTTTTTTCATTTGTATTCATACAAAAACCATAACGTGATGATGTAAATAAGGATAGATAATTTTCTTAAACCGCAACAAACTTGAACAGCAAAAAAGCCACCCCAAATGGGATGGCTTCTCGTGTGAACCTATAGGGAAAAAGTTTTAAGCAGCTTTATCGGCCTCTTTCTTCGCATTGCTCATATCGTCAACGCCACCGATTTTTTTGCCGTAATTTCCAGTAAAGATGTCATCGTTAAACACATCTTCCCAGCCACCTTGCGTAGAGGCTTTCGCATATTCTGTTGCGCGGTTTTCAAAGAAATTCGTGTGCTCGGCGCCATTGAGCATCTCATCCATCCACGGAAGCGGGTTCTTGGTCACGCCATAAAGTGGCTCAAGCTGGAGTTGCTGTAAACGACGATCACCAATATAACGAATATATTGCTTCACATCCTCGGGCGTCATGCCTTCAATCTCGCCCATTTCAAAGCAAAGATCGATAAAAGCATCTTCATGTTCAATCGTGATTTTACAACATTCAACAATCTCGGCCTTAAGCTCATCGTCCCAAATATCTTGGTTTTCGTTAATAAAGGCATTGAATAACTTAATCATCGATAAACAGTGAAGCGTTTCATCACGTACCGACCATGTCACGATCTGCCCCATCCCCTTCATTTTGTTAAATCGCGGGAAGTTCATCAGAATTGCGAACGATGCAAACAGCGCCAAACCTTCTGTAAACGCACCAAACATCGCCATCGTTTTGGCCACATCGCGGCGGTTTTCCATAGAGACATCTTGCATGTAATCAAACTTATCTTTCATTTCCTTATATTCAAGAAACGCGGAATATTCGACTTCAGGCATGCCAATCGTATCAAGCAAATGCGAGTAAGCAGCAATGTGCACAGTTTCAATATTGGAGAAAGCGGCAAGCATCATTTGCACTTCAACTGGCCCAAAAACCTGAGAATAATGCTTCATATAACAGTTATTCACTTCAATATCAGCTTGCGTGAAAAAGCGGAAGATTTGTGTCATAAGGTTTTTCTCTGATGGCGTCAGGTTCTTCTTCCAATCACGCACATCCTCAGCAAGGGGCACTTCCTCCGGCAACCAGTGTATGCGTTGCTGCGTCAACCATGCTTCATAGCACCATGGGTATAAAAAAGGTTTATAGACATGACGCTCCTGCAAAAGGGGAGAGTCAGAATTTTTTGCATCATTAGCGATAGCTTGGGCGTTTCCCATTTTAGTGCTCCTTATTAGAATCAGTTTAAGTAATACTATTTTAGTGTCTATTTTTCCAAGGCCAGAGTCTTTTTAAAATTTACACTGTGAATAGCGGGGATAGTTTTCAAGACTGTAACCACATATTGTGTTTACAAATAGAATAATACACTACATATTGTGGTTTTCAAGCGTTTTTAGCTAAAAAACCATTACTTTTTTGTCATGTAAAAAGCACAAAAAAGAGATTTAGAAACAATGATTTACACGATAAATCTGTAAATAATGAGGGAAGCGTAAGTGACCGCTCTGAAAAGCCCTACGACATTCGGGGTGATATAGCGGACTCAGGGTCCGTTTGGGGTGAAAGGTTTTGAATCGGCTTATCCCAAGCTGACTGTATGCCACTTTTCCAATCAAACGAGGGAGCTTCGGCTTTTTGTCCCTCAGCCGCAGAAGCATCAACGCCTTCATAAAAAGGATGCCCCTGATCGTCCATCAATGCGTTGGTATACAGAAAACTTTTATCCAGATAGGGAACAAGGTCATCTAGGTCTAGGCGCACGGAAAGGCTAATATCTGAAGTATCAAGTTGCGTTGCATCCAAACCATGGCGTTCTGCCAAACCAGCGACATCACGCCGAAATGCATCAGACAACCCAACAAGTTCAGCAGGTGCACGGTCTTGTTTTAAAGTCGCCCAATTCTGATCACGTTCGGCCATGATTTCCGAATAACGCTCTACATCTGCCTCATCTAAACCAGCAGCTTTTAAGAATTCAACAGGGTCAAGCCCAGATTCCATGATGTATTGACCAAAGGTAAAACGTTGTTCTTGAATGTCGGCAGGGCCAAAAACCATATTAAAACTCGCCGTACGTTCTGTTTTGTAATAGCAATCAGGCAATGTCCCATTCAAACCCTGAGCTTCAGCATAAGCAGAAATCTTATCCCAATTCGCATGTATAATAGGGGAGGCCTTTTGTGCTGCTTCTAAACCTATGTCCAAATATGCTGCCTGATATTGAAGATAATCTTCTTGTGAGCCGTGAGCAGAAGCGATTCTGTCTTGATACTCAGCCTGAAGAGCCGCAAGGTCGCGACCAAAGTCAGTATGATCAAGATCACTCGGCAAGTTATTAACAATAAGATCATTAACTGTTGAAAGACGAATACCTTCAAGCAGAATAACCAAATCTATATCTTCTGGTTCTAATTTTTTTGGACGTACCACGAAATCACCCATTCATTATTTTTACTTAACTCACCATATTCTATGGTAGAGCACAAAAATATGCAAACTTTTGTAATAGCTTAATTTTTTTTCAGCTGCGCCGAAACCAGATCAGTAAGCTGATTGATGCGTTTGTGACTCTGCCGGAGAAGAGAGGGGTCATAGCAAGGCGCACGATCTGTAATTGTCATTCTAAGGACTGAATCAAATAAGCGGTAGATGCGTATAGAAATTTCATGCTCAAGCTTTTCAAATTCACGCTCTTGATTCTCCCCGCGAAGGTGAGAGGCCGAAGCGCCAAAATGGGCAAAGCTCTCAATAAGCCAATCAATATAAATAAACATCAACTCTGAATGCATGCCGCTCTTAAACTCAAAGGCTTTGATCTCCTCTTTTTCGTCATGAAACATATGTGCCGCTAATTCATAAAGGCCGCTATATTCCTGCCGATGTCGTGCCTCTTGAATAAGGGCGCGTACTTTCTCGCTAGGCGTGTCAGCTCCTTCAATAGAGAGCGCCTCGATAAACGCCGCATCATCCTCTGAAATACGTAAGCTTATCGGGATAATTTTTTTAGACATAGCGAATCTCCTATCCTTAAATTATATACTAAAAATTCATTTGTAACAATTTTGTTGACAAATGCATTCATATGTAATTATTATAGAAATATAGTTAATTTAATATGAAAATAAAAAAGGGAGTAAATTATGAGTAACAAAAAAATATTACCAGCGTTCTTACTATGTTTTTTCTTAGGAATATTAGGGGCACACCGCTTCTATGTCGGAAAAATCGGAACGGCAATCTTGATGATCGTCACACTCGGTGGCTTAGGAATTTGGGCACTGATTGATTTTATTGTGATCATCATTGGCAAGTTCAAGGACAAACAAGGCAATACGCTGACCGAATGGACTTAATTTAAAAAAGAGAGAACCGCATAATGGAAACGATACAAAGAACACAATTACAGCCTATAAATTACGCAGGCTTTTGGATAAGGCTTGTCGCGCTTATCATGGATTACATCTTTGTCTCCTGTGCGGTCTTTCCCTTCATCGTTATACTGGCATTTATCAGCCCAAACATAATTGAAGTATCAGCGCCCTTTGAAGTGTTCCAAACGGAGCGAACACTAGACAGTCAAAAAGAAGAGCAAAAACACTCCAATGGCTCAGTCACAATAGTTGAAACAAACATCAAAGAAAAAATTGTCTTGAATAAGTGGGTGTATCATTACAAGGAAACAGTGCATATCAACGGCAACAGCACGGATTCAGAAGACGAACAAATGATCGACCTTCAAACAGGTCGGGACATGAATATGACGTCAACTGGTACAATTAATATTATAGCCCTTCTATTGCTATGCGCCCTCATGGAGAGCAGTAAGCTTCAAGCGTCATTTGGGAAAATGGCCTTAGGAATAAAGGTTACGAATAAACTGGGGGAGCGCCTAAACTTCCCTCAAGCCTTAGCAAGGAATGTCCTGAAAATTCTCTCGGCGTTAACACTCTTTATCGGGTTCATGATGGCGGGCTGGACACGCAAAAAACAAACATTACACGACATGATCTCTGGCTGCTACCTCCTAGAAGGGCGCTATGATGCGCCAAAAGGGTAGTCTAATAAAGAAGCATTAAGATTTTGCTGCTATCTTAACCTGAAACAGGAAACGTGATGCGCCTACTTTTAATTTTAATCATAGCAGTTGGTATATATTCTTATCACAATGATCGTGACCTCTTCTGGCTATCGAATTTCACGTCTTCATCTCAATCAACAAAAAACGCAAAATGGCTCTCATCACCTCGCCTGAAAGATGTAGAAAAACAGCCAATTCAAAAAAATCTATCAGGAACAAAAAGAATAAAATATAGTCAAGGTTATGTAACACTATTAGCAGACTATCAGCTAACAGCCAAAGTCATGTCCACAAAACGTTATGAGCGCGGCACATATGGACGTATCGCGCCAATCGATCTTGCCCTCGGCTGGGGACCGATGTCTCAAGGTTCAGTGATTCGAAGACTATCAGTGTCTCAGCGAGAAAGGTTTTATTATTACAGATGGAGCGGAGAGCCACCGATACCATCATCGCAAATCGCAAGAAACAGTGCAAATGTGCATATTCTTCCAGCAAGCAAAGAAATAAAAGAAACCATTTTGAACGTCAAAGCGGGTCAGATTGTGTCTTTGAAGGGATATCTGGTCAATTACAAAGAAGGCGATTCACGATCATGGTGGACCGTAAAATCATCGCTTACGCGAGAAGATACGGGGGCAGGAGCATGTGAAGTATTTTATGTTGAAAAGGTCCAGCTTCACTAATTAAGGTTACTCTTCAAACTGGCTCAAATACTTCCCGTAACCTTCTTTCTC
>CAYGSA010000023.1:0-10517 GCA_964352375.1 uncultured Micavibrio sp.
GGTGAGATTCGCGCAGTTTTTATTGGCTTGACGCCGCAGCAACATTTTCCGGTTTTCCAAACGATTTCCGAAGACCCCGCGTTTTTTGCTCTGAAAGCTCCTGTCCAAAGCTTGCCGATTGGCGCGGAGATTGCCGTTGACGTCCTACAATCGAGGAATGTCTTGCCTTTGGCCGCGCACGTATTGCCGCTGAGTTCGTCGCTATGGGCGAGCATGAATGATGTGCAAGAGGCTTTGACACAGGCCGCGCCGCAGGTTGCGCAGGTGTTTCAGGCCTCTGTTCCAACGGTAGCTGCGCCCGCGCAGATGGCAAATAGTGTGCTATTCTTTTTAATGGCGGTGCGCAGTGGTGATGTTTCGGGATGGATGGGTGACAAGGCGGTTGATGCGCTCAAACGTGCGGGCAAAGGGGATTTGGTGAACCGTGTTTCGAGCGAATTTGCGGCGCTGAGCCGATCAGAGGCCAGCACAGGAGACTGGCGGGTGATGGCTCTGCCGCTTGCGTTTCAGGGGGATATTCATAAAGTACATGTGTCTTATCGCAAAGATGAAGAGCATGATCGTGGCGGCGAAAAGGCAGGCACGCAAACACGTTTTGTGATGGATTTATCCCTGAGCGTGATGGGGAACGTGCAGCTTGATGCTCTGTTTTCGTCTCGCTCTAAACGGCTTGATCTGATTGTGCGCACAGAGGGTGACTTTAGCGAAGCGGCGCGGCAACAGATGCGCGGCCTATATAAAAGCGCGCTGGATGAGACGCAGATTACGGGGGAGTTGTCTTTCTTGGGGCAAGCTGTAGACTGGGTCAGGGTTGATGAGAGGATAGCGCCAGGGTTTGCTGAGGAGATTTAGAGCTTAACCGTGCGATATACCTTCTGCGTCTGCTTTAGGGGCGGCGGGTGGTCCGTGATTTTACTACAGAGCGCGCAGAGATAAAAAAAAGTCACTGAGCATTTATGCAGACTGTCATCCTGAGGGAGCGAGAGCGAGTCGAAGGATCTTGTTCATGAGATTTAGATCCTTCGCTTACGCCCTCCTTCGCCAAGGCTTCGGCGCGCTTACGCTTAGGATGACATTAGTCATCCTTCCTCCGAAACCCATCAATTGCGATGTCATCGAGCATGTCGGATTCTTTTTTATTGATGGCGGCGCGGTCTTCGGTTTTGCGGCGGTCGTCTATGATTTCAATTTTTTTGAGCTCTGCGTACGCGGCGCGGACGTGTTCTTGCGCTAGGGCGATTTGATTTTCCAGCTTTTTGCGTTTTTGGTCTATTAATTCGATTTGGTTTTGGACTTTTTCGGAGTATGGGCCGAAATAGCTTAGGAACTCTGCGTCCATATTTTTTGCTTTTTCCATTTCGATCGCAAGTTGCGCGGCCAAGGCATCGCGCTCATTTTTCAGGTCCTCTTCTCGTTTATAAAGCGCAGCGAGGGCTTTTTGTTGTTGCTCTACGGTGTGTTTACGTACGCGAATGAGGGAGTCGAGTTTTGCCATTTACTTAGCCGTCCACGATGGCGGCGAGGCTGACGAAACAATCATCTATGCTGGTGCGTTCGTTTTTGTTTTGTGCAAGGAAGGCTTCGATTTCGGGATAGAGCCTGATCGCCTCATCCACGGCGGGATCAGAGCCTTTGCGGTAGGCACCGAGGCGGATGAGCTCGGCCATGTCCTCATAGGTTGTGATGATTTGTTTTGCGCGTTTGAGGACGGCGTTGCGATCATCGCTGAGGGCGTCGGGGAGTGCGCGCGAGACGGATTTCAAGATATTAATGGCGGGGTAGCGCCCGCGATCAGCAATCGCGCGTTCCATGACGATGTGTCCGTCGACGATGCCGCGCACCGCGTCGGATATGGGTTCGTTATGGTCATCGCCTTCGACGAGGACGGAGAAGAGGCCTGTGATGCTGCCCTGATCTGGCGCGCCGGGGCCTGCACGTTCCAGGAGGCGGGAGAGTTCGCCGAATGTGGTGGGTGGATAGCCTTTTGATGTGGGGGGTTCGCCTGCGCTGAGGCCGATTTCACGTTGTGCCATCGCGAAACGGGTGAGCGAATCGATGAGGCAGAGCACTTGTTTGCCTTGATCACGGAAATATTCGGCGAGCGCCAATGTTGTATAAGCGGCCTGTCTGCGCATGAGGGCAGGTTCATCGCCTGTTGCGACGACGACAACGGAGCGCCTTAAGCCCTCCTCGCCGAGATCGTCTTGGAGGAACTCCTGAACTTCGCGGCCACGTTCGCCGACAAGGCCAATAATCGAGACATCCGCGCTGGTGTATTTTGCCATCATGGAGAGCAGCACAGATTTTCCGACACCAGAGCCAGAGAAGATACCCATGCGCTGCCCTTGGCAGGTGGCGAGGAAGGTGTTGACGGGGCGCACGCCGAGATCAAGTTGAGCGCCCATGCGTTGGCGATTATGGGGCGGTGGTGGTTTATTCCTGAGCAGCATTTGCGTTGCACCATCAGGGAGGTTGCCCTTGCCATCGATGGGCTGCCCCATGCCGTTTATGACGCGCCCCAGCCATTGGTTGGTGGGGGTAATCGAAGGGGGCGTAGTCTGGATGATGGCTTTGCAGCCTAGGCCGATTCCCTCTAATGTGCCGAAGGGCATGAGGAGCGCCTGCCCATCGCGGAAGCCAATGACTTCGCACGGAACGAGCTCTCCGTTTGGGGGGGCGAGATCAACGCGCGCGCCGATAGTTAGGGCTTCGGATACGCCTGCTATTTCAACCAAAAGCCCTAGAATCTTGGTCACTTGGCCGAAAACCTTGCTTTCGGGGAGTGCGTTTATACGATTTGCGATTTGAGTAGCGAGGCGATCCATGAAAACCATCATAAGCCTTTTGTGATTAAAGACAAAAAAGAATTTGTTAAGATTTTCGTTATTTGTTACTATAATTCTTAATAAAGCTTAACAGGCTTTAACTATTCTTAACATATTTCGAAACACCAAGGGGAAAACACCATGCGCGTATTACTAGTCGAAGATGACGCCTCCACCGCTAAAAGCATAGAACTCATGCTGAAATCAGAGGGCTATATCGTTGATACAACTGACCTTGGAGAGGATGGGCTGGATCTTGGTAAGATCTATGATTACGACATTATCATTCTTGATTTGATGTTGCCCGATATGGATGGCTACGACGTTTTGAAGGCGTTCCGCGCGGCGAAGGTGGAGACACCGATTCTGATTCTTTCTGGTTTGACGGAGCTTGATAATAAACTTAAAGGCCTTGGGTTTGGAGCGGATGATTATCTGACCAAGCCATTTGACAAACGCGAGCTTGTTGCCCGTATTCAGGCGATTGTGCGCCGCTCACAAGGGCATGCGCAGAGCATTATTGAAACAGGGTTGGTTAAAGTTAACCTAGATTCGCGCACGATTGAGGCGGGTGGTAAGCCGTTGCACCTAACGGGTAAGGAATATGGTATTCTTGAGCTGCTTTCACTGCGTAAAGGCTCGACGCTGACGAAGGAAATGTTCTTGAACCATCTTTATGGCGGCATGGACGAGCCTGAGGCGAAAATCATTGATGTCTTTATCTGTAAGCTGCGTAAAAAGCTTGCCGATGCGACGGATGGCTCGAACTATATCGAGACTGTTTGGGGGCGGGGTTACGTGCTTCGTGATCCGCATGAAGATAAGAAGGCGGTTAATGGTTGATAACATGCACCCATTCATATCAGAGGGAGCCCGTTTGTTGGCTCTCTTTTTTTGTGGTTTTGGGCCTCATTTGGGGTCGGATCATTATTCCCTTATCGCGACTTATGGGATTAAGGGCTAGGGCATTCTAGTCGTTCTTAAGGCCGCTAGTCGGTTCAGCGTGTATTTGGTCTGGCGTTATAACGCCACAAACACTTATCCCTTCGTCTTCTAAAGCGTCCTTAATTCCTTCTGGTTCGAAGTCCGTTTGACCTTCTTCAAATATTTCTTCAAAGCTACGATCCGGGGCAGTTTTTGTATACGGCGTTACACAAACCACTCCAGAGGCTCTTAGCTCTTTTGCTCTGGTGGCGATTTTACCTGCATCCATTTCTATTGCTTCATGATTGATAATGCGATTATCGTTGTCAAAATAGATTACTGATCCAGCGTGTTCCGGCCTGAGGTAATCAAATAAATCCTTATAGCTTAAAAACTTAGGTGCAGAGACGCCTTGATCATATTCTTTTTCCAAGATATTTCGCAGCTCGGCGAATTCTTCTGTGCCTTGTTTAGGTGCTGGATTTTTGGGTGCTTGTTCAAACTTATGCTCAGCGTTAACGCATTCGTGATGCTCACTGTCGCGGAAAGAGAATGTTTTCCCTCTTCCGACGATGAGGTTATCATGTAGCTCTACACTAACAGCATTCATTGCTATTTTTATAATTGCTGTCATGCCTATATCTTTGCGGATTTTTTCTTGATGGCTGACATTTGACTTAAACCATGGTGCTGACGTGCTGTATTGTCCCGTACCATCTTTGCCATATGATTTTTGTTTGCTTACTATATCTCTAGATGGTTCTACTGCACCTGACGGGTGATTATGCATCAAAACGATTGCGCTGGCGTTTGCTTGCGCCGCGTTTGCAGCGAGTTTTCCAAAGGATATGACACCCGTTCCTGTCACCCAGCCTGTTTGCTGATCTTCAATATCTAAGATTTTTCCTGTTTCATCGAGGTGTAAAACCCCAAACCGTTCAATTGGCATACATGAAAAACGCCCGTATAGATACGATTTCAACGCGGTGTCGCTTTCGTCATATTGGCAGCCGATTAGATTATCTTTCAATGATTGACAGTATTCATTGTAAAGATCTGTTATGCCTTCCGCTACGTTATGCGACAAATCGCCACGCGTTTTGAGGTTTTTAGGCTCGGAGAGAACACGCCCGAGCGTTCCATATTCGTCCAAGAGCCTCGCGGCGTGCTCTTCTGGCTCGCCGCTTATGTAATTATCATATTCGGGGTTCGACAGGAATTTTGTTAGATATTCCAACGCACCTGTTTGATCTGATACTTTCGAACCCGCTCCGTTATAATCGTCGCTTATAGCCATTGCCCAATAATATACACACTTCTTTTCATATTGTAAAATTCTGTTTTCGTTTTATGTGTAAATAATTTAGTGTCTTTCTTATGAATATAATTTTTAACAACCTCGCGAATATTTTAACGGTTGGGCGCATTGTTTTGCTGCCGATTGTGGTGTGGTTGTTTTATCTTGAGGCGAGTCTTGGGGCGCTGGCGATCTGGGTTTGTTTGTTTGTTTATATCCTGATTGCGGCTTCGGATTACTTTGATGGGTATATTGCGCGAAAATATAACCAAATCACATGGTTCGGGACATTTCTCGATCCTATATCTGATAAGATAGTTGTTTCGACACTGCTTGTTTTACTTGTCGCGTTTGGGAAGATAACAGGAACTGGTATTATCTTTGTTATTCTGATCTTTGCGCGGGAATTCTTAATTTCTGGTTTAAGAGAATTTCTTGGGCCAAAGAACGTTAAAATGCCTGTTACGAATTTGGCAAAGTGGAAGACGGCTGTTCAGATGCTTTCGCTTGGGTTTTTGATCATTGATGGTTATGCGCCCTATGCGGGGGAGCTTGGTTTGCTTCTTTTGGCATTTGCTGCGTACTTGACTATATGGACTGGGGCAAGCTACATGAAGGCGTCGCTCAAACATATGAAAGATTAGACGCATGTCTCTTTATTCCCTCGTCCGCCCTGCTGTTTTTAAAGTTGATCCTGAAACCGCCCATAATATGACACTCAAGGCGATGAAAATGGGCGCTGTGCGCTCGTGTAAGCGCGTCAATTCAGATGCCTTGAAGCAAGATTTGTTTGGCCTGACTTTTGACAATCCTGTTGGGTTGGCTGCGGGGTTTGATAAAAATGCGGAGGTGATCGCCCCTATTCTTGGGCTTGGGTTTGGATTCACTGAGGTTGGCACCGTGACGCCGAAACCGCAATATGGCAACCCGAAACCGCGGGTTTTTCGTGATCCGCCGAATGAGGCCGTGATTAACCGCCTTGGCTTTCCGAATGCGGGGTTGGCGGCATTTAAGCGCAATATTGAGCGCGCAGATCGTCGCAAGGGACTTGTTGGGATTAATATTGGCATGAATAAAGAGCAGACCGATCCTGCTTCTGATTATTGCGTGTTGATTGAGGCGCTTGCGCCGCTCGCGGATTATTTGACGGTCAATATTTCTTCGCCGAATACGCCGGGCCTGCGGGATTTGCAGGAGAAAAAGCCGCTTACGGATCTGCTCAATCGTTTGATGGCGGTGAAGGATGATACGCCGCTGCTGGTGAAACTTGCCCCTGATCTGGACGAGCACAAGCAGGTAGAAATTGCCGAGGTCCTTATGGCGTGCGGGGTTGATGGTGTGATTTTGAGCAACACGACACTAGATCGCCCCGATTATCTCAGTGATGGTTTCGCGCAAGAAAAAGGCGGGCTGAGCGGTGCGCCTGCACGAGAAAAATCGACGGCGATTATTCGGAATTTCTATAAATTGACGGATGGAAAACTTCCGATTATCGGGGTTGGCGGGGTTCAAAAGGCCGAACATGCTTATGAGAAGATCAAGGCGGGGGCATCGCTGGTGCAGCTTTATACGGGCATGATCTATGAGGGGCCGGAGATTGCAAATACGATCAATTCAGGGCTGATTGCATTATTAGAAGCGGATGGGCGTTCCAATATTTCTGATGCGGTTGGTCAATATTGACGTCATTCTGCGCGTAAGCGCGCCGAAGCCTTGGCGAAGGAGGGCGCAGCGAAGAATCTAAAACCATATAAACAAGATCCTTCGGATCGCTTTCGCTCCCTCAGGATGACAATTTTTTAGGGTTTGCCGCGTCGCCTTCGCTCCCTCAGGATGATAATGTTTAAATAGTGTCACTTGGAACGAAATTTGCATATTCATCGAATAGAGGTTAGAAACCACTATTGAAAGATATGAAGAAACCGATTTTTAAAGAAAAAGCCCTGCCTTCCGAGGATGTGATCCCTGCGTTTTTGTCGACGGAGCATATTTTGGCTCGTGATGCGGCGAATGACGCACCGCTGGAGTTGCTTGAGCCTCTTCTCCCCGAAGACCTGCCACCCAACGATTTTATGATTCGTGAGAGCATTCACCGTGCTATTGAATATAACCGCCTTGACGTGTTTATGCAGCCTACAGTCACCCTGCCCCAGCGCCACACTATGTTTTACGAGCTGTTTGGGCGCTTGCGCGTTGCAGCAGGTGTTTACGCCGATGCCCGCGATTATCTGTGTGTCGCGTCGGAGGAGCGTATTGTCTCTCATCTTGATACTTTGCTTTTATCTGGGGCGCTGAAAATTTTACAGACACAGCAGCGCAGATCGAGCGAGGAGATTAGCTTTTTTCTGAATATTCGCCCCTTCACTCTGCGTAGCCCCGTCTTTATGGATCACCTCCTCCCGCTGCTGTCGAAACACCGCCATGTTGCTCGTGCGATGGTTTTTGAAATGCGCTTTTCCGATTTTTTGATGCTTTCGCCCGCGGAGCAGAAAATTTTAAGCGGGTTACATCAAATTGGCTGTCGTTTTTCGGTCGATCATATTCACCATATGCCAGAGGATATTAAGTATCTGAACCGCCGCGGGGTGAGTTTTATCAAACTCGATGCGCAAATGATCTTGCAGGAAGGCCGCGGGGAGGAAGGGTTTTCCGCCCTGCTGTCCCAGAAGCACAATCTGGAGGTGAACGGCATTGATATGATTGTCGAAAAGGTCGAAACCGAAGCCGCTGTGCTCGAGATTTTGGATTACGACATCAAATACGCGCAAGGGTTTTTGTTCGGTAAGCCTGATTTTCAGGGGGTTTATTTATAGACTCTTGCCATTGCGTGCGGTGCTGATACACTGTTTTTGATTTTCAAAATAGCAGGTGTTTTATGAGATTTTTTCTTTTTTGCCTTTCGTTCTTTTTGACTTTTCCCGCGCTGGCCGAGGGGGAGCAGCCTCAGCATGCTGTGGCGCTTCATGGGACGCCGAAATATGGGCCTGATTTTACGCATCTGGATTTTGTGAATCCTGACGCACCGAAGGGCGGGACGCTCAAGCAGCATGTTGTGGGGACATTTGATTCCCTGAACCCGTTTATCGTCAAGGGCGAGCCTGCGGCAGGTATGAGCTTTATACGCTCTGGGTTGTTGTATGAAAGTTTAATGCAGAATTCTTGGGATGAGCCATTCACCCTCTATGGTGTGCTTGCCAAAGATATTACGATTGCAGACGATAAAAGCTGGGTTCGTTTTACTCTGCGTGATGAGGCGAACTGGCATGATGGCGTTACAATTACCGCGGCAGATGTAATCTGGACGTTTGAGACTTTGCGCGAAAAGGGCCAGCCGTTCTTTAAAGCTTATTGGGGGGATGTGGCCGAGGTTGTGGCGCTGTCTGATAAATCTGTTGAGTTCAAGTTTAAGGTTAAAGGAAACTCAGAACTACCTTTAATTGTTGCAGAAATGAGTGTTTTGCCAAAGCATTATTGGACAGCGGAGGGCCGCGAATTTGGTGAGACCTCTTTGACGCCGCCTTTAGGAAGTGGGCCATATAAAATTGGCAAAGTTGATGCCGGGCGTTCGATTGAATATGTGCGCCACGGCGATTGGTGGGGCAAAGATTTGGCGTTCTTTAGGGGCATGAATAATTTTGACCGAATCGTGTTTGATTATTACCGCGATGATAACGTGGCCCATGAAGCGTTCTTGTCTGGTGATTATGATATTAAGATGGAGAATATCGCAAAGATGTGGAAGGATGGTTATAAAGTTCCTGAAGAGCGTGCCAAGCGTTTGAATAAAGAAGAAATTCATAACTCACGCCCAGCGGGTATGCAGGCGTTTGTTTATAATATTCGCCGCCCCTTATTTCAGCATGTGAAAGTGCGCGAAGCCCTTTCCTATGGGTTTGATTTTGAATGGTCGAACAAGCAATTTGCGGGTGGCGATTACGTGCGCACGCAGAGTTTCTTTGATAACTCAGAACTTGCTTCAAAAGACTTGCCGAGTGAAGGTGAGCTTGCGCTGCTCGAGCCGCACAAAGACAATATCCCTGCTCGCGTATTTACTGAGACTTACACTGCGCCTGTGACAGACGGAACAGGAAATGTACGGACGAATTTACGGGCGGGTATTAAGTTGCTTGAAGAAGCTGGCTATACCGAACTTGGGGGCAATGGTATTCGTTATAAGGTTTTAGAGGATGGTTCTCACCAGAAGTTGGAATTTGAAATTCTACACTTTTCTGCAACTTTTGAGCGTTGGGTTTTACCGTTTGTGAAAAACCTCCGCCGCATGGGCATGGAGGCGAATTTCCGTGTTGTTGACCCTGCTGCGTTTCAGCGCCGCCTGAACGAGTTTGATTTTGACATGATGATTGGCGGGTTTGGGCAGTCTAGTTCTCCGGGGAATGAGCAACTTGAATTTTGGGGCTCTGAAAAGGCTGATATTCAAGGCTCACGCAATTATATTGGCATTAAAGACCCCGTCATCGATGAGATGATTAAAGGCATTATTCACGCTGAATCCCGTGAGGACCTTGTGACAAAGACGCGGGCGATGGATCGGGTTTTGCTCGCGCATCATTACGTTATTCCGATGTGGCATTACCCCTATTGGCGGATTGCGTATTGGGATCATATTCAACGGCCAGAGACTTTATCCGGGATTAGCCCAATGATTACACAAACATGGTGGTATGCAGGCGAATGAAACTTGCGATAGCTATTCCTGCGCGTTATGGGTCTTCGCGGTTTCCCGGAAAGCCTTTGGCGATGATTGCCGGAAAAAGTATGTTGCAGCGTGTGCATGACATCGCGCTATATGCAGGGCAGGACTATCCGAACATAGAGATTTTTATCACCACCGAGGATCAGCGCATTGCCGATCACGCCGCTGAGATAGGCGCGAATTGTATCATGACGCCTGCGAGCTGTCCGACGGGGTCTGATCGGGTATTGTCTGCGATACGGCAACTCGATGAATGGCCAGACTTTATTGTGAACTTACAGGGAGACGCGCCTTTCACGCCCCCTACCCTTATTCAGAAAATTTTCGATGGTTTTGCGGCCAACCCGCGCGCGGAAGTGATTACGCCTGTGCATCGCCTGAGTTGGGGTGATTTGGATCGTTTGCGCACACACAAGGAAACCACACCGTTCAGTGGCACGACGGCGATTATTAATGCGGCTGGTGAGGCGCTCTGGTTTTCGAAAAATATTCTGCCTGCTATGCGTAAAGAAGACGCACTGCGCGTGGAGCTTGATGTTTCGCCCGTACATCAGCATATCGGGCTGTATGGGTATCGCAGTGACGTGTTGGAGCGTTTCTGCCGCCTGCCTGAGGGCACGTATGAGGCGCTGGAGGGGCTGGAGCAGCTGCGTATGCTTGAGAACGGCATCCATATTCAAACGGTTGAGATCGATATCGAACAAGGTGCAATCCAGTCAGGGATCGACAGCCCCGAGGATATTGAACGGGCGGAAGC
>CAYGSA010000023.1:10617-16589 GCA_964352375.1 uncultured Micavibrio sp.
CTGACGATTATTCCGGGGCTTCACGTTCAACCCGAACAGGGCTATGATGCGAATACAGTGCCAACCGGGCCTGCATAATTCTACACTCATAGATAAAGGTTTTCAAAATGACACGTCTGATTATCGCGCGGCATGGGAATACGTTTACGGCGGATGATACACCTACCCGCGTGGGGGCGCGGACGGATTTGGCGTTGGTGGGGAAAGGCCGGGACCAGGCACGGGCGCTTGGAAAGTATTTGCATGCGCATAATCTCATTCCAGATGTGGCGTATAGCTCGACGCTTTCGCGTACGAAGGAGACTGCGGCGCTTGCGCTGGAGGAGATAGGCGTTAAGCTGCCTGTCTATGCGCTCGATATTTTTAACGAGATTGATTACGGCCCTGATGAGAATAAACCAGAAGCCGATGTTATTGCCCGCATTGGCGCGCAAGCGATTAAGGATTGGGATGAAAAGGCCGCTGTGCCTGATGGTTGGGACGTTGACCCAGATGAGATTATTCAAAACTGGCGGCGCTTTGCGCAGAGCTTGACCAAAATGAACGATACGGTCAGTGATCAAATACTACCCGTTCAGGAAACGACGTTGGTTGTCACATCGAATGGTATTGCTCGATTCGCGCCGTATATTACGGATTCCTTTGAAGATTTTGCAAAAAATCATGATTTAAAGCTCAAGACCGGATCTTACGGTACCTTGTTGTTTTCAAACGGAAAATGGGAGATTGAGGGCTGGAATATAGTTCCGCTTTTGCATTAAATTCACTAAAAACTTGCTATTAACAACCAAAAGCGGTACTATTTATAAATAAGGCAATAAGCCACTTGAGTAAAAAATTACCAAGATAATAGATATAAAGGTGATAAGCATGATTCCAGAAGAGATATACGCCAGCAGTGGGTCTTCTTCTCATACATTTAAATATGCGCACCCGCTTTCTCACGAGCCGGTCAATGATGGTTCGATGCGGGCGCGAGTTGCTTATGATTTAATGACGTTCATGCAACGCAGCGACTGCCCGTACTTTCTTGATCCAGATACTCTTGCAGGCTACAGCCCTGACGGCAGCGATGATGAAATCGATATTATGATCGTGGATGGGTTTTACAAAGAGGCCGCGATTTTGGCGGAGCAGCGTTTGAATGTGAACCCACAAGACGATAAGGCGATGTTCCAGAAGGCCTTCATTGAGCACCTGCAGCGCGAGTATCAGCATTTACTCGATCGCGAGGAACGCATTCTTTCCCGTGAGCCGCGGAATGTGAATGCGCTGATTAACAAAGGATTTGCGCTTGCGAATTTGGGGCGCGAGGAAGAAGCGCTTACTGTTGCGAATAAGGCGCTTGAAACTGACCCTGAGAATTTAACCGTTCTGACCAATAAGGCCTATATCGAGAAATTACTTGGCAAGGATGAGGTTCAGGAAATTACCCTTGCCAGAGCGTTTACGGTTGCGAAGAAACGCCGTATTGAAGAGCTGCAGGCGCGTGAAGCTGCTTTGCTCTCAGATTTCGGATCAGAATTTATGACGGATGGCGATATGCCTTCGGCGTTTGATGACTTTAATCAAAGCCGCGGCACGCTTCATTAATATCAACAGTCTACTCCGAGAAAGCGGCGCATAAGTGGGGGGCGCCGCTTTTTTGTGCGTGGACTTATGGATTTGCGCTGATTATCATGCGTTCATGGCTTCTTATATCTTGAAACGGCTGCTTTTGATGATTCCGACGATCCTCGGGATTATGTTGATCAGTTTTATCATTATCCAGTTTGTTCCGGGTGGCCCGGTGGAGCGGATGATCGCGGAGCTTCAGGGGCATGGCGCGTCGGCGACCTCTCGGTTTTCGGGTGGGGGCGGCGCGGAGAGTGGCGCGAGCGCGGCGTTACAGACAGGGCAGAACAGCACTTATAAAAGCGCGCAAGGGCTTGACCCTGAATTGATTAAAGAGCTTGAGGTTATGTATGGGTTTGATAAGCCTGCCTATCAGCGGTTTTTTCTGATGATCGGGAATTACGCGACCTTTAATTTAGGCGAGAGTTATTACCGCGATGTCGGCGTGCTTGATTTGGTGATTGAAAAGATGCCCGTTTCGATATCGCTCGGAATTTGGTCAACTCTGATTATTTACCTGATCTCTATTCCGCTTGGTATTCGCAAGGCCGTGCGCGATGGCAGCGCGTTTGACATCTGGACGAGTGCGGCGGTGTTTATTGGCTATGCGATCCCCTCCTTCATGTTTGCGATTTTGTTGATCGTGCTGTTTGCGGGGGGGCGGTATTGGGATTTCTTTCCGTTGCGGGGGTTGCAATCTGATGAATTCCAGTCTTTTAGCTTTGCGGAATGTGCGGCGTCTTTTGCATGTATCAAAGATTACGCATGGCATATGGTGTTGCCGACCGCGGCGATGGTGGTCAGTGGTTTTGCGTCACTGACGATGCTGACGAAGAATTCTTTTCTGGATGAAATTGGCAAGCAATATGTGCTGACGGCGCGCTCTAAGGGTTTGGCGGAGAACCAAGTTCTGTATGGTCATGTCTTTCGTAATGCGATGTTAATTGTGATAGCGGGGTTTCCCGCGGTGTTTGTGTCGGTGTTCTTTACGGGGTCATTGTTAATTGAGGTGATCTTCTCGCTTGATGGGCTGGGGCTGTTAGGGTTCCAGAGCATTATGGATCGTGATTATCCTGTTGTGCTGGGCACCCTGTATATCTTTTCACTGATGAGTCTTATCATGCATTTGATCCGCGATCTTGTGTATGTCTGGGTCGACCCGCGCATTGATTTTGAGGATCGGAATTTATGACGCCCCTCACACAGCGCCGTCTTGCACAGTTCAAAGCCAATAAACGTGGCTATTGGAGTTTCTGGATTTTTCTTCTTCTGCTTGTTCTTGCTCTGGGAGCGGCGCTGATTGCCAATGATAAGCCGCTTGTGTTGAAATATGATGGGGCGTTTTATTTTCCTGTTTTTGTGTCCTATCCTGAAACGGCGTTTGGCGGAGATTTTGAAACGGAGGCGGAGTACCGCGAAGAATTTGTTGCCGATTTAATCAATGAAAAAGGCTGGATGGTTTGGCCGCCAATTCCGTTTTCGTTTGATACAATCAATTATGGCCTCACGCAGGCCGCGCCCACTCCCCCGAACGCGGAGAACTGGCTGGGCACCGATGATCAGGGGCGCGACGTTGCGGCGCGGGTGATTTACGGGTTTCAGATTTCTGTGATTTTTGGATTGCTGCTGACGCTGCTCAGCTCGGTTGTTGGCATTATGGTAGGCGCGGTGCAGGGGTATTATGGCGGGCGAACCGATTTGGTTTTACAACGCGTCATAGAAGTCTGGGCGAGCCAGCCGCAACTTTATATTTTGATTATCTTTGCGGGTATTTTCACGCCTAGCTTTTGGGGGCTTTTGGGGATTTTATTGCTGTTCAAATGGATTTCTCTGGTCGATGTTGTGCGCGCGGAATTTTTGCGGGCGCGGAATTTTGAATATGTGCGTGCGGCGCGGGCTCTTGGGGTTTCGAACCCTGTGATTATGTGGCGGCATGTTTTGCCCAATGCGATGGTGGCGACGATTACCTTTATGCCGTTTATTTTGACGGCTGCGATTACCTCACTGACGGCGCTGGATTTTCTGGGGCTTGGTCTGCCGCCGGGGAGTGCCTCTCTGGGGGAGATGTTGTTGCAGGGGAAGAATAACCTGCAAGCGCCGTGGCTTGGGATTACGGCGTTTCTCTCGCTGGCGGTGATGCTGACGTTGCTGACGTTTATTGGTGAGGCGGTTAGAGACGCGTTTGATCCGCGGAAGACGATATTATGACGACATTATGTGATGCGGCGCTGGATGTTCTGGGAACGGCGCATGCACGAGAGAAGGCGGAAAAGAGCCGTGCGTATGCTGCGCGCTGGCGGGATGGGGAGATTTCCGAGATTGGCACTGTGGATTTACCTGAACGCCCTGCCCGCCCCGACAAACCTGAACTGCGCGATGCGCGGGAGATGCCGAAACGGCGTAAGGCGGGATCGGCAGCGTCTAAAGTTGCCCTGTTGCATGCGATTGCGCATATTGAACTTAACGCAATCGATTTGGCGTGGGACATTTTAGCACGTTTTGTTTCACAAAACGCTGATGGCTCACCCTTCGCAAGCTCGGTTGACGCGCAAAAAGCAACCAATGCATATATTCCCCCTAAGGCGTTCTATGATGATTGGGTGAAAGTAGCCGATGACGAGGCGAAGCATTTTTTGATGCTGGAGGGGCGGCTGAATGATTTTGATGCGACCTATGGTGATTTGCCTGCGCATGACGGATTATGGGAGGCGAGCGTGCGCACGCAAGGTGATTTTGCGGCACGGCTGGCGATTGTACCGATGGTTTTGGAGGCGCGCGGTTTGGATGTTACACCGAATATGATTGCGATGATGGAAAAGCAAGGCGACACCCAGACCGCAGAGATGCTCCAGATTATTCATGATGATGAGGTGACGCACGTGCGTGCGGGGACGGTTTGGTTTGAGGGCTGGTGTGCGCATCATGGCAAAGACGTTGAAGAATACTGGCAGCATTTGGTGCGGACCTATTTTGATGGACGCCTCAAACCGCCGTTCAACCACCCATCCCGCGAGGATGCGGGGATGATACGGGATTGGTATGAACCGCTGGCGGATGAGGGTTAAAAACCAGGTTGTTCGTGAGTATCCGCTTCTGGGGCCACTGTTTCATCTTCGACGGGTTTCCACTGGAGGCCGAGTGCACTCCTAGGGCCTGAGAGTATTTGTGCATAACGCTCTTGTTCGGGCATCCACATTTTTTGAATCGGCTTTCCCATCAGGGCGCTTATCCCACCTTTAATATTGTTTTGGCCTTCCAAGTTTGTTACACTTGCATCTACAAAATAATATGCTTTATCAAATTCTTTCATCGGTTTGTTTTACCCACCAAACCAAACTTATGTCAATCAACAACTCATTCCTTGCCTTTTTTTGCGGAGGCTGGTTAGATAGTGCTATGAGCACACAAAATGAAACCAACACTGAAACACAATCGAAGACCGAGGGCGAGCTTAACCGCGTGAGTGATAGACGTTTCAGCAAGGAGCTGGAGTTCCTGATCAAGGAAGCCGAGGAGATGCGCATCCGCCGTATGATGCAGCACCGCATGCGGAGCTTTGCGACCATGAATGTCAGTATTCTCTCTGTTATGATCGGGATTGGTGGATTTGGCTGGTATTTCCTGATGGAGGGGCAGATTGTCCCTGCTTTTGTGGTTTTGGCGCTGTCGTTTTTGCCCGTGATCTTCATGAATTTCTTTTGGGCGGGACAGCCGCTTAAGACGTATATCCGGGAGCATAAGACGGTGTTTATGCCCAAGCTTGCCAAGGCGCTGAATGGGTTGAGCTTTCACCCTAAACGCGGTGTCAGCGCCAAGATGATTGAAAAGCTGGCGGTTGTGCCTGCGCATGATCGCTATGAGGCGGAAGATTGCTTTATGGGGATGTATAAGGGCGTGAAGGTTATTTTTTCCGAAGCACGTTTATATTCCAAGGCACATAAAGATGGCCCGGTGTTTGATGGCATTTTTGTTTTGCTGGAGAATGGAGAAGAGGTTTTTGACGGGCATACGGTGATTACGGCCAATATGAAGATGGTCAAGGCCTATGCAAACACACGCTGGAAAACGATGAGCCAAGTGCATGTTAATGTGCCCAACCCTGATTGGGATAAATTTACGATATACTCGACCAAGCCAGAGAGTGCGGAGCTGATGGTTGGGGAGAAATTGCTTAAGGAATTGGCTGAGGCCTCAGACGTGTTTGAAAATTCGCCCCTGACGGCGGTTTTATTTGGCAAGAAATACGTGTTTATGATGATTCCTTACGCGCCTGACATGTTCGAGCCATCGAGCCTGTTTGTGCCCGTCACCACCAAAAAACAGGCGATGCAGTGTAAGCGCGAGATTGAGCAATTGCT
>CAYGSA010000023.1:16689-23430 GCA_964352375.1 uncultured Micavibrio sp.
AGATTTATAAGACTGTTGATACGGTGAATTCGCAGCTTGCGGTGCTGGAGACATTTATCGCACGGCGCTTTGATGAAATCTCGATGGAGATTAATGCAACCGCGCAACAGGTTGATATGGCGGAAGACGGTATCGTAAAACGTTTTGCCGAGGTTTTGGAGATTTTGGGTGCGATTAATTATAGCGGCGGCGGCGGGTCTGCGGCCAATACAGGTGTTGAGCTTGAAGCGGTTATTGAAGACACCGAAAATGCGGCGAATAACATTTTAGATGCGGCGGACCGGATTGTTGACTATGTCAGCGATGATCATGACTGGAATGATGCAAAGGTTCGTGAGGATATGCGTGAGCGTATTCGCGGCGATATTCAGGAAATTTTGATGGCGTGTACGTTCCAAGACCTGACGGGCCAGCGCATTCGTAATACGTTGGATAACTTACAGGGGATTGAGCAGCGTTTAAGTGCGACATTCGAGAAATTGGGAATCAATGTTGAGCCGAATAAAGACGTTATTGATGAAAGTGTTGCGAAGGCCCAAAATCAGGGTGAGATTGACGATATTTTCGCCACAAAAAATGCGCCGGACGGGGCAAAAGCCGCCGCGTCGCAGGGTGACATTGACGGGATGTTTGATTAGGCTGGGACTAGGCTGATGTCAGTATTGGCACGTTCCTCTTCGGGCACCTGCGTATCCATTGGTTTACCCTCTCGCGTGGCGCGCGCTGACTGTCTATACTGTTCAAAATCCGCTTCACTCATATCCCGCCAAGATTTCTGTTCTGCGTGATCCGCTTGGGACTGAACGGCTTTGATTCCCTTTTCCTTAAGGGCTGCCCAGTCGGCTTCGGTCATATCGCGCCAAGATTTCGTTAAAGTTTCGTTCTCTGCCCCTGACATAGCGCACGGGCTTCCTTCTGTTGAGACATAAGAGTTTGTCATGTTATATTCCTTTGTTAATCACAGCTTGGTTCTGAGGTGTCTTGCCCCCCAAATAATGGAATAACTTTTCCGTATTCTTCCAAATCACCACGGATTTCATTTTTAGCTTTCGGCGTTAATTCAGATGGGCCAGAAACTCTTCTTCCCTTATGGTAGCCCCATTCCAATGCAGGCTTTGCGACTTCGCCGGTGTAGTCTTTTAGCATCGTAGTTCCGCCGTTATCTTGATCTATCACCCATGCTACATAACGGCCAGCGGTAACGTCTTCAGGAATTCCCATATGCGAGAGTCTATTCGAAAGGCTCAGTAGCTCTTCTGCTGAGCCGCCTACTCGAATCAGATCGTCACGATTTAGCAAATCGCTTATAATGTTATTTCTTTGTTGCAACAGGTTTGAAAAATCTTTTGTTATGCTCATTTTCATCACCTCATTTATTTATATTGCGCATATCTTAAACAGTTTTAACGCTTATGTCAAAGCTGCAACGCGCAATAGATAAAATTTTAGATAAATTTTATTAAAGTAATACCTAAAGTAAAAACATGAATTACTTCGAATTTTATGTATAATTAAAACCGCTTTTACTTAATTCTCATAGTATTCTCCTATACAGGGAGAGAATTAATGAGCTATGCGTATCAAAAAAACCAAAAACAACAGATTATCGGGGCAATCCAAGGGCTTGTGAACGAGCTTCAGACTCTGGCGCCGCATCCCGATCGTGCGGATTATAAAGGCCCCCTCTTCCTTGCGGGGAATGCGAATTTCAAGGCCGCGAATGACCATGACGGTATGCTTGGTGCGATGATGATGGAAAGCATGATGGGGATGTTTATTTCGGAATTTGCGTCAGAAGCCGCCAATGATTTTATGAATGAGTTTGATGTCTCGAACGTGCTTGAGGCCTATAGCGCGTATGTGAGTGATGTTGAAGGTGCCACGCAGCGCGCCGCCGCGCACGGTCAGGGCACAATGGCAAAAATGTCTGGTACGTCCATTTCCGGCAGTTTTAACGTCCGTAGTTCCATTACAGAAGGTATGCAGGCTTTTTATGAAGATCTGCCCAAGCGCATGACGATTGAGCGCAGCCTTGCCTATTATGCGCGCGAGCTTGTTATGCTTGATGCCCCAATGCCCCAACATGAGGCACCGCGCCCAAGCTTCGCCGCATAATTCTCCTTTGTAATCAAGAATCTTATGCTATCTTTGAAGGTGACTTGATTCAAAGTAGGCTTCCCTATGGATATTGACACTTCCTTACTGCGTGAAAAATTCGTTATTGAAGAGCAAAATACACAGAATAAAAAACGTGTTTTTAAGACCACAGCCATGAGCAACCGCATGGTTCTTCACCTTCAGGCTGGCACTCTTACGAAAGAATCTTTTGTTTTGCGCACCAACACGATGCATTGCTGTACGCGCCTTTCATCATCGATGATTGGTTATTATGAGCAGCATGGCTCAATCATGCTGCGGGAAAATGATATTAAGTGGGGAGAGATGTGGGAGGACGTACAGAGTGATTTTGACCGACGGTATAATAAGGATTCATGGTGTGCGATTTATTATAAGGGGAAACCTATTTTTTCGAAGGGCAAGTATCATACTTTTTTTGATGTGATCGAGCATTGCGATTTTGTAGGCAACAGCACATATTATAAATCTATTCCCATTGCGGAGAAGGCCTTTGCCAAGGCTGGTAAAGATATCGCCATTGAACATGACAGTAATATCGCCATGGTTACGGTTGGCGGCAAGGACGGCGGGAGGTGCAGCATGCTCATGCGCGGGGCGGATCACTCCTCTACCTTTCACCTGAGCCTGTCGCCCAAGCCGCATGAAACGCTTCACGTGAGCCAACTTTTTGACAGTTCGGCCTGTTTCCTTGAGGGAACGCAACTTTGTTACATTATTGGTGATGTCACAGAACGTATTGAGCAAGGCCTAATTCAGAAATATTCCGATGATGCGACGAAAGCTAAACATGCCGTGGAACAGCTCAGGACGCTTGAGATCTACATTGATAGCATGGAACGACGCCATCGTGTGCGTTACCGCCCTGAGCGGCCGAACTTCGAGCTTTTGATCGCGGCGTCTGAACGTGAAACACGTGAGCTTCTCTATAATATGGATGAGAGTGGTTATATTGATTAAAACTTAATTTTTGTCTTAAAATTCAATGTTATAGTTAATTCATATTTAGATCATACACAGTAATCTGACGTCAATGGGATCGTTCATCACATCGTATAAATACGGCCAATCGCGAACGCCTCCTTGGACGAAGCTCCGCGCGGGCTGGACTTTATTAAAACCGATCGGTCTGGTGGCGTATACAACCTCAGGAAAAAGCCCGTCTCTTATGAGCCAAGAAATTTCCCTAAACCTCTTGATCTTGATGACGCACCAGATTTTTAACCCTGCCGCAGAGTAGGCTTAAGCCGCGAGACTGCGGAGGACGTAGTGCAGAATTCCACCGTTTTTGTAGTATTCCATCTCATCGAGGGTGTCGATGCGGCAGAGGGCTTTGATATCCTGAGTTGAGCCGTCAGTGTATTCGATGCTGACCTTGACTTCTTGGCCTGGTTTGAGGCCTTCAGCAATTCCCTTAATGGTGTAGCGTTCATCTCCACGCAAGTTTAGTGTTTTGCGGTTATGCTTGCCTGTGAATTGTAGCGGTAGTACACCCATACCGATCAGATTTGATCTGTGGATGCGCTCGAAGCTTTCGGCGATGACGGCTTTGACGCCGAGCAAACGTGTTCCCTTTGCCGCCCAATCGCGGGAGGAGCCTGTGCCGTATTCCTTGCCTGCAACCACCACCAAGGATTGACCTTCGGCCTGATAGCGCATGGAGGCGTCATAGATGCTCATTTGCTCGTCAGAGGGGATATGTTTTGTAAATCCGCCTTCTACGCCATCCAGCATTTCGTTTTTGATGCGAATATTGCCGAATGTGCCGCGTGTCATGACCTGATCGTTTCCGCGGCGCGAGCCGTAAGAGTTGAAATCGACTGTACGCACCTGATGGTCATTCAAGTATGATCCTGCGGGTGAGTCTTTCTTAATCGCCCCTGCGGGTGAGATATGGTCGGTTGTGACTGAGTCCGCGAGAATGGCGAGTGCGTATGCGCTTTCTATGTCGCGTAGCTCTGCTGGTTCTTTGCCCATGCCACTGAAGAAGGGGGGATTGCGAACGTAGGTAGAGCTATCACGCCAGTCATAGGTTTTTCCTGTCGCAGTGCCGCCGATTGCCTGCCATTCTTTTGGCCCTTTGAACACATCAGCATAGCGTTCGGTGAACATTGCGGGAGTGAGACACTCTGCGACTGTGTCTGCGATTTCCTTGTTGGTAGGCCAGATGTCTTTCAGATACACATCCTTGCCGTCTTTATCTTGGCCGAGCGGGTCGTTATAGAGATCAACGCGCATGGAGCCAGCCAGCGCATAGGCCACAACGAGCGGCGGAGATGCGAGGTAGTTTGACTTTACGTGCGGCGAGATACGGCCTTCGAAGTTTCGGTTTCCAGACAGGACAGAAGTGACGTTGAGGTCGCCCTCGTCTACTGCGTCGCCAATGGGGCCAGGCAATGGGCCGGAATTTCCGATACATGTGGTGCAGCCATAGCCAACCGTGTTGAAGCCGAGCGCGTCGAGATCTGCGCTGAGGCCTGCTTTATCGAGATAGTCTGTCACGACTTGTGACCCAGGTGCGAGGGATGGTTTCACCCATGGCTTGATTTTTAGCCCCAGCGCATGCGCTTTGCGGGCGACGAGGCCTGAGGCGACCATTACGTCGGGGTTTGAGGTGTTTGTACAGCTTGTGATCGCGGCAATCACGACGTCACCATTATCGAGCGTGTAGTCTGTGCCTTTGACGGGCACGGATTTGCGTTCCGGGACATGCTCTTCGAACGCGGCGGCGGCGGCGGAGAGTGCAATGCGGTCTTGCGGGCGTTTCGGACCAGAAATTGCTGGCACTACGTCTTTAAGATCAAGATGCAGGCTGGTTGTGAATTCAGGGTCAGGTGAGTTTGAGTCACGCCACATGCCTTGGGCTTTTGCGTATTCTTCAACGACTTTCACGCGATGTTCGTCGCGGCCTGTGAAACGGAGGTAGCGTAATGTTTCTTCATCAATTGGGAAGAATCCGCAGGTTGCGCCATATTCAGGTGCCATATTTGCGATTGTCGCCTGATCAGCGAGGGAGAGATTATCAAGGCCTGGGCCATAGAATTCGACGAATTTACCCACGACACCAAGCTCACGGAGCATTTCAACGACGCGCAGCACGAGATCAGTGGCGGTTGTGCCCTCAATCATTTCGCCTGTGATTTTGAAACCTACGACTTCGGGGATAAGCATAGAGACAGGTTGACCGAGCATTGCAGCTTCGGCCTCAATGCCGCCGACACCCCAACCGAGTACGGCTAGGCCGTTGACCATAGTCGTGTGCGAATCAGTTCCCACGAGCGTATCAGGATAGATGATATTTTTGCCTGGGTTATTATCGTCTTCGGCCATCCAGACGGTTTGGGCAAGATATTCAAGGTTTACCTGATGGCAAATCCCTGTCCCCGGGGGAACAACGCGGAAATTGTTAAATGCACCCTGCCCCCATTTGAGGAATTCGTAGCGCTCACCGTTGCGTTCAAACTCGCGCTCAACGTTATGTTGGAAGGCTGCGTCTGTTCCGAATTCATCAACCATCACTGAGTGGTCAATAACAAGGTCAACAGGGACGAGCGGATTGATTTTTTCCGGGTCGCCGCCAAGGGACACCATGGCTTCGCGCATTGCAGCAAGGTCAACCACGGCGGGGACGCCTGTGAAATCCTGCATGAGGACGCGTGCGGGGCGGAAGGCAATTTCGTGTGTGGACTTTTTACGCTCTAACCAGCCTTGAACCGCCTGAACATCTTCTTTTGTGACCGAGCGGCCATCTTCATGGCGCAACAGATTTTCGAGCAGCACTTTTAAGGTATAAGGCAACCTTGAGACGTCACCAATATGTTTCGCGGCCTCCTCAAGCGAGAAATAATCATAGTTCTTGCCGTCAACGGTGAGTGTTTTGCGTGTGTTTAGTGAATCGTGCCCAGTGCGTGCCATGTTTTTTATATCCCTTAGAAAAAAAGATGAATGTTCGGATTTGCATGATGCCTGTAAATCCTTAAAAAAGAGTGTACATGATTTGTTTACTGATAGGAATCATCAATTTTTCTGTGGTTGTGGATTTTCACAACATGGGCAGGGAAAAGCCTTTTTTTAACCTTATTTTAAAAGGATACTGTAATTATAAGGAATAAGAAGTTTCGAAGTCTTCTTGTCACTTGATAATTACTTTATAAATTTAAATGGCTGCCCTCATCAGGCAGCCATTATTTTTGCCCTTTTCGCGCATACGATTGAATTCCTTGACAAGCTTGACCCTACTTATATATTCTTATGAAAAGGAATTAGATTGTGCGGGTTTTTATTGCGACACAGGATCAGGAAGAGCGTGCGGCGTTGAGCAAAATGTTCAAGCAGCATCTTTGGACGGTTGATGCGCCTAAAGATTTTTCCAAAGACTATGATACCGTTCTCGGTTGTGAATATGACACGGTTGTCGGATCGGATGCCCATCATTTTTCTGAAAGAGCCGGCCTTGTTATTGCCGAAGATGTCGGGAATTTTGATGTGTTCTCTGCGCAGTTTGCGAAGGCGGGGGGGCATCCTGCAACGGTGATTGGCATTCTGACCGCCACACAGGGCGAGAATACACTCTCGCTGGATATGCTGGATACGCGGGATCAGTTT
>CAYGSA010000024.1:0-22860 GCA_964352375.1 uncultured Micavibrio sp.
TATGACTGCGGACCTGTCTGCCACGAGGTCGGCGTTTATTCTGCTCTCATTTTGAGTGTCGATTTTAGCTTTAATTTTGAGCAGGTTCTTACCAAGTGCAGAAAGAACAATATTGCCTGATATTTTTTTCTCGCCTTGCGTTAGAGTGAAGGTTTCAAGTTTGAAATAATTATCTTCATGGCTTACGAACTGTGTATCGAACTTAATATCCGCTATTTCAACCGTCACGGGGAATTCGCCTGAGAGAGCGAAGCTGTATTTGCCTTTTGATCCAAAGACCTTCATGCCAGCACTGAAATTCCACTGGTGCACACCGATCTTGCCATTTCCACGCAAATTTGCTGTTCCTGTTTCAAGGTCGTGGTCGATGAATATTTTTTCAATCGTGACTTCATTGGGAATGAATGCACCTTTAATCGCGTAGACGTCTTCGAGATAAAACCCTTTGATTTGAGGCTTACGTGTGGCAACTTGCCAAAATCCCATATACGCTTGTAGCTTTCCAATACTCATGATTTTTGCGCCATTCTCAGGTTTTGAGATGACATGAAGGCCTTCAACATCGAGGCCGACACGGGGGAAGAAGCTCATGTTATTAAGCGTATCGAGCGACACGGGGCGACCACCAAAGAGTTCGCTGGTAAATTGGATCACACCTTGTTTGAGCGTTTCATTTTTTCCGCCCATATTAGCCAAGACAGTAATCATGACCAAAGCGAACGCCGCGATGACGAAGCCAATTTTAAGAATACGCCCAAACCAGTTTACCTTTTTTTTATCTTGGCCGTCTAAGAGATAGGAGTTGTCAGTCATGTTTATTCAATATCCTCAAATGGGTCGATTTTGAGTTTATGATTAAAGCCGAGGCTTTTCCAGCTTTTAATCAGATCAGCCGCAAGAGGGGCGCGGATATCTAATGTTTTACCCTCTTCGATAGGATGGTCGAGGATGAGGCGATGAGCATGGAGGTGCAGGCGGTTGGCCAGATCCATATCTTTAAGGTCAGCATCGAGCAATTTAGAGTCCTCGTCTTTGACAGCGCGGTATTTACGATCACCCAGAACGGCGCTGCCCATTGCTTGCGCGGCGTGGACGCGGATTTGGTGTGTGCGGCCTGTACGCGGCCAGAAAGCAACGAACGCGGCGGCGCGCCCTGCGCTCTCGATGACGCTATATTCGGTGGCGGCGTATTTGCCCTCCTCCTCGTCGATGATCATTGTTTCGAATGTGCCGCCAGATTTTATTAAGGCGGCTTTGATTGTGCCTTCTAAGACTTCGGGCGTCGGAGAGACGATTGCCCAATATATTTTTCGCACTTTGCCTTGTTGGAACGCAAAACCCAATTCACGCGCGGCCTTGGCAGAGCGTGCGAGGAGCATAATTCCGCTTGTGTCTTTATCAAGTCGGTGGACGAGACGCGGGACGACGTCATCTTCGGTTTTGAGTAATTGTAAAAGCCCGTCAATGTGGCGCTTTGTGTTTGTGCCGCCTTGTACAGCGATGCCTGCGGGCTTGTTGAGCGCGATGACGTGCTCGTCTTCGTAGATGATCATAGAGCGCAGGAATTCTTCATCTTCCGGCGTGATGGTCATGACGTGCTTTTCGGTGTATGGCGGGTTTACGTCAAAGCTTGGAATTTTTATTTCTCCACCTGCCGCAATTTTTGTATCAGGCTTTACACGTTTTCCGTCAATGCGGATTGCGCCTTTTCGCATAAGCTTTTGCGCCAAAACATAGGGCATTTCCGGGACGTTCTTTTTGATCCAGCGGTCAAGACGCTGCCCGTCATCGTCTTGTTTTATAGTGATAAATTTCATGTTGTCATTCCACGCATAAGATAAAATGCTGCGCCCAGTGCGAGTACAGAACAGATTACAGAGATTAAAATATAGCCCAGCGCGTGCAGCATTTCGCCGCGCTCCCATAAGGTTATCACATCAAGTGAAAAGGTTGAAAAGGTCGTAAACGCGCCTAAGAATCCTGTAACCGTTAGCATACGCACCTCTTGAGAGACTTGGGTCATTTGTGAAAATTTTACGATTAATATGCCCATTAAAAATGAGCCAAGGATGTTTACAATCAAAGTTCCGTAAGGGTAACCATGACCGAATAACTGCACCGTGCCCATATTCACGCCATGACGTGCGATTGCGCCCAGCGCTCCGCCTAAACCAATCATTCCTATTGTACCAAGCATTTATAAACCATACACTTAAAATGCGTCTTCACACGCTTCATGCGTGTGATCCATATCATAATCTGAAATGGATTACACGGACAAGCCGTGTAATGACGTATCTATATTTCACCTATATATTTCACCTTAAGGCTCTTATACATGTTCTCACGCTTTTCGACTACTCAAAAGGGTATACTCGCCGGATTTATGGGTTTTACTGGGTTTGCCCTTGCTGATGCGTGTGCGAAGTGGTTGGGGGCATATTACGAAACGTTTGATGTTTTGTTCTGGACGTACTTCATGTGTTTTGTTTTTGGGTTGTTATTTTCGCCTATTTTGGGCGGGGTTGAGAAGACTTTGAAGACGGATAAACTCCTCATCCATGTTGGGCGCGGTGTGTGCGCTTTGATGATTGGTGTTTTGATTGTGACTGCTTTGTCGAACGGATTACAGCTTGCGAGCCTTTATACGGTTTTGTTTCTCTCTCCGTTTTTAACGACTGTTGCGGCGATTCCGATTTATAAGGAATCTGTTTCCCTTCGCAGCTGGATTATTATTGCGTGCGGGTTTTCGGGGATTTTGGTTGCGTTTCATGATGGGCTGGCGAGTGTTACGCTGGAGGTTGTTTATGCGCTGTGCGCGCTGGTTTTTATTGTGAGTTTGGGTTTGCTTGCGCGGCCTTTGGCATACGGGGAGACGCTCCTCTCGCTTTCCTTTTACCCCAGCTTGACGATTGTTCTTCTTCTAATCGTGCCTATGTTTCCAACGCTTTCGGTGCCTGCCATGGAGCACTGGCCAATCTTTATTATGAATGGGTTATTTGTAACATTCGGCCTTACGGGGATTGCCTATGGATACAAAACTGCGCCTTATGCTTTAATCGCGCCGATCCATTATGTGCAAATGGTGTTTGCGCTTATTCTGGGCTATGTCGTTTTTAGCGATGTGCCTGACTTTTGGATGATGGCGGGGGCGTGTATTATCATTGCCAGTGGGGTTATGTTGGTGTTTACCAAAGATAAAGCGCGCTGACTCTATTTTGCGTCGCGTAGTTTTTTCCAGTAGCCTAAACGTTTTTGGATATCGCGTTCGAAGCCTCTAGGGACGGGTTTGTAGAATTCTTCGCGCGGGAGGTCATCGGGGAAATAGCTTTGGCCGCTGAACCCTTCCGGGGTGTTGTGATCGTATTCGTATCCATCACTATAGCCTTCGGCTTTCATTAATTTTGTTGGTGCGTTCATGGCATGTTTGGGGGGCATGAGTGAGCCTGTTTTGCGCGCGGCGCTTTTGGCAGCATTGAGCGCCATATAGCTTGCGTTTGATTTTGGTGCGGAGGCCAGATAGACGCAGGCTTGTGCCATGGCGAGTTCCCCTTCGGGCAATCCAAGGCGGTCATAGGCTTGCCATGCGTTCATTGCAATCACGAGTGCCTGCGGGTCAGCCATGGAGATATCTTCGGATGCGACGCAGGCCATGCGGCGCAGAATATAGGCTGGGTCTTCGCCGCCCTCAAGCATGCGGGCCATCCAATAAAGCGCGCCATCAACGTCTGAGCCGCGCAAAGATTTGTGAAATGCGCTGATGAGGTTGAAATGTGACTCGCCTGATTTGTCGTGTGCGGGTGCGCGTTTTTGAAGCATCTGCATGAGTGCCTCGGCGGTGATGCTTTGCTCCTCTGGGGTTTGGGCGAGGATTTGTTCACACATTGTTAGCATATATCGCCCGTCGCCATCGGCCATCGTCTTGAGGAGTTCGCGGGCGTTATCATCAAGGGGGAGCGTGCGCCCTGCCCGCTGCTCTGCGCGTTTGAGGAGTTCCTCAAGCCCTTCCGATTCGAGACGTTTTAAAACAAAAACCTGCGCGCGGCTGAGCACGGCGGCGTTCAGTTCGAAGGATGGATTTTCTGTCGTTGCACCAATGAGTGTGATTGTGCCGTCTTCCATGACAGGCAGAAAGGCGTCTTGTTGTGATTTATTGAAGCGGTGAATCTCGTCGACGAAGAGGAGCGTTCCTGCGCCATTGCCGCGGCGGATTTTTGCAGCGTCGAAGACTTTGCGCAAGTCAGCCACGCCAGAGAAGATTGCGGAAATTTGTTCGAAATGCAGGTCACTGTGATCCGCTAGGATTCTTGCAATTGTGGTTTTGCCGCAGCCGGGTGGTCCCCATAATATGAGCGACGATAATGCACCTGCCTCCAGCATTTTACGCAGTGACCCGTTTTCACCGAGCAGGTGATCTTGCCCTACCACCTCATCGATGGTTTTGGGGCGCAAGAGATCCGCCATCGGGCGGTGACTCTGATTTGCGTCTGGCGCGTCGTTTGCGAATAGGTCGGCCATTTTGTTTATGCGCTCTTCTGATGTATTTCGGCGGTTGCATCAATATACGCCCATGCGCTCTGCCCTGAGTTCATTATGACTCTGACACGTTTATAGGCGTCGACTTCGTAGCGGTCTGCGTCGGCTAGTTCTTGCGGGGTGATTTTGAAGACCGTGCCTTCCACTGTATCGGATGCGCTGTTCGTTGGTGCAATGATGGGGTGATGCGCTTCGCCGCTGGTTTGCACGACGGCAGGGTCATCGATAGAAATCATGGAGAGTTCATAGCCCGGAAGTGACTCTTTTTTGCCTTCCAAAAGACGTCCGAATGTTTCGATTTGGACGGCCTGCATTTGCAAAGTTCCGTACGAGAATAAATGTTCTGTTGTTTCTTCTTGCGTTTCTGACATATTTGTCATGGCGTGGTTCTCCGTTTTCCCTTGACCTTCGGTGTGTGAGTATGAAATATACACATCATATTCACTAGCTGTGAAGGGGTTATGCTTATGAGCGCGCAGTTGATTGGTTACACGGACGAAGTTGCACAGGCTACGGAGGCACTTTACGCGAAGCTGGAGAGCCAGTTTGAACGTGATCATTGGGAAACAATAGCCCCTTACATATACGAGATTAACCGCCTGAAAAAAGAAAAGAACGCAGTCATTTTGGCGCATAATTATATGACGCCTGATGTGTTTTTTGGTGTTGGCGATATTGTTGGTGATTCTTTGATGCTGGCGCAGAAAGCCGCAGAGACTGAAGCCCAAATGATTGTGCAGTGCGGTGTGCATTTTATGGCGGAAACGTCGAAGATTTTGTGCCCTGAGAAGACTATTCTGTCGCCTGATTTGAAGGCTGGCTGTTCGCTGTCGGAGGGGATTACGGCGGCAGATGTTCGCGGCCTCAAAGAGAAATATCCGGGTATTCCTGTTGTGACCTATGTGAATACGTCCGCTGATGTGAAGGCGGAAAGTGATGTTTGCTGCACATCATCGAATGCTCTGAAAATTGTGAATGCGCTTGGTGCGGAGGGGCATGACACGGTGATTATGACGCCTGATATGTATTTAGCGAAAAATGTTGCGGCAGAAACAGACGTGAAAGTCATTTTCTGGGAAGGCAGCTGTATGGTGCATGAGCGCTTTACGCCGCAAGACATTATCGATGCACGTAAAACTTATGATGACATTATCGTCCTTGCGCATCCTGAATGCCCGCCAGAGGTTATGGCCGAGGCGGATTATGCGGGATCAACCGCGCAGATGGATAATTTCATTAAGGAAAAGCAACCAAAACGCGCGATGCTGATGACTGAATGTTCGATGAGCGATAACATTTCTGCGGCGAATCCGAATGTTGAGATGATTGGCACGTGTCAGATGTGCCCACACATGAAGCGAATTACTCTGCCGAAGATTTTGGCGTGTTTGCAAAACGAAGCGCCTGAAATCATCATTGACGAAGCGATTCGTGTGCGCGCGTTGAAAGCGGTTGAGCGGATGTTAGATTTGAGTTAAATGTCATCCTGAGCGAAGTCGAAGGATCTGAAGCAATTTAATCAAGATCCTTCCACTCCCTACGGTCGGTCAGGATGACACCAAAGGAGAACAAACTATGCAACTGCCCAATATTCTCATTGAAGATCTGGTTCGAATGTCTCTTAAGGAAGACCTTGGGCACGGCATTGACATCACGAGCGCGGCAGTTGTACCCGCAGATGCTGAAAGTGCCGTTATTTTGAATGCACGTGAGAATGGCGTTCTGGCGGGTCTTGTTTTGGGGCTGTCGTGTTTTTCGCATGTTGATCCTGAGGTACACTTTGAAGTGTTTGCGCAAGATGGCGATATTTTGGAAGCTGGACAAAATATTGCGAAAATCACAGGGCCGGCGCAGGCGATTCTGACGGCGGAACGCAGCGCGCTGAATTTCATGACCCATATGAGCGGGATTGCGACATTAACACGGCGGTATGTGCTGGAGGTTCAGGGCACGGACGCGAAGATTTGTGACACGCGTAAGACGCTTGCGGGTTTACGAACCATTCAAAAATATGCCGTGCGCGCAGGCGGCGGGTTTAATCATCGCCACGGCCTTGATGATGCGGTTTTGATTAAGGACAATCATATTGCGATGTGTGGTGGCGTTCGGTGCGCGCTTGATAATGCTCGCAATAATATTGGGCATATGGTTAAAGTCGAAATTGAGGTTGATACGCTCAATCAGTTGGAAGAGGTTCTTAAGCATGGCGGCGCGGATGTTGTGATGCTCGATAATTTTGCGCATGCCGATTTGCTCGCGGCTGTGAAGATGGTGGAAGGCAAAATGATTACTGAGGCCTCAGGCGGTGTGACCTTGCAGAATGTGCGCGGCATTGCCGAGACGGGCGTGGATTATATCTCCGTTGGCGCGCTGACGCACTCTGCCCCTGCACTTGATATTGGTTTGGATACGGCGGAGTGAAACGGCCAGCTCTTGTAATATTTTCTGGGCTCCCTGGTGTTGGAAAGACGACTATTGCAAAAGCTTTGGCTGCGAAAATTCACGCTGTTTACCTACGCGTTGACACCATTGAACAAGCATTAGGACGTTCTATGCTTCAAATTAAAGATACTGAAGATGCTGGGTATGAAATTGCGTATGCACTTGCTGCTGATCATTTACGGTTAAATCATATTGTTGTGGCCGACTCAGTCAATTCAATTGAATTAACGCGGCATGATTGGCGGAATATTGCACATTATAATGATGCAATAGCAATTGAAATCGAAGTTATTTGTAGCGACCGCGATGAGCATCGTCGTAGAATAGAAAAACGCGTTGCAGATATTCAAAATCACGTATTACCGACTTGGGATGATGTTTTAGAACGTGAATATGAACCTCGTCATGATGAACGGGTTATTCTAGATACATCTATTATAGATATAGAGAATTGTGTTCAAAAAATTATCGAAAACCTAAAGTAGCCCCGCGGCCTTTAACTCTTCCTGCATGTCTTCGGGGATTTCGCCCTGTATGCCTTGGCCTGTATAGATGCCCTTGTCGGGCGGCGCGTCGGAGGGTTTTAGGTAGCGCCAGCCTTGGAACGGACGTCGCGGCACGGCGATGGTTTCGATCATTTCTGCATCCTGCATGATCATGCACATTTTTCCTTTTGATGTGTTTTCAACGACCTCAAAGCCCAGAATTTTGTGGCGGCAGACGATGCGATTTTTGACAACGCGATAGATTGACGCGCCGTCTTTTAGCATTTCATCAGCGCGTTTGGGCGCATAACGCGTCCAGCAGGGCACGGCGCGCTGGCCATGGTAATCCATTTCGTGCGCGCGTTGAATCTGCCAGAAGTGATGGATATCTTCTGCGCCAACGACGAGTTTTATGATGTGTGTTCCGGCCATGGGCGTATCTTACTTTATGCTTTTTGGTAATATCCATGCAATCAACATGAAAATCAAGCCCTGCATAATACCTATGAGCGTGCCATTTTGGGTTAAGAGCGGCTTGTATTTCGCATTTCCCGTTTCAGCCAGAGAGACTGCGCCGCCTGCGATCTTGTCGAACATATTTGTGTTTGCTTCGAACCAGCCATAGGCTAGCGTAAAAGCAAAGGCACCAACCAAGCCTCCGAGGACAAAAAACAGCGCGTCTTTTCGCCCTGTTGCGGCGGCGGCCAGCCCGGTTCCCGGGCAATATCCTGCAATTGCGAACCCTGTTCCGAGCAAGATTCCACCCACGAACACGCCGATATAGGTGGTTTTAATCGAGATATGCGATGGGTCAAGGAGTCCTGTGGCTAATGATGCGAAGACGGCAACCGATGACAAGCCGATGGCGAACATAATAGCTTTCATTAAAGAGAGGTCGCTCAGACGAAGCATATTGATGATATTCTGGGGGTTGGTTGCACCTGCACGGTTTAGCGCAAAGCCAAAGAGCAGACCGAAGATAATTGCATATATTAATTCCATGATATGCCCTTCCCTTAGTTTTTTTTCTTAAACGTAATAATAGCGAGCGGAATTCCGCTGAGGAATACGCCCGCGGCAAAGATATAGCCGCTGAGGGCGGTTTGCATTATGCCACTCATCATGTGGCCGCTGGTACAGCCGCCAGCTAAACGCGCACCAAACAGGACGATGAAGCCAGCGATAAAGCTCACAACGTAGCGCTTTAGCTCGCTGTTACCGAAGCGCTCGCGCCAGACTTGGGGCATGGCTTTTTGATCGGGCGTTTGGGGTCTGTCTCCCTTGAGCAAGGCAGATAAAAATGCACCCGCCATCATGGCAATGACAAAAACAAAACTATAATTCATGGGGTTGGCTATGTTCGCTGCATATTTTCCGCCGCTTTTGTTTAAATAATCGTTTGGCGACGCGTAACCGCTTTTACTTGCGGCATCTTCGACGACGGTTTCAGGGCTGATAGCGTCCCATATAATGCCGTCTAGAATAACGAATTGCGTAGATACACCTATGGGTTTGACAAAAAATACAGCTGAAAAAAAGGCCAGCGCCAAGAGTGCGCCTCCAAATTTCCATGGTAACACGCCTTTAAACATTTTTTCCTTCTATTTTCTACCTGCGGGCGACCATCATTTTCTTGATTTCTGCGATGGCTGCGGCGGGGTTTAGGCCTTTGGGGCAGGTGTTTGTACAGTTCATAATGGTGTGGCAGCGGTACAAGCGGAACGGGTCTTCGAGTTGATCGAGGCGCTCGCCGGTTGCGTCGTCGCGGCTGTCTGCGATCCAGCGGTAGGCCTGGAGCAGGATTGCGGGCCCCAAGAATCTATCGCCGTTCCACCAATAGGATGGGCATGACGTTGAGCAGCAGAAACATAGGATACAGGCGGCGGGGCCGTGGCCGTCTTCGCCGTTTAGAACAAGGGCGTTGTCTTCTGATTGCAGGCGTTCGCGGCTTGGCGCGGGGCTTTCTGATTTCAGCCATGGTTCAATCGATGTATATTGCGCGTAAACATGATTGAGGTCGGGGACGAGGTCTTTGACGACGGGCATGTGTGGCAGGGGTGTGACCTTGATATCGCCTTTTACATCGGCGATGGCCTTTGTGCAGGCCAATGTATTTGTGCCGTCAATGTTCATCGCGCAGGAGCCACAGATTCCTTCACGGCAAGAGCGGCGGAGCGTGAGGGAGCTGTCGACTTCATCTTTGATGTAAAGCAGCGCATCGAGAACCATCGGGCCGCATTGGTCGAGGTCGATTGTGATTTCATCCATGCGCGGGTTTTGAGGCTCTCCCGTTTTATCGTCAAGCAGATCGGGGCTCCAGCGGTAGACCTTTAATGTCTTCGCGTTTTTTGACCCATTAGAAGCGTTTATGGTTTCGCCTTTAACAATTTTTGAATTTTTTGGAAGTGTGAATTCTGCCATTTTTTTCTTTTTAACCCTAAGCTATGCCTGATATATCTGGTGAAATTATAGCATGGCTGGGGGTGTTTAAAACCTTTTTATTGTACGAATTTTGTAGTTTTTTTAGACTAAACCCTATAAGAGCTTAATTATAATAATAAATTAGGTTGAATTGATGATGCATACACCAGACATTAAAACACCATTTTCGGATTCTGTTTCAGCTGTTGAGGCTGATAGACATGCGGTAGCAGGCCTAAGCGTAGGGCTGGCTTTAGCGGTCACGCTTGCGGCATCTTCTATTCCGACTGGCACCGGCGCGGCAACGATGGATCGGTATGGACAGAGTGGTCCGAGATATTCTGCTCTTGGTGGACTCGTTGAGCGAAATCGCGTTTCGGATGGTGTTTCAACTGTTGCGACTATGGATGAACGTGCCTGTATGGGCGTTGCGGCGGTTACGACCCAATATCCCGGGCGTGATGCAGATGATGTGCGACGTAATCCGTCTTATGGCATGTTTGATTTTCAAGGCGAATATCAGGGACGTTTTGTGCGTATTGACCCCAAGTTTACAACGGGATTGCCTGCTTTACGGGTGGGTGATCAAACACTTGACCTTACGAAGTATCAGGAGCCCTCAGGGGATTCCTTTAAGGTGCCGCTAAACGCAGACACGCGAGCCTTTTTTGATGCGTATGATGCGGGTGAGACACTTACTTTTTCTGCATTTGCTCTGCATCTTGGAAAAGTTGATATGGGCGCGCCTGTTATTGATAGTATTACAAAAAGCCCTGATCTGGCCGATTGTTTGACGGTTGATCTACCGAACACGCGCTTTGCAGATAAAGGAGATAGGTTTCCTTCTGCGCGCTTTTCCTATGACCCGAAAGCAACCCCTGTTGCCGCGCCGAGCAGTGATTTTTGCCCTGCGACGGCTGGTGCGCATCGCGTTTTGCCTTCGGATGTTAACAGAACCTCTGGTTTTGTTGGTGGCCCGATGGAGGGGAAGCTTGGTTTTGACAAGAATGGTCGCCTTCAAGGCGGTGATATTGCCGGTGTGTTTACCTTCAGAGCCGATGAGAATGGTCAGTTTTGGGCGCGGACGTCGCGCGCGGCGGATACGAATAACCCGTTTGGTGACGCCATTGAAACCGGCTGTACGAATTTAGGGAATCCTATGCCGGTTTGTGTATCAAAGCATCATCTAGCTGATGGCTCTATCCTTGTTAATGTTAAGGACTGTTTGCCAACGCCAGCCTATAGTTTAACAAATGATCCACGATCAGCGCCTCCTGTTTTTAAAAGCCTTCATCATGGTCATCATGGATTGTTTCCCGGGCACGGTACTTCATTAATTATCGTTCATTCAGGTTCTCATGATGACCCTGATCCTCACATTCCGTCGATATTTGACCCAGATCCGGATAAGCCCGTTATTCCCGACCCTGACGTGGATGATCCTGCGGTTGTTTCCAATACCAGTTCCGGTTCGAATATGGCTATTGTAGTTGGCTTTCTTCTTACCCTTGGGCTTGTCGCTGCGGTTGCGCATGCTGGTTCAAGACGCCGTGATGAGGATGAGCCTCATCACTATGATGAAGGTATGGCTTAAAGCCTCCTCGTTTCAACGCTCTTAATCCGTTTTAGTAAACCCGTTTTTTCGGGGGGAAGGGTTCGATTTCGTCGGTGAGGGTTTCCATGATGACGGGGCGGTAGCCGATTTCGGTTTTGCCCTTTTCATCGACCTTGATGACGGTGTGTTTCATCCATTTTGCATCGTCGCGGTCGGGGAAGTCTTCGTGGGCGTGCGCGCCGCGGGATTCTTCACGGTTGGCGGCGGAATGCATGGAGGCCACGGCTTGGCCGAGCAAGTTGTCGAGTTCCAAGACTTCGATAAGATCGGTGTTGAAGATGAGCGAACGGTCTTTGATGCCAAGATCGACCTTACCTGCGAAACATTCGTTGATTTTGCCAACGCCCTCTTGCAGGGAGTCCGATGTGCGAAAGACAGCGGCATGTTCTTGCATTGCTTTTTGCATGGAGCCGCGGAGCTCTGCCGTTGAGGTTGAGCCGTTGCAATTGCGGAAGTGGTCGAGGCGGTCAACAGCGCGGGAGCCGTCATCGTTGCCGAGTGGTTGATGTGACGTGCCTGCCTTGACGGTATCTGCCGCCGTGATCGCAGCGGCGCGGCCGAATACGACAAGGTCGAGCAATGAGTTTGAGCCGAGGCGGTTTGCGCCGTGAACGGACACACAGCCCGCTTCGCCGATGGCCATTAGGCCGGGGACGACCGCGTTTGGGTCTTTTTTCGTTGGGTTGATGACCTCTGTGCGGTAATTGGTTTGGATGCCGCCCATATTATAATGCACGGTCGGGAGCACGGGAATAGGCTCCTTCGTTACATCTACGCCAGCGAAGATGCGCGCACTTTCGGCGATTCCGGGCAGGCGTTCCTTGATCATGTCCGGTTCGAGGTGCATGAGGTTCAAATGGATGTGGTCGTTGTTTGTGCCAACGCCGCGGCCTTCGCGGATTTCTATGGTCATTGAGCGGGATACAACATCACGGGATGCGAGGTCTTTTGCGCTTGGTGCGTAGCGCTCCATGAAGCGTTCGCCTTCGGCGTTGGTGAGATAACCGCCCTCGCCGCGCACGCCTTCGGTGATCAAGCAGCCTGCGCCGTAGATTCCTGTTGGGTGGAATTGTGTGAATTCCATATCCTGGAGCGGGATGCCCGCGCGCAGCGCCATACCGCCGCCATCGCCTGTGCATGTGTGCGCCGATGTACATGAGAAATAAGCACGTCCATAGCCGCCTGTGGCGAGGATAGTTTGATGGCCGCGGAAACGGTGGATTGTGCCATCGTCGAGGTTGATCGCCATGACACCCACGCATTCACCTTCGTCGCTCATGATCAGGTCGAGGGCGAAATATTCGATGAAGAATTCAGCCTTGTGCTTGAGCGCCTGCGTGTAAAGCGTGTGTAAAATTGCGTGTCCTGTCCGGTCGGCTGCGGCGCATGTGCGTTGCGCGGTGCCTTTACCGAAATGCGTTGTCATACCGCCAAATGCGCGCTGGTAGATTTTACCCGCAGCGGTGCGGGAGAATGGCACGCCGTAATGCTCAAGCTCGATAATGGAGGGGATGGCTTCGCGGCACATATATTCGATTGCATCTTGGTCACCGAGCCAATCAGACCCTTTGATTGTGTCGTACATATGGAACTGCCAGCTATCCTCGCCCATATTCCCGAGCGCGGCAGAAATTCCGCCCTGCGCCGCAACGGTGTGTGAACGCGTTGGGAAAACCTTAGATATGATTGCCGTCTTGAGACCTTTTTCAGCACAGCCGAAGCCAGCACGCAAGCCCGCGCCACCAGCGCCGACAACGACAACGTCAAATTCGTGATCTATGATTTCATATTCTTGTGTCATGTTTTACCAATCTCCGTTTGGCCAGTGGCCATTTTTTATTCGATAACTTATTAATCTATTTTTCTGCCACTCTTCAATTTTTGTGAGAAACCAAAAAAATAGGCCGCCCAGAGGCAAAACAGATGCAATTACAATAATTTCATAAGTCGCAGATGCCATTGAATTTATTAAAGCTTTATTCACTAGATATAATCCAAATGCAACAACTGCGAAATATATTATAAAAAACCATCCGCTTCTTTCCTTAAGTCGTCCCTTCAACTCTTTTGGCATTTCTGATCCGAAATCTTTTTCTTGCAACTTAGACCCCTGCCGTGAAGGCAATTTTTAGAATGCAGAAAATGATGGCCACGGCCATTCCGAAGAAGAGAATTTTGTGTGCGATCAGCTTTGTGATGCGTAGTGCCTTGCATGAGATGTAATCCTCAACAATCACCTGCGCGCCAAGCTTTGCGTGGAACATCACAGATATAACAAGCAAGATCATAAGGATTGCATTGATTGGTTGTGCGAGCCACGTTGTGAAGACTTCGTAGGATGCGCCGTTTAATTTCACCATTGAATAGACGAGCCAAATAATAAGCGGAATGTTCGCAAGTGCGGTGATTTTTTGTTTTAACCAATGCTCAACACCTTCATGAGCGGAGCCATAACCCTTGGCGTTTTTAAGCGGCGTTGCAAAATTATCTTTTTTCATTTTTTAATTCCTTAAAACTGTTTGCCCTTAAACTGTGTGAAAACATCCACATGCCGCGGCCCACACAAAGATCGTCACCGCGATTGCGCCTGCTATCACATAATAGTTAGAGCGATTGGCGCTCGCTTTATCGAAGTTTTTGCCGATATCCCAGAACATGTGGCGGATGCCGTTGCACATGTGGAAGAACAACGCGAATGACCAGAGGAATAGAACAATTTTACCAAGGGGATGCGCCGCTAGATCCATTACGAAATTATAATATTCCTCGCCTGACGCCGCCGCAATGAAGAACGCGGTGACAAGCAGTGTTCCCATCGCCAAAGCCGCGCCTGTTACGCGGTGTGAAATCGACATCAGCGCGGTGAGCGGCAATTTGTAAACTTGTAAATGCGGTGATAATGGGCGCTTGGCTTTTGGGGTTGTTTCTGACATATCGTCACCCTGTACTTGTTTCTTTAAAATTCTGACCTTATGATAGGCGTTCTATACTGGTTTTTAAAGGCTAAACTTCACTTTCTTAACTATAAAACTCTTGGGATTTAAGGTTCGTTTCATGACTCAAAAAAATTTTGATAAAGATATCGTTAGTAATAGTAAATTTCATATGCTCAGGTGTGTGATTGCGATGGCGCACCAAGACGGCGAAGTGTGTGATGAAGAACGCGCATATATGACTGCTATGGCACGCCATTTGCCACTTTCAGATGACCAACGTGCAACGATTATGGATGATCTTGATGACGCAAAAGACGTGGCCGATATGTTTCGGAATATCAACGAGCCAAAATATCGCGGGCAAGTTTGTTACTTTGCGCGCCTGATGGCGTTTAAAGACGGGGTTCTTGATCCGTCGGAGCAGGATTTACTCGATAAATTGCATGCGATGGCAACCAGTGGCATTGATATGGATGCCATCCGCGCGGATGCACAAGCCGCCGTTGGAATGCGGATGGCTCAGCATGAGATTAATATAGATAAGTTCCGCCCGCACGGCGGCCTGTTTGGTCTGTTCGACCAAATGTTGATGGCGATGGGCGTGGATTTGATGAAGGATTGACATTGACGGTGACATCCTGACCGAACGCTCGTGATAGGAAGCATCTTATTTAAGTTTCTTAAGATCCTTCGACTACGACCCTTTGGGTCTTCGCTCAGGATGACACTATACATTAAGCTGCAGCTTGAGCCGCTTTCCCAATCAACAATTCTGCGATTTGCACGGTGTTTAAGGCCGCGCCTTTACGAAGGTTATCGGACACGCACCAGAAATTAAGGCCGTTTTCGACGCTTATATCTTCGCGTACGCGGGAGACGTAGACATCGTCTTCGCCCTGCACTTCTTGCGGGGTGACATATTCCAGATCTTCATGTTCGAGATCAACCAAAGTAATACCCTGGAAATCACGGAAGAGTTGCTTTGCTTCGGCGGCGCTTATTTCTTTTTCAAGCTCTACGTTCACCATTTCGGAGTGACCCACGAAGACAGGCACACGCACGCATGACGCACACACTTTGATGGACGGGTCGAGAATCTTCTTTGTCTCGACGACCATTTTCCATTCTTCCTTGGTCATGCCGTCCTCCATGAACACATCGATTTGCGGAATCACGTTGAAGGCGATTTGCTTTGGATAGACGCTTGGTTCAGGGCTCGCGTTCATGTAGATGCCTTTTGTCTGATTGAACAGCTCATCCATTGCTTCTTTGCCTGAGCCAGAAACGGATTGGTATGTGCTGACCACGACGCGCTTGATTTTTGCCGCATCATGCAGGGGCTTAAGCGCCACAACCATCTGGATAGTCGAGCAATTTGGGTTTGCAATGATGTTACGCTTTCCATGATCTTTGATTGCGTGCGGGTTTACTTCCGGCACGATCAAGGGCACGTCGGGATCCATGCGAAAATGTGACGTGTTATCAATCACAACCGCACCAGCCTTTGCCGCGATTGGAGAATATTTTGCAGAGACCGCGCCGCCGGGTGAGGAGAGCACAATGTCTGTGCCTTTAAAATCGAATTTATCAAGATCTTGGATCTTTATGTCTTTATCGCCAAAGGAGACTTCACGGCCGACTGACCGGCTGGAGGCCAGTGCGACAATATCATCCACGGGGAAATTGCGCTCGTGCAGAATGTTCAGCACTTCACGCCCGACATTCCCTGTTGCCCCGACAACTGCGACTTTATAACCCATAATCTTTCTCCTTTTTACGCTTCTTTCTTGGATAAGCGAAAGACTGTGATACTCTAGTTTTACTGCGTTTTTCAAGTCTTCCATGAATAAAAATTGTAATGAGCGCAAAAAAACCTGAAAAATCGATAGAACAGCTGGAACAGCAGATTGCGGAGGCCGATGCGGTTGCGCAGCAAAAGTCAAATTTTCTTGCGACGATGAGCCATGAAATACGAACGCCGATGCAGACGATTTATGGTTTGCTGGAGCTGATTGCCGCAGAAAAGCCAGATGAAAAAATTGACTCTATGGTGAAAACGGCGCAGGAGGCATCGAGCAATTTGCTCGAAATTCTGGATGATGTTCTGGATGTTGCCAAAATGGACGCCGATGCGATGGAGCTGGATGTTTTTGAAGTTCCTGTTCGGTTGCTGGTGCGCGGAATGTTGGAGGCTTTATCCGTTAAAGTGCGCGGGGCGCATGTTCGTCTTATCGATGATATTGATGCCAACGTTCCCTTTGTTGTACTGGGTGATCCTAAACGTTTACGTCAGATTTTAATGAATCTCTGTGGCAACGCCCTGAAATTTACGCATGACGGTCGTGTTACTGTGCGCGTCACGACGCAGGTTGAGCAGATCACACCGCCCAAAAATGGGCTTGGTTTGCGCTTTGAGGTGATTGATACGGGTATTGGAATGAGTGAAGAGGTTTGTAGCAGGTTGTTTAGCTCGTTCACGCAAGCCGATAATACGACGGCGCGTAAGTATGGCGGGACAGGGCTGGGGCTGTCTATATCCAAAAAGCTTGTGGATCTTATGGAGGGTCGCATTGGCGTGGATAGCGTGGAGGGCGAAGGCTCGACATTCTGGTTTGAAATACCGACCGAAGAAATCAGCACGGATGAGGAGCGTGTTGATTTACCTGATCTTGAAGGGCTTTCTGTTTTGTGCGTTGAGGATCATCCGCAAGGGGTGAAAGAAATTGTGAATTCTCTGCGTTCTATGGGTGCGAGGGTTGATCATTGCGGCACGTATGAGGAAGGTTTGAGGCTGGCGATTATGCATCCTTTTGATGTTGCCGTTATTGACCAAGGCTTACCTGACGGGCTGGGGCTGGATTTGATTCGTGAGTTGGTTGAGAAGCGCCCTTTTATTGGTAATGTTATGTATACGGTGCGAGATGATGTCGGGCTGTCGCATAGCCTTAATTCTTTAGGCGCAACATATCTTACCAAGCCAGCATCGCGCGCAGGTCTTGGCGAGGCTGTGAAGAACGCCGCACGTCAGCATGCCAGTGTGATTGAGGGGCCGACACGTTTATTGATCGCCGAGGATACGGCCAGCGTGCGTGATATTTTACGGCGGCAGCTTGAGAATTTGGGTGTAGAGGCCGACTTTGCACAGAATGGCCGCGAGGCGCTTGAGGCACTGGCAACAGGACAATACGGAATTTTATTTACTGACTTGCATATGCCTGATGTTGATGGGTACGAGGTTGTAAAAACCATTCGTGACAGTGAAGAGTCGGATGCGCATTTTCCTGTGATTGTTTTGACCGCAGATGTTCAGGTTTCGCAGCGCGAGTTTTATTCGCGCCATGGGTTTGATGAATGTTTGCTTAAGCCTGTGACGCTCGGGAAGTTGCGTGGGCTTTTGATTAGGTGGCGGTTGCTGGATGAGAGCAGCCAAATGGACACTCCGCCCCCTGCCCCTTCGGAGCACGCTGGCGATAATAAAGACAGAGCGATCAACAGAGAATGCCTTGTGCAAAATCTGGGGGCGATTGATGAGAGCACCATTGATATGATGGGGATGTTTGTGCATATGACGGAAAAACTTATCAGCCAAATTGGTGCGGAGACTGATTTGAACCAGCTATCAGAGCTTGGGCATAGCCTCAAGGGTGCGGCGCGCTCGGCATGTTGTATTCATCTTGGGGATTTAGCGTCGAGCCTGCAAGATCGTGCGCATGAAGGAAAGGCTTGTGATGGGTTGGTGCGTACGATACAGAAGGAATTTCAACGTGTTATTCGTGATGTGGAGCGTTTGAAGGACGAGATTTAAGGACAGCCTGATTCTTCGCCGTCTGTGTCACCATTATATTCTGCCGTGGATTTTATCGTAAGGCGTATGCGGAAACAGGTGTACCCACTGGCACATTGTACTTCGGCGGGGGACTCGCTATCGAGGTCTATTGCTGCGCCAGATGCATTAATAATATCTGCTTCGCACTCTCCGTATTTATCGTCAAGCTTTTGGAGGGCGGAGTCTATGAAAGCGTCGCTTTTGTTCGTTGAGAGCCAGATAAATACGCCATCGGTGCCGTTGTAATATTGCCAGTCTTCAAATAAGTCCGGTGCCGCGGGGAGGAATTTTCCTGATGTTCCACCAAAGATCAGAGCATGGTTTTCATCGTTATTACCTGGATCACCCGGGCAGCGAATATCTTTGGCCAGACGGCCTGCTGTCGGCCCTATTGTTGCCGAACTAAAATGCGTTGAGTTTGGTTTTATGGGGAAGTTACGCTGCGCGTCGGGATCGGAGCCTGAGCTACTTATGTCTATGCTTTTGTCGCCTTTGCGGTAGGCGATGCGGCACTCCTGAATTGCTGAGCGAATTGTATCGACTTGACCAGAGATCTGAGACACGGTGCGAAAACTGTTTTGAGACGAGGTTTGCTGGCTTGATGGCTCCATAAAGGTAAGTGTCAATGCCCCCAGCAAAGCAATTGCGATCAAGATATAGACCAGAGCACTTCCTTGCTGAGTGTTCATGACTAGCGCTCTACGATCACGTGATAATACACATAGTCATTTGTTGTCGGGTTTTGAAAACATCCGAAAGGCTGACCATCAAAAGCGCCCGATCCATCGTCAATATCTGGCTGATCTGTTGTAGGCAGAACGTAATCAGAACTCCCATCATCATACATTCTTGTTGTAAATAGAGCGTCTCTGTTTGCATCCAAGGTCGGTATTGCAGATCCCAACCCGTGTTCTTCGTTAATTTTGGAACATATGGACTGTTTTATACCGACTAGATAAGCAATAATATCATTTCCACCCGCACCTGAAAGACCAATATCCGGGATTTCCAGCCCCCCATTAAACACCCATTGCCCCGGTGATGAGCCGACCATTACATCCGCAGGAGCAGGAATGTATGTTGCAGACCCGCCAGATGGATGAAATACGCCTATGTCTGTGGTATCTAAATCATCATACTCTGAGGGGCGATTAAATCTTATTTCATCCACAGCTGATCCAGAAATGAACATACGGACAACCGCTGTACTTACCGCTGATGGGTATTGCGTGATTTGGGCACTGCTAATCAAATTTGTCTCTCCTTCAGCGGCCCCGCCCCCTGTTCTGGTTGATGATGTCACCGCGTAAGAAAGCGCCGCAAATAGCGCTACAGCTATAAGAATAAGGAAGAGGACATTTCCGTCTTGTTTTTTTGACAGATAGCTTATCTTTACAAACACATTACTCTCTTTTCTAGGTCATGCCGATTAAAAATTATTTTTCAACAGACACTTTATTTATTCTTAGTGTTGCAGAAAGAGGGAATTGCTTGCACTCTTTTCCTACACACATCTTTTCAACATTAACGCGCCAACCGAAACCTCCATTTTGTATATGCCCAATTGCTTCACGGAACTGTCCATAATTTGCTGTTGATTTAGCGTTAATAACTATATTGGAGGAACTTCCTTTTATTTCAAGGTCTTTATATGTTTTATGTAGTTCATCCACAAAAGTTTTAACCTCTTGTGTATCCACTGGCTTGTCTTGAATTTTAGGTACTATTGGTAGCAAAGCTTGCGCTTCCCCTCGCTTTATAGACAGCTCTGCTAATTCTTGCATTTTAACCGTTGTATACAAACCAAGAACCGCTGCACTTCCCCAAATTATCGCTGTAATTACAAGGATTGATTTATTTGTATTTTTCGGCAGTTTTTCTAAAAATATATTAAGTTCATCGGCCGCCTGAGGTGTCGTTAATTTCTGGAAAGAATTCCAGTTTATTGATTTTAATGCTTCTACATTGAATTTCATTAGCGTTTTCCCGTGATCCTGACATTATCTCCCTCAACATTGCCTTTTTTTGCCTTAAAGACTTTAATGCGGCCTGTTGATGTGTCTTGAAGAGTGGTGTCCCTTATTGCAATATCCACAAGCCCTTGGGGCACGATGGCATTCCACTCTGTGCGATTGCCTGCGACTTGGTACAAGACTAAATACCCATTTGAAGAGGTTATATTATCAAGAATGTGTTGCACCCGAACCATATGACGGATTGTATCACTTTGCATCACGTTTGCCGCACTTTCAACAAGCTCTAGTGCGGCTTGGTCAGTTTGGTCTTTTATCTTCCCCAAATCACGCTGTACAAACCCAATTGAAATCACATTAATCGCCAAAATCAGGGCTGCGGCTAAATTTACAAATAAGCCTGACATGATCAACATTCGGACTGTCGCGCGCGACAATTTTTCTGTTCTGAGCATTTTATTGCGCCATGGAACGATATCTGCGGTTTCGGGATTTATGGTGACAAAATTGACGTCCATGCTTTGTACACGGGGTAAAATCGTTCTTGATGCCCCCAGAAAGACTTGCATACGTCCTGTTTCAGGATCCCATCTTAATGCGGACGCCTGGCCTTCTTGTTCATAAATATAAACGGTTTCTTTATCCCAGAACTCGCCATTTCCCGGGAGTGCCGCAGCAAGAGGGCACCAGCTATCAGGGTTTGAAGCCATTGACGATGACGGGCAAGCAAGATACCAAACACGGCCCTCATGGGCAGAGTATGTGTAATGGACTTTGTCCGTGCCGCATGCTTGTGCTGCCGCGTTCCAGACTGCGCCGTCCTCTTGTCCGGCAACATGTGGCACAGAGCCGCCGATCATGTCACTGGGCAGGTATGGTAACAAATGTTCAATTACATCCTTTGCTTCGCCTGCCAGAGTGTCTACCAATGAAGGCTTCACACCTGCTGGTTTGATATTTTCTGAAATGTTAGCCTGCAATTCGTCTCTATTTTCTATCGACATTACATTGCTCCGCTCACAAGGCCACCCATCATTGAGTCCAGACTTACGTTCATAATTGTTAGCGCGTAGATCGCACTACCGAATGCGATAGCGAGGAAAACGCCAGTCAGAGCAAAAGCAATCCAAACAATAAATTTGTGTCTTGTTTTAGCCGAAGACTCGCGCATTTCTGCAATCGACCCCATTACTGTAGCAACTTGACCAAGATCAGACAAGCCTGCTATTTCCAAGCGTTCGCTGCGCGTTAAGGGGGCACGGTCAAGTGCGGCGCCAAGGCCCACACCACGCCCAAGATTATGAGATGCCTCGCGCCAATACATTGCCACGTCAGGCGCACCCGAGGCGTCCTCTGATTGTTTTAAAGTAATATCAATTGGCACTTTACCGCGCAACATTCTTGCGGCGGCAAGCATAGAGTCGGAAAATGCTAAATCACGAAGATATGATCCGATTAATGGTATTTTTCTGACGATTTTTGCAGTCGGCCAGTCTTTTTTACCGCGATTTAGCCAAAAAGACAGAACGCACCACAGCATAAAAGCGCCTGCGGCAAGAGAGGAATAGATCAAGATATCCCATGTTAGCTCTAGATTATTGACCACGCTCTCGAATTGTTCTCTTTCGGCAGGGTCTTCCGGTTTGTTGTCACGGAACCATCCGAGCACCATGTCTTCGGCAGCCCAAAGTGATGAGACAATAGAGAAAACGTCAAAGCCCAGCCATGACAATGTTCCGACAATTGCCCGCGAGTTTTTGCGTTTTTGCGTGATAGACTGAATGGCGTGCGGAATTCCCTCGACCAGCTTATTGGCGCTTTCCGAGCCGGCAAGGATGGCCAGTGTTCCGTGATCGAAAATATTGAGTGCTTTGAGCGCGTCAATGACTCCAAGGCCGCGGGCGAGGGCTTCGCGGGCGGGGGCGAGTATATTTTGACGGCGCGGATTTGTTTCGGCCTGGATAATTTTCCAAAGCGCAACGCCAGGTGAGGTTGAATTTGATCTGAATTGTATGCCGCGCAAAAGCTGCACCTGCCACCATGTTGAGCGCGCAAGAAGGCGCTCTAGGGATGATCTTGTGTAAGGACGCACGTTGAGAACATAGCCGCCTTTTTTACTGATGGCGTCACGCACATCATCAATCGTGGGCAAGTAAAATGTCTCGGTCGCCTTCTTAGGCCCCGATCCGGATTCATATGCTATTTCTGCCAGCCATTGCTGCATGGTTTTTCCCAAAAACGTTTATAGATAAAGAGTTTAAGGCCGAATGCCCTACTCTTCTTTTGTATTTTAGGGAAAAAGAGTTGCAAAAAGTTTAATTGATTATGGAATATATTTTTGCGACTGATTTTACTAAGTATCGTGAAAAATATTAAACATTCTATCAAGCTTCATACCCTTGCTTGAAACTTCATACTTTCTGTCAAGTTTTTCAGATTTGACAAATTATGATTATTTTCCTATAATGGTTGTGCGGTTTGGTTGAGTTAGGTCCTGCGACTTTGCTTCGCTTTGCTCGGGATGACATCGGGGATGAACTGGTTGAGATTAGAGGCAGACCCCACCCCCGTAAAATTTGAAAACAACATGAAGGATATGGGTATTATTTATATAAAACAGTGCTTT
>CAYGSA010000025.1:0-18926 GCA_964352375.1 uncultured Micavibrio sp.
ACAATTGAAGCAATGGGTTAGAAAACATATAGGCTAACTATCTAGGACAGCCCCTATTTGTAGATCCACCAATTCCTAAAGAAACAAAACCATCAGACAATAATAGAAAACGCACAATAAGAAAATTTGATCCAGCAGAGCGTGATGCAAAAAACAGAGCGCTTGGTTTTTCTGGTGAAGAATTTACAATCGAAGTTGAGAGGCACCGTTTAAACTCTATTGGGCATACTGATCTTGCGCCAAAAGTGAAATGGATTTCCAAAGATTTAGGTGATGGTGCGGGATATGACATTTTATCTTATGATGAAGATAGATCTCCTATTTTTATAGAAGTAAAAACCACTAAAGGTGGGGCGTCTACTCAATTTTATTTGAGTGAGAATGAGCTGCAGGTTTCAAAGGAAAAGGGAGATAGCTATCGGCTTTACCGTGTTTACGATATAGCTAACGCACCTAAAATATACATAGTTAAGGGCTCTCTTGATGTTGCTCTTAGTCTCAAACCTATCAGTTACAGAGCTACAACTAAAACTTCTTAAAGCATCTTTTGGAAAGCTAGTGAGCGATATTTGCGTCTTCCTACATTAAAACGGGAGAAAATGGTGCCCTCACACGGACTCGAACCGCGGACCTGATGATTACAAATCAACTGCTCTACCAACTGAGCTATAAGGGCACTAAATTTCTAATGAGACTTAATTAGACCAAGTATTTTTTTTTGTCCAGTCCTAAAAATCAAAGAGAATAAAATTTATCTCATCTTAACACTTGGTTTTTTATAGTGTTTTCTGTTAAATTAGCTTCTGATTTAACCAATTATATGAAATAACATAAAAAATAATATAAAGTCACAGGGCTCAAACTATGCAAGGCGGACAACAATCTGGAGATACGCTCTACGAAGGTGGCATTGGCTGGGGTATCATGATGATCATTTTCGCGGTTCTCATTTGGATGTTCTGGCTATTCTTTGACCATGAAATTCGTGACCTAGTAAGATGGATAAGGTACTCAGAAATGTGGATCGTATCTTGGTTTGTAGACGACAATTATACAGTGCTTCATCGCGGAAAAGAAATCCCTTTTCAGGACGGGTTCGAGATTACGCCAAAACTTCAAAAGGGAAAAATGGACTATGATGATTTGGCATTATTCAATGTTCTTGCAATGGAGCCTCTAAAAAAACCTTTCGTTATGCTGCTAGGCGCTGGCGCACTATGGTGTATGTTCCTAGGCCCTGGCACACAATATAGAAAACGCATGACCCTAGAAGACTTGATTGAGCGCCAATCAAAAGTTTTTCCAGTTGTAACCCCCTTTGTAAGATTTAATCCAGCAAAACAACCGCCTCGCCCTCCCGGGTCACCTGTCCCTGCAGAATTACCCCCATTCGCCGAAGCTTTAGGCCCGGAAGAATGGCTTGCTTATAATAACATTCAAGTTCCAGATGGGAAAATCGACAACACCAGCGCAGCAAAAGCATTCCGTGCGCAATTAGGTAAACCTTGGCGCGGCTCAAAAAACTTGGCACCATACAAACAAATTCTTTTAGCAGCCTTTTGCCTCAAAGCTTCACGAAAGCGTGTTCCCGCAGATGATATGCTTGGACGTTTAGCGCGCTGTTGGTCAGGAACAGATGGCTTAAAGCTCGGAAAAGATGGAAAGCTCTTGCGTGACGCGCAAAAAGTGTTGGCCGATAAAAATATTGCTGGGGCAACACTTGCCCAAGCAAACCAGCATGCCTACGAAACAACTGCACTCCTGCGAGCACTTCAATATGCCCGTGAAGAGGGGGGTGTTATGGCGCCAGCAACATTCGTATGGCTCCGCGCACACGACCGTACTCTGTGGTACCCACTCAACAATATGGGACGCCAATCTTTCCATATGGAAGCCCTCGGCGCGATGTCACACTTTAAAGCAGAAAAGCTAACGCAGCGCCCCATCCCCGTTGCAAAAATAGAGCACGCCCTAAATACAATCCAAGACTATATGAGCTCAATCAGAGCAAGACCCATCCCTCAACTAGATTACAGCCAATCTAAAAAACGTGGCGTTAAAAAAGCCGTTTAAACAAGGAAGAAAAAAATGACAAGCACTTCAAACGTAAAAATTGTTGACGGAAAATTAATCCTCTCCCTACCAGAAGCACAAACGCCCGTTGTATGGCAAATGGATCTAAATAAAGCACAATCTGCATCATTCACGGTCATCGAAAACAAAAAAGAAAACAACTTCACGCTTGTTTTCAAATCAGATGATGGTTCAACAGACGAGATCGCGCCATTCGACGAAAAACAAACTGCCGTTGAGATACTGATGGCAACATCCAATGCACTTCAAAACGCTCACGGTAAAATCAAGCCTGCTGCAAACAATAATACAAATACCTCCAGCGAGAAAAAAACAGACAAACTCGGCGCAATACTAGCCATAGCGCTAGTATTTGTTCTCATAGGAATATGGATGCTTTCAGCCGCTGGCTCAGGACGCATTGGTGAAGGGGGTGTAAACCCATCTACAGCATCCACCTCATTCGGGGGAGCCTCAGACCCACGCCAATCATCTGGCGTTCCTGTCTCTGCCGACGATTTCTTAAGTAACAGGTAACAAACATTCAATGTCACTCGATCAACGAAAATATGAACATAAGCATGAAGCCATTCTTCGGGATGTGCGTCCGCTTGGTGCGCGAATTTCAGATGGTTTACAGAAGTCTTCAAACTCAACCGTCATATTCTGCTGCGCAGCCGCATCTATTTATATCAATGAATGGATGTTGGCATTTGCAGACCTCATTGTTGCCTTCATGTTTTTATACTTCCTCTGGCTCGTATCACGCGACAGATCACTCGCTTTCAAACTTCCGCTGGAAAGCAAGCATAAAGACAAGAATAACGGTCGAAACGGTAAAAAAGGGGAAGCCGAAGGCATTCTCTATCTCGGCAACGTTGAAAAAACCAACGAAGAAGTCTGGTTCACAAATTCAGACATCAGAACCCATTTTCTCTACCTCGGAACAACCGGATCTGGTAAAACAGAGGGGCTAAAATCTCTTGTAACCAACGCCATGACATGGGGATCAGGCTTCGTGTTTGTCGACGGTAAAGCAGATACAGACCTGTGGTCATCCCTCTCATCACTCGTCCGCCGTTTTGGCCGCGATGATGATTTACTCGTCTTGAACTATATGACCGGTAACGCAGATGTTTCCGCGCCTTCAAATACAATGAACCCGTTCTCATCAGGGTCGGCCTCTTATCTCACAAATATGCTCGTCAGCTTAATGCCAGAAAGTGGCGGCGACAACGCCATGTGGAAAGAACGCGCAGTCTCGCTGGTTGGCGCAATGATGCCTGCATTAACATGGAAACGTGACAATCAGGAAATCCCACTCTCTGTTCGTACAATCCGTGACTACCTGTCTTTGAACAACGTCATTAAACTCGGGCGTGACGAAGCTGTTCCCAAAGAAGTACGCGAAGGTCTAACCAGTTATCTCGAAACACTCCCTGGCTTTATCGGCGACGCTTATGATGACGAAGGAAAAGTAAAACCGCCTGGTCCAGACACGCCCCAATACAACACAGAAACTGCGTCACAACAGCACGGTTATCTTGCTATGCAGTTCACACGCTCACTTCAATCCCTGGGTGATGACTATGGCTACATCTTTGACACACAAGCAGCTGATGTTGACATGGTTGACGTTGTTCTAAACCGACGAATTCTGGTGGTGCTTGTTCCCGCTCTTGAAAAATCTGGCGATGAGGTTGCCAACCTCGGTAAAATCGTTGCAGCCTCAATTAAAGGTATGATGGGATCAACACTGGGCGCAACCGTCGAAGGCGACTCTGCATCCGTTATTGAAAACAAGCCAACGCACTCCTCAACACCCTTTATGACAGTCTTTGACGAAGTTGGCTACTATGTCGCCGAAGGTATGGCTGTTATGGCCGCCCAAGCGCGTTCACTTGGTTTCTCTCTCGTTTTCGCAGGCCAAGATTTACCCGCCATGAAAAAGCGCGTGCGCGAGGAAGCAAACTCAATCACGGCGAACTGTAATATTAAACTTTTCGGTAAACTCGAAGATCCAACAGAAACAAAAGAATTCTTTGAGAAAACAGTTGGTAGCGCCATGGTCACAGAGGTTTCTGGTTTCCAAATGTCTGGGGGCGGCGAACTCGGCGCATATCATGATACACGTCAAGCAAGCGTCCAACTCCGCCCACGCGCCAGCTACGACAGTCTGCGCGGCTTCAAAGAGGGGCAAGCCATCATTACATTCGGAGAAACAGTCGTTGACTGTGCTGTTTTCTATTCAAACCCAGGCTTTGCAAAAGCCATGCGCGTCACACGCTTCATGACATTACCGCCGCCAGATGAAACACTCGTCAAACATTCTAACGCAATTACGAAACTGCGCGATTTGATGGTCAATAAAACATGGACAGCCAAACGCGCCGACGTTGCCGTAGAAACATCAGACGAAATTGCTGCACTTAATGATGGCTTCAAACAAAATAGTCGCAAAGGCGTAAACCCCGTAGACGCAGGCATTGCCTCGCTTGTTATGATTCATGCGCTCTCTGGTGATATTCCGCCGCCCACAGATACCGTAACAAAACTGGCCGAAGCACCTGTAACGCCGCCACCAGCAGCAACAGCTCAGCCTGAACAGCTCATGACACCACCACCCCCAACAGAAAAACCTGCTGAAGAGGCACCACTTGCCGCCCAACACCCTTCAGAAAAAATATCAAATAATGATAAAGAAAAGCCAAGCATCTTTGGCGCAACCCATAATAAGCAAGAAGAAACAGCATCAATAGCAGCAGTAACAGAAACAACTGCGACAACTAAAGAGCTTGGAAACGAAGAACCTCTCAAAAAAGCCGCAGAAAACGTAAAAAATAGCCTTTTCGCCACAGAATCTAAAGCCGGTGCGCCATTGACACAACCTGAACAAACAAAAACTGAAGCGCCCAAAAAACCAAGTATTTTTGGCGGCACTCCAAAAACAGAAGAAACGCCAGCTGCTCCCGCAAAGGCTTCTGCCGAACAGCCAATACAAACACCACCACCCTCCAAAGCACCAACAAAACCAAGTATTTTTGGCAGCACTCCGAAAACAGAAGAAACGGCCGCTGCTCCCATAACAACGCCAACAGCTAAACCACAAGAGCAAGAAACACCCCCCGAACATCCAAAAAATGAAGAGCCTCTCAAAAAAGCCGCAGAAAACGTAAAAAATAGCCTTTTCGCCACAGAATCTAAAGAAATATCTAGCGTCCCCCCAGAAACTCCTGGAACAGAGGCTCCCTCAAAACCTTCAATCTTCGGCGGCACTCAACCACAAGCCGAAAAACCTACAGAAGAACCTGCACCTGAAACACCAACCACTCAGGCAAAAGCAGAAGAACAAAAACAAGACGTCGATAAATCAGACGGACCTAAAAAACCTGCAATCTTCTCTAAAAAATCAGACGACACGAACAAAGATGAGAGCTAAACGCACAGAAAACGGTAGCGTGTTCTTCTATATACTCTTGGCAGTTGTCCTATTCGCTGCATTGGCTTTCACCGTCTCTCGCTCTCTACGCGGCAGCAACACAAACGCTCTTAGCGAGCGCCAAGCAGAAATCGCTGCCAATGAAATTATGGATTATAGTGCTCAGATATCCCGCGAGGTCGATCGCCTAAGACGGAAAGGAATTTCAGAAAGCGATCTTGATTTTTCTTCAAATCTCTTCTCCCGCCACAGTGCATCCCCACCCTCTTCGTGGGATATAAATCCAAATTGCGGATCAACAGAATGTAAGATATTTCAGTCCGCTGGCGGAAAAATGCACGAAACAACTTTCGAGCAATATGCCACCGAACACACATTACCGACATCAAACACAATCCCTCGTCACGGTCACCCTGCTTTTTACCGTATCTCCGCCCTTGATCACGGAAGCGTCGCCGAAGATCTAACACTTCAAATTATAAGAGTCCGCGATCTTGTCTGCGCGGCAATCAATGAAAAACTAAACCTCGGCACACCGAGCACATTAACGCAGGAAGCAGCAGGATCATCAGGTCAAACCGCAGAAGGCGGAGATGGCTACTGGAACTATAGCGACACCCAAACCACCGAACCCCTCTTCGACGAAGCCACAGCCCTACAAGGCAAAGTTCAAGGATGCGTTCGAATGGGCGGTGATTACGGCAATGTTTATTTTAAAGTTCTGTTAGAACGTTAAGGAACGGCAACCCCTAAACCTTCGCATACCAAGTCGCGCGCGCCTTACCATGGCGCATCAAGTATCCACCCTCAACAAGTTCAGATAAACGCAACTTAAGCGTCGAACGCTTACCGCGTGTCAAACGCTCAATCTCTTTCATGCTAAGGCGGTCATGCTTATTGAACAGCTTAAGAATTTTCGTCGACAGCGCAGGCATACCAACAATATCTTTGCTACCCTTATCAATACGCTTTTGTAGATTATCTTTTTGCCCCTTGAGCAATTCAAAGAAAAACTCCAGCCAAACGTCCCAATCAACTTTTCCAGACGCCAGCGTTTTTTGCGTATGCTCAAGCGCTTTAAAATACGCCTCGGCATTTTCCTGCAATAATGGATCAAGCATACTGTATGGCGCATACCCATACCCCGCCTTAAACATCAATAAAATCACCATCAACCGGGCAAGCTTTTGATCACCTTTATCAAACGGGCAAAACTGTAAATATACGGCTGTGAAAATCGCAATCACAAACAGCGGGTGTAATTCACCCTTCTTAAGCTCATCTTCCGCCCATGCCATCAGGCGTGGCATCAGGGCACGCACCTCTTCAGGGCTCGCAACATTCAAAACACCAACTATTTCATCGCCCTTTTTAATTTCTAACGGTGCAGACTCTTCCTTGAAAATACTAACCTTCTTCGCGCCCGTAAACGCGGCGTGCAAACGGCACAACAAATCAACATCGAGCGGTTGATCCTGCCAACTATGCGCGATTTCCTTAAAATTCCTGCCAAAGCTAGAAACATCGCCTAATAATTGCAGCGATGTCGTATGGTTTTCCATCGCAGCCCAAGCACCTTTAAACTCATCAACTTCGCTGACAAGCCGTAACATCTTCGGCGTGATCTTAATATTCTGTAGTCCTAGCATGTAGCCGAGTGTAGCCAAAAGCCCCAAAGAGAGCAATCAAGATTGATGAAATGCTACATTCTGTGGGGGATATCTATTCCAAGAAGTTTCAGGACGGCTTCAAGCTGTTTGTAGGTCTGCGCACAAAGCGCCAAACGACTGGCTTTCACGGCTTCATCCTCTTCAGAAAGAATATGACAACGCCCGTAAAAAGAACTAAACGCTTGCGCCAAATTATACGCATAGGCACATAAAATATGTGGCGTATTGCCCCTCAAAGCCACGGCAAAATCATCAGAAAACGCGCATAAAGCCATCGCTAAATCACGATCAGCCTCCGCAATTGAAAAATCAGCAACACCTGATCCATCATACCCCGCCTTACTAAGCAATGATTTAATGCGCACCGCCTGATAGAGCAAGTACGGCCCCGTTTTACCCTCAAACGATGTCATACGATCAAGATCAAACACATAATCAGACACGCGATTATTCTGCAAATCCGCAAATTTCAGCGCAGCCAAACCAACTTTCTTAGCAATATCGGCGCGCGCTTCATCATCCATATCCTGCGCAAGTTCTGCTTCATCAAGGCGCGCCGTGGCCTTGTCCATCGCCATGTCAATCAAATCACCAAGACGCATTACACCACCAGCGCGCGTTTTAAACGGCTTTCCATCCGTTCCATTCATCGTCCCAAAGCCCGCAAAATCAAGCTCAAAGTCTTCTGGTACGACACCAGAGATACGCGCCGCGCGGAACAGCTGTTCAAAATGCAAAAGCTGACGCTGATCCACCACATAAACAATCTTCACAGGATCATGGGTTGCCACGCGATCCATAATCGTCGCCAAATCTGTTGTGCTATAAAGAACAGCACCATCAGATTTCAAAACAATAAATGGCGGGAATTCCTTTTTATCATACTCTCGCGCAACAGGAATAATCAGCGCGCCTTCGCTGTCGAATGCTATACTTCGCGCTTTAAAATCTTCAACCATTCCTGAAATGTAAGAATGCGCGTCGCTCTCGCCCTTCCATTCATCGAAATGAACACCCAGCGCGCCAAAATTCTCCTTCATGCCCTTCACAGACACATCAATAAAATTCCGCCATATTTTCGTATATTCAGGATCGCCGTCCTGCAATTTTTTTGTCGCCGCGCGCGCCACAGCCATGCGCACTTCATCTTCTTTACACGCCGCTGATGCTCGCGGATAAATCTCTGCGAGCATCTCCATAGTCACCTCGCTCGTGTGACCCATAATCTCAAGCTCAGAGAGAATCATCCCCATCGGCGTGCCCCAATCGCCCATATGAACATCACCAATCGCCTTATAGCCCGCAAAATTATACATACGGCGCAACGCATCCCCAATAATAGAGCTGCGCAAATGCCCAACATGCATCGGCTTCGCAATATTCGGCCCGCCATAATCCAGCATCACCGTTTGGCCCTGCCCGATATCCTCGGTGCCAAAACGCGCATCATCGCAAACGGCCTTCAAGCACGAGGCAATAAAAGAATCATTCAAATTAATATTGATAAACCCCGGCCCACCAACAGACAGCGCGGCAAAAACATCCTCGCGCCCACCAAGCTTATCCAAGATATTTTGCGCAATCTCACGCGGATTTTTCTTAAGCGGCTTTGCACATGCCAACGCGCCGTTACATTGAAATTGTGACGGCTGATCCGCGCCAGAAACGCTCACTCGCGCATGCTCTTGCGGCAGACCAAGCTCTTGAAAAACCTGTTCCATGATTTCCGTTAATTGCGCAACAATCGAAGCCATCAAAAATTCCTTTTATTTAAAGCACTTGAATTAACCATAGCCCCTCGCGTAAAACAAGAGCATGAGCGTGCTTTCCTCCCTAAAACTATCCAGCTTCCGTTGCTATGACGTGCAAAGCATTGATGATTTATCAGATGGTTTAATCGTGCTCTCTGGCGCAAATGGCGCAGGAAAAACCAACGTGCTTGAGGCCATATCGCTCCTGTCTCCTAGCCGCGGTCTGCGCGGAGCAAAAGCTGGTGAAATCCAAAAAAACAATAACGACGCGCCTTGGGCAGTTTCAGGTTTAGTGCAAACCAAATACGAACAAGTGCGCCTCGGAACAGGCCTAGACCCAAACACCGAAAAACGCGTCGTGCGCATTAACGGACAAAACGCAAAAGGACAAAATGCCTTAGGCGAATACCTCGCCTGCGTCTGGCTCACTCCGCAAATGGATCGCCTCTTCATGGACTCCGCCCGCGAACGCCGCAAATTCTTAGATCGCCTGATCTTCGCCTTTGATTCAGGTCACGCAGGCCGCGTAACGCGCTATGAAAACGCCCTCTCCCAGCGCTCAAAACTCCTGCGTGATGGCATGCATGAAAATTCATGGCTAAGCGGATTAGAACAACAAATGGCAGAAACAGGAATCGCAATCGCCGCCGCCCGCCTCGATTTCGTACAAAAACTACAAACCGCATGCGACCGCGCCGACCACACCCATTTCCCCCTCGCACAAATCAGCGCATTCGGCATGCTCGAAACCAACCTTGCGATCCGCCCCGCGCTGGAAGTCGAAGACGAATTCAAAGCCAGTCTCATCGAAACCCGCGCGCGCGATGCCCTAACAGGCGGCGCAAAGGAAGGCCCTCACAAAAGCGATCTTATCGTTCGGTACGCCGCCAAAAGCATGGCCGCAGATCAATGCTCAACAGGTGAACAAAAAGCGCTCCTTATCGGCATCATCCTCGCCCACGCGACATTAATTAAAGCCGAAAAAGACCGACCACCAATAATATTACTAGACGAAGTCGCAGCCCACTTAGACGAAACCCGCCGCAGCGCGCTCTATGATATTTTAGGAGAAATAGGCGCTCAAACCTGGCTCACAGGAACAGACAAAAACCTGTTCGACGCCATCCAAGACAAAGCACAATTTTTTGAAGTGAAAGATGCCAACATAATCAAGAGATAAGGCTTTGTTTTATATAAAGAATATGAATTCCCTTCATTCTGTTTTCAAATTTCAAGGGGGGGGCTCCCCCTTAGATTACAGAACCAAACAACACACTCCAAAGCAAGAAATTATAGGAAATAATTCACAAGATGTCAAGAAACCATGATTCAACCTGGCCCATCAAAATCATCAGAGCCCAAAGCACCAGGTCTAAAACCCCTTAAACTTGGGTCACGCGCACTACCTCCTGAAACAATAGATCTATTACTTGCGGCTTCACGCGCAGCATCTAAAGCAAAATCTTCAGAAGCCTCATCATCTTCAAAACAAACAACACCAACTTTAATTTTGCCTCGATTATCGGTCATCTCTATCGTTTGCTTTTCATCTGCAGTAAAATAATCATCCATAATGTTTAGAAAATTCTTTCTAAAACCCCTAACTTTAAAAATGGCATAAATCTCTTCATTTGCACCTTGAACAAAATCTGAAAAGTTTCCAACTGCCCTACCTAAAACCGGTTTCATTCTAATCGCTTTTGTACGTCTCACAATAGAACCATCGTGAAGAGCATCAAAAAATTCATCTTTCACACGTTTGATAAGAGCATTTGATAATTGCTTTCCATGAAGATGTTCAATAGCAAGAAAAGGATCACGTTTAAAACTATCTATTTTCTTTTGCCTTTCCAAACCAACATCAACCCCATACTAACCACTTTGATCAAAAAAAACATCTGGCAACAAGTGCGAAGAATCTCCCAAAACTTCCAAAACATGCGCAGGCAAATCATCTAACAATTTATCCCAATTCAAATCTCGATCAAATGGATGAGATGATTTAGCCAAAATATCACACATCAAATCTGTAATTTGATTCCAATCCTCACCCGTCAACCTCTTAAAAACGTTTAAATATTCTTTTCCCATACCAAAACCCTGTACATTTTATGTCATAATAATGATGTAACATTCTATATACCACATCCGAATGAAATATCACAAGAAACGAGTTATGAACAAGCAGCCACAAAACGAAAACCAGCCCAAAAGCCTCCTCAACAAGGTTGATGAAGGCATGGACACAGGAACAACTAACCTCGCCATCGCGGGGGGAATCGGCGTTTACGGCGGCAGCATTTTCGCAACCTCTGGCATTATCTGCCCCGCCTGTATCATTGCCGCACCCCTCTTCCTTGGCATCGGAGCCATGCAACGCCGTAAATTTTTAAAGAAACAAGCTGAAAAAGAGACAAAAGAAGAAAAAAGTGACACAACACCACAAAATGTGTAAAATGAACCTATGAAAAATTACATGCTTTTCGCAATCGCTATTATTTTTCTGACCAATACCATCTCATTGGCGGCGTGGGCAAAACCATGCATGATGGGCAAAACCACAGTAATATCTGCCGAAATTGAAATGACCAAAGCAAGCATGGACTGCCATAAGAAAAAACAAGGTCAACAAAAACATTGCGAAGGCATTTGTTTGTGTGAACATGCCACCTTCAGCCAGACTCCGATCATAGAAAATCCATTTGATTTCGGGCCATCCCCTGTATCATTTGAACATATTCTATCTTACAACGAATCTGTCACTTCCCTGACAACATCCCCCCTCCGCCGCCCACCAAGAACCAACTCCTAGTTTTAAAAAATTCAACTTTTTAACAGGAGAAATCCATGAAAATTCTACTATATGCCCTTTTTGGAATAGGGCTAATCATTCCAAACATAACGCACGCAAGACCCGTTTCTTATCCGGGCGGCATAACTGTCATGCAAATGAATAACGGTGATATGAATTCAGTGCATTTGCATTACTCCCCCACCGCAAAATATTCAGTTGGTTACAAATTCGAATATTGGCGAGACGATGAGGTCGCTCTGAACGTGATTCAAGTCAACAACCTGCTCAAACGCTGGAACAAAAAGGACTCCCAGGCAAATCTCTATCTTAAATCTGCCGCAGGAATCGCAGAGGGCGGCGTTGCAGGGTTCACAGGAATAGCAGCCGATTGGGAAGATCGCCGTTATTTTATATCCTACGAAAATCGCTACGCCGAGGGCGACACCATAAACGGGTTCTTTCAACAAGAAGCACGCGTCGGTATTGCCCCCTATATTGGGGATTATGGTGATCTTCACACATGGCTCATGCTTAAGCTAGAACACCATCCCGAGGGTAAAAAAAACGTCACAGCAACACCGCTTGTGCGCTTTTTCAAAGACGTTCATCTGGTCGAAGCCGGTATAAGCAACGAGGGCGACATCCTCTTTAACTACATTTTACGTTTCTAAGAAAGGAAAACAACATGAAAAAATTAACACTTATAACCGCAACACTTTTAATGCTTTCAATGCCTGCATATGCTGGAACAATCTATGCCGATGTAAACGGCCTCGTCTGTGATTTCTGCGCGCGCGCCCTGGAAAAAACATTCGGTAAAAAGGAAGAGGTTAAAGACATCAGCGTCGATTTAGACAAAAAAATCGTCACCATAAACTTCAATGAAGGCCAAAACCTTGATGATGAAACGGTAACAAAACTCATCACAGACTCGGGCTACGATGTCAGAGGCATCAGACGCCCTGATGAAACACAATCGGAGTCATCAGATGAGTAACCTTTATAAACAAACCATCCTCCCAACGCTCAGTCTTTTTACAAGCGTTGGGACATTAATATGCTGTGCGCTTCCAGCATTGCTGGTCACACTGGGCATGGGTGCGGCGCTGGCGGGATTCATCTCCGCCATGCCATGGATAACGGCTGTTTCTGAGTATAAGGAATATCTCTTCGCAGGCTCTGGCGTAATGCTCGCAGGGGCGGCGTTTCTGCAATGGCGCGCGCGAAACGCTCCATGTCCCATCGACCCCGCTAAAGCGCGTGCATGCTCGCGTTTACGCACAGTAAGCTGGGTTATCTTGGGGTTTTCAATCACGGTTTACGCGATCGGCTTCTTCTTCGCCTTCCTCGCCGCAGATATTTTCTTCGGCTAGAATGTCTTGAGCAAATCAAGAACTTGATCATTTTCCTCAGGCAAACCAATCGACAGGCGCAGGCAGTTTTCTGTGCCTGTTTTGGTTGAAAAATCACGAATGATAATATTATGTTCGGCGCAAAATTTACAAAATTCACCCGCACGCTCCATCTCGAATAACAAGAAATTCGCGTCGGATGGATACACATGCACAACCTTATCAATCTCAGAAAGAGCGTTTTCAACGCGTTTACGCTCAGTCAAAATCTTTTGAATATTCTCTAGCGCCACGTCTTTAATCTCAGGAGAAAGCACATGAAACGCGGCCTCAATACTCAAACGCGGCAAAGGGTAGGCGTCCAAAACTTTCGTCTTCACAAGGTTAATAAAGTCCTTATCCGCGCACAACATGCACCCCATCCGCATACCTGCAAAAGAATAGCTTTTCGACAAGGTGCGCAAAATAATGAGGTTCGGCGTACTTTCAAGGTCTGCGACCATACTGCCCTGCTCCGAAAACTCTGCGTAAGTTTCATCAAGAATAACAACCGCATGCCCCTCGACCGCTTCACAAATTTCAGAGATAACCTCATGCGAAAAACTGCCGCCTGTCGGGTTATTCGGTGAACATAAAAACACCACTTTAACATGGTGCTCAGGGTCGCACGCGTCCTTAACAATCGCTGCCGCGTCAAGTTCAAACGTCCCGTTTCGTTTGACCAAAGGCACATTGACAACCCCTGAGGGCATAGACAGCGCATCCACCGCATACATGCCAAAGGTCGGCGGGTTTATCAAAATCTGATCCTGATGCGGCTCGCAAAAAACCTTTGTCAGTACCACCAAAGCTTCATCCGCGCCGCGCGTCATCACAACTTGAGAATTCTCGACACCATAATTTTGCGCATACGCCTCCAGCAAAGCGACAGGCTGGGGCTCCGGATATCGGTTCAACCCCTCCAGCCCCGGCAGTTCATAGGGGTTCTCATTGGCATTTAAATAAATCTTATCCGCCGACTTGCCCGCCTCCATGCCCGCAGAGGAATACCCCTCCATCTGCTTGAAATGCTCTCGAACATGTTTGAAAATAGCGTCTCTACCAGACATAAGGAATTAACCGGTACTTCACACGATTTTTATATAGCTCATACATTGGCTCTTCTGAAAGAATGCGCTCTTCAGCAATAATACGCAAAACATCGCAGGTAATAACTGAAATTAAAACGATCAAATTAAATATAGAAAAATTATTAACAACGATACAGCTAAAGGAAATCGCATAACCAAAATAAATAGGATGGCGAACAAAACTATACATCCATCGCGTTTTAACCTTGCGAACAGCAGGCACAACGCCGAAACTGTTATTTAAACTGATAATCCCCGCCGTAGAAATCAAAATTCCAAAAAATTGAAATAACGTCGCCAGCCCAAGCTCAGGCCCATCAACAGGTAAAATCAAAACCGGCAACCAACTCCCCGCCAGCGCAACAGCCCAATCTTGAGGGGTAAAAGAAACTTTTTTAGGATAATCACGATACAGAAAAAAAGTAATAATAAAAAACACCTGAAACATCATCAAAAAGCTACTAAACTTATGATTAGTCACAAAATCAACATAGTAAAAATAAAGAAAATTACAAAAAAGCCCCGCCAAAATAAGATTCGTCCAAATCGAATCTTTCTTCACATAAGCAGAAACACCTAAATCCTTATCAGTGGATTGATTTTCTTCTTTTTTTTCTATGATTTGTGTCTCATTTTCGCTCATATATTCAAACTATTTTATGAACACAAAAAACGCAAGCCTTTTGAAGACCTATACAATTCAAAACAAGATAAAATACTGCACAATTTAATCAATAAAAACAAAACCTTACAGCATCTTAAATTCGGGATAAAATGCCCTTAAAGCCTGTCTTTCCCCATGCCCCTGTGCTATAAATAAAACTTGTATAAGAATCAGTAAAAATAAGAGCATTATCAAGGACATAAACTCTATGAGCGAGACAGTAAAAACATCAATAGGCGACAATGACGATTACGGCGCTGATTCCATTAAAGTCCTCCGTGGCCTGGAAGCCGTTCGCAAACGCCCAGGAATGTATATCGGCGACACAGATGACGGCACTGGCTTGCACCACATGGTCTACGAAGTCGTAGATAACGCAATTGATGAATCCCTAGCGGGCTATTGTGATCGCATTGACATTATTTTAAACGCCGAAGGCTCAATCACTGTAAAAGATAACGGCCGCGGTATCCCTGTTGGCGAACACTCCGAAGAAAAATGCTCCGCAGCAAAGGTCATCATGACCCAGCTCCACGCGGGTGGTAAATTCGATGATAACTCTTACAAGGTTTCTGGTGGATTGCACGGCGTGGGTGTATCGGTTGTTAACGCCCTTTCAGAATATCTAGAACTCTCAATCAAGCGCGAAGGCAAAGAATGGACAATGACGTTCAGACATGGCGACGCAGAAGACGACATCGTCCCCGTTCGCGACCTTGACCCAGGTGAGCGCACAGGAACGCACGTCACATTCCTCCCCTCCCCTGAAACATTCGCCATTACAGAATTCGATTTCAAAACACTGGAAAACCGCCTGCGCGAACTCGCATTCTTAAACTCTGGTGTAAATATTTATCTCTCTGACCGCCGCGCAGAAAACGAAGAAGAATGGATCACATCACACCTGCATTTCGAAGGGGGAATCAAAAGCTTCGTCCAATATCTGGACCGCACAAAAAAATCACTCATCGATGAACCTGTCGACCTCTCTGGCTATGACGAAGAAAGCGGCGTAACCGTTGAGGCCGCTTTGGAATGGACGGACGCTTACCACGAAACCATGCTGTGTTTCACAAACAATATCCCCCAGCGCGACGGCGGAACGCACCTTGCAGGTTTCCGCGGCGCGCTCACACGTATCCTTGGGAAATATGCAGAAGAAAAAGGCTACATGAAAAAGGAAAAGGTCAAGCTCACAGGCGAAGACATGCGCGAAGGCTTAACCTGTGTTCTTTCAGTTAAAATCCCTGATCCAAAATTCTCATCACAAACAAAAGATAAACTCGTATCCTCCGAAGTGCGCCCCGTTGTCGAAGGCGCGATCGTTGAATATTTCGGCACATGGCTTGAAGAAAACCCCGCCGAAGCCAAAATCATTGTCGGTAAAATCATCGAAGCCGCCAGCGCCCGTGAGGCCGCCCGCCGCGCCCGTGAGCTTACGCGCCGCAAAGGCGTCATGGATGTCTCCAGCCTGCCCGGTAAGCTTGCAGACTGCCAATCAAAAGACCCCGCAATATCAGAAATTTTCATCGTTGAGGGAGACTCAGCGGGTGGCTCAGCCAAGCAGGCACGCGACCGTCACAATCAGGCCATATTGCCGCTGCGTGGTAAAATCCTGAACGTAGAGCGCGCACGCTTTGACCGCATGCTCGGATCCGATCAGGTCGGCACGCTCATAACCGCGCTCGGCACATCCATCGGCCCAGACGAATTCGACATCGAAAAAGCCCGCTATCACAAAATCGTCATCATGACAGATGCGGACGTCGACGGCGCGCACATCCGCACACTTTTGCTTACCTTCTTTTTCCGCTACATGCCCGAAGTCATCGAACGCGGCTACCTCTACATCGCGCAGCCACCGCTCTTCAAAGTCAAAAAAGGGAAATCCAGCGAGATTTACCTCAAAGATGAACGCAGCCTCGAAGATTACCTGATCGACCTTGCCATCAACGACACAATAATCATCGACAGTAAAGGCGACAAACGAAGCGGAAAAGACCTGCGTGAATTGCTCGTCAAATCTCGCGCGCTCAGAAATTCAATCAACTCCCTCTCCAGCCGCGCCGGAAACCGCCGTGTGGTTGAACAAGCCGCCATCGCAGGCGCATTTGATACAGACGTGATCAAAGACGAAGACATCGGCAAGGAATACGCCGCCAAAACCGCGGCGCGCCTTGATGAGCTGGAACTCAAAAAAGCAAAGGGCTGGGAAGGCTCCTTCACAATCGACCGCGGCTACACCTTCTGGAAAACAACACGCGGTATTACCGAGCGCGTCAAACTCTCCATTGATCGCGTCCGCTCCCCCGACGCCGTACGCCTGAATACTGCGCGTGATTGGCTCCAGGAAATATTTAACAGGCCCGTAGAAATCACAATTGACGGCAAAAGCATCGCCAAAGTCAACGGGCCCGCGGCCTTCTATGACAATATTCAAGATGCCGGACGCAAAGGCCTAGCCATCTCCCGCTACAAGGGTTTGGGTGAAATGAACCCCGAACAACTCTGGGAAACCACACTCGATCCAAACGTGCGCACACTCCTCCAGGTCGAAGTCGCTGACGCAATCAAAGCGGATGAGATTTTCTCCACGCTTATGGGCGACGTCGTAGAACCAAGGCGTGAATTCATTCAGGACAACGCCCTCAAAGCCGACGTGGATGCATAACGAAAAACACACGGTAGCTCAAAAAATTGCATTACTTGCAGCGCGATTAACTGCTTGGTTATGCCTAATATTCGCGACAATATTCATGGCAGGGTTTACATGGATCGGACTTATTCTGTATCAAAAAGAAGTCGAGATGGATAAAACTGCAATCACTCTCGAAGCAGAATTACTTAAGACGTGGTCAGAGAGAAAATGCTCTGGCAATGATTGCAAACGTCGCAGATATGTCTCCTATCGATACAAACACCCGGAAAAAGGGTGGATGATAAAGAAGAAGAAAACAGTCAATAATATTCTCTACTGGAACGCATTACAAAAAGGGCAAGCAAAGTTTGAATTAGAAGGTGGCATAGTTGAAATACCTCCTATAATCAATCAAATCGCCAAAAGCTTGGGATTTGAAAAAAGCTTACCAACCAAAGAATGGACAACACGCATCAAAGGCGAAAACAGTAAAATAATATATCTTGTCATGATTATAGGCTTTGGAATGACATTCCTCACTTGCCTATATGTAATTTTAGGTCAGTTCCTGAAGTTCTTAAGACCAGAAAGAGAAGTACTCTAAAAAAAATTAGGCCGCTCAAACGAACGGCCTAAAATAAAACTTTATATGTTCTTACAGATTAAACCAAAACAGATGTATCCGTGACATTTGCTAATGCGTCTGCAACGTAATCAGCAAAAACTTCGCCTGTATGACCAAGAGTATTCTGAGCACGCTCAGCGCTATTTACAATGGCATCTGCAACTTGCTGCGTCTCCGCCGCGTTAGCCCCTTGAGAGAAACCTGACACGAATGCGTCTATAGCAATATAAGCAGAAGAAAGGTCATCATCACCATTCGTGACATCACGGTACACGATATCATCAATATCTAATGTTTCAAGCAAACCAGTATCAGATAAGCTTTGTGTTAGATCTTCTGCAAAACGAACTGATACAAAATCACCCTCTCTAAGCGCTACGATAATACTGCGTCCAATGTTGTTGGCCGTTTCAATCGTTTGATCATAACCAGTGTCCTGGGTAAAACCATTCTCAAACGCGAACAATGCATTATAGGCTGTCGAAAAGTCATTGTCTCCGTTAACCAAATCATTGAAGATAATGTCATCAACATCACGAGTCTGCAAAAGACCTGTATCTGAAAGAGATTTCGTAGCATCTTCCACAAAGCGAAGAGAGTTAAAATCATCTTGTTTAAGTGCAGTAATGATGTGATTACCAATCTGGTTAGCAGCAATAATCGTCTGATCATAACCAGTATCCTGCGTAAAGCCATTCTCAAGCGCGAACAATGCAAGATACGCCGATGAAAGATCACCATCAACATTTCTCAGATCAGCTGCAATAATGTCATCAACATCACGTGTCTG
>CAYGSA010000025.1:19026-22844 GCA_964352375.1 uncultured Micavibrio sp.
GCAATGATGTCATCAACATCACGTGTCTGTAAAAGACCCGTATTTGACAAAGTTCTCATTGCATCTTCCGCAAAGCGAACAGACGCAAAATCGCCATCATCAAGAGCTGTCACAATGTGGTTACCAATGCGATTAGCAGCTTCTGCCCTCTGACCAGAATCAGTGTCTTGCGTAAAGCCATTCTCAAGTGCGAACAGAGCTTCGTATGACGTTGTAAAATCATTATCACCATTTCTAATATCAGCGGCAATGATGTCATCAACATCACGGGTCTGCAAAAGGCCTTGGTTTGAAAGTCCCCGCAATGCATCTTCAGCGAAACGAACAGACTGAAAATCACCAAGATTGAGTGCTGCAACAATACTCGTCCCGATGTTGTTTGCTGCTTCGGTAAACTCTTGGGGAGTTCCTTCTGTTTGGCGCGTCAGATATGCGGCAAGCGTATCATACGCAACCTGTAAGTTTGTATCTCCATCATTGATATCATTTAAAATAATGCGACTAACGTCAACTGTCTTTATACTCATAATCTACTCCTAAATGTTTTATGTATACAACAATACTACAACAGGACATAACTCAATTGCAACATAATTAAAACATAATTAAAACATAATTAAATAAAAACGCCCTAAGACACTGTTATTTATTAAATTATTTTGTATAAAACTCGGCAGGTCTTATCTCATAAAACCCAACACGCCTCGGCTTTCGCCACTTTTTTTCAAAAATGGCGCGACGCGAAAAGACTTGCTGCTCTTGACGTTCACTAAGCTGGCGATAAATATAAAAACTTAAAACGCGGCCTTTATAAATTCTCTTAATTTTTGAATCCGGATTAAAAAACACAGTAACCCGAGCCTTATTTGGACCTGGCCTTAATGAAACGATATCATTTTTGAAATCTGAACTTGGCGGCGTGAAAGTTATACGATAGGTGTTATTATCTTCTGGAGAAACAACATATGTAAATTCAATGACAAGACTGTCAGCCTCCTCAGAAATGATTTCACCGTCCACCAAAAAAGGCCAGCCACTAATCATCTCTTCATCAGTAGGATTAAATTTAATATTTTTACGCGCTGCATCGAAATATAGATCAGAAAAATTTTGGCCATTCTCCAAAGCTGATTGACGAACAGCATACACAAACCCAACAAGAACAGCTAAAGCAATCAAGAAGGATGCGAGAAACCGTTCCATCCCAGAAAACCTCTCCTACACACGCAGCGGCATCAAAACATAGAGCGCGCTGTTATCGCTATTATCTTGGATAATCGTTGGAGAGCCCGAGTCAGCCAAAGTTAAACGACACCCTTCCCCCTCAATCTGCGACGTAATATCCAAAAGATACTTGGCATTGAACCCAATTTCCATTTCAGAATCGCCGTTCACTTCCATCTCTTCCGTCGCACTGCCTGATTCAGGAGAACTAGCAGAAAGCGTCATTTGCTTATTATTCAGAGTAATTTTCAGCGCGCGTGACTTACCATCAGAAATCGTCGAAACGCGATCAATCGCCTTGGTAAACAAGCGTGGATCAAGCTCAACAATCTTGTCATTCCCCTCTGGAATAACACGCTGATAATCAGGAAACGTCCCATCAATCAATTTGGACGTCAAAACGATATGATCAAAGGCAAAGCGAATTTTATTCTCGGACAAAGAGACCTGAATAACGTCCGCCGCATCCTCAATCAACTTACGAAGCTCACCCACCGCCTTGCGCGGAATAATCACACCAGGCATATCACCCGCACCGTCAGGCAAGGGCATTTCAAAGCGCGCCAAACGGTGACCGTCAGTCGAAACCGCGCGCAAAACTTTAACGCCATCATTATCGGCTTCATGCACATAGATACCGTTCAAATAATAGCGAGTCTCTTCTGTGCTCATCGCGAATTTAGTGCGATCAATCAGCGCACGCAAATCAGAGGCAGGCAAAGCAAAACCGCTCGGCAATTCCGTTTTTGTGATTTCAGGAAAATCAGCAGGCGGCAAACAGCTTAACTTAAATTGTGAGCGCCCGGAGCGCACAACCATCTGCGTGCCATCCGCGTTCAGTTCAATCTCAACAACTGAGTCATCAGAAAACTTACGGATAATATCGTGAAGCGTATGGGCAGGCGCGGTCGTCGATCCACCAAGCGTAATATTCGCCGCAACAGATTCGTTAATTTCCAGATCCATATCCGTCGAACACAGCGACAAAACACCATCTTCCGCCTTCATCAAAACATTAGAGAGAATAGGAATGGTATTGCGGCGCTCTACAACGCTTTGCACATGGTTTAAAGATCTTAAAAGATCCGCGCGATCAATACTCAGCTTCATATCGAGTCCATCCGTTACTTATAAGTGTTCAACAATCAAAACACCCTAACACAGGCCTTTTCAAGAGGGAAGAGGCGGATTACTATTAGGCAAAGTAAAATCATCATCTTCGCCAGAACCCAAAAATAACTGGCTCCTTTGAAGACCAAGCTTTGTGGCCAATTCAGAAAATTTGAACAAAACAGCCCCATTATCTCTGACAGTAGTCAAAGAAGACTCAACAGCGTCCGCAAATTGTTGAGAATCATACCCAAAATGCTCCTGCACTTCAGTTGCGTCATAACCAACCGCGAGCGCAAGATGAGCTGTCATATAATCCATGTTAAGGGCAGCAGATTCATCCTGCACAGCATCAACTATTTCTTCTGATAAATCAGAAAATCTCTCAGTCACTAATCTCCTAATATCATCTATGGATGGTCTTTCATCACTTTCCATCTCACGCGGCCTTTTTCAAATCTGCCAAGGCATCCGCCTCAAGCGCCTCCCACAACTTCACAAACAAAGACGTCTCAAGCGCGCTCAGCGCCTTTAGCTCACCATAATCCTCACCGCACATCTCAAACATTTCGGCCAAATGACGATCTTCCTCCGCCAAGAGACTCTTCAATGACATGTGATCACTGGATGCCTCTAGCGCCTTTTGATAAATCGCATAAAGCCAGCACGCCCGCAGCTCAATGATCAACGACACCCACCCATAAGCCTTCTTCTCGCTCACACGCTTTGTAATCCCCGCATCAAGACGGCCAAAATACATCGCCGCCGGAATACGGCACATTGCATTCTCGTCCGTCCACCCATCAAGCGCCTGCCCCGCTACGCGCTCTGCATTGCGCTTAAAGAAATAGGCATGGCGCGCTTCCTCTGCCAAATGCTGAAGCGTATCTTGGCTCATCGGCTGATCCATCTGCGAAATCATAATCTTACGGCTGCCTAAATGCTCAAGCATCGCAAGCATATTCAAAAACCGCGCATGATGAGGCCTATCTTCAATAATCTCTTTCAAGAATGTCTCAACGCGGCGCTCATACTGCGCGTTGTTGTCTTTCATGCCCGAGGCCGTCCAAGGCGAAATGGATTGTGTCATAAATCTCACTCAAATCATCTTCAGTTGTACAATAAGGAGGCAAAATATACACCGTATTGCCCAGCGGGCGCAACAAAACATTCTTTGAAAGAAACGAATCATAAAGCTTCGGCTGAATATCCGCCAAATACCCATCCTGCTCACAAATAATATCCATCGCCAAAATAGACCCTTTTTGACGCACATTCGTGACATCCGCACGATCAGAAAAACCAGAAGCCGCTTCCGCATGCGAATCTGCAATCGCCCCAATCCGGTCTAACACAGGCTCCTCTTCCCAAATCTTCAAACTCGCATTTGCCGCCGCGCACGCCATCGGGTTTCCCGTAAAAGACGAGGAATGAAAGAACATCTTCGCCTTATCCTTATGATAAACCGCAGCGTAACTACGTTT
>CAYGSA010000026.1:0-8508 GCA_964352375.1 uncultured Micavibrio sp.
AATCAGGAATTCGCCAAGCTCTGCGTCTGGCTTGATTCGTTTTGCTTGGTCAAGTGTCAGTTGAGCAACTTCGTTTTCAACTTCGTCGTCATTGGCAATGACTTCGCGGTAGCGTTTTAGCTCAATGTCGCCATTTTTGCGGTCTATTTGTGCACGAATATCTTGTTCGAAACCGTATTTGGAGCGCCCAGCCTTTTGAATGGCTTCTTCCATCGCGGAGATGACAATCTCGCGATCAATGTTTTTTTCTTTGGCAACTGTGTCTGCAACTTGTAGCAATTCCATTTTTATCTCCTACTGATTCGCTTGAAAAATTTCTTGTTGAGCTTTGATTAGCTCATCGGTTAATACGAGTTTCGCTTTGGTTATTGCACCATGCGGGATTTCTACACTGCCTGTGTCGGTTGTGACAAGGACTTTATTTTCTTTTATACCGTCAAGCACGCCGCGGAATCGCTTTTGTCCGTTTTCGTTTGGCGTGAGGGTTTCAATTTTTACTTCGAAGCTTTTGTAGATTTCAAAATCTTCAGGTTCGATAAGCAAGCGGTCAATACCGGGTGAGCTGACTTCGAGGCGGTAGGCGCCGTTGATAGGATCTTCGACGTCAAAGACTGCGGACAGGGCGCGGCTGATTTTTGCGGCGTCGTCTACGCCCAGATTTTTGGTTTTTTTATCTTCGGCCATGACTTGAAGCGCTTGTGCGCCGCCATCCCCTGTGATTTTGACACGGTGGAGCGCAAAGCCGAGGTCTTCTATGACTGGCTGCGCGAGTGATGCGATTTTTTGTTCTAATGGTGTGTAACGCATGTTTCTTTAATTTTCGTCTTAACGGACGCCTCGTGGTCGCTTGGCACAATTTTCATTTTATGAAAATTACTATCCGTGCTTCCAAATTTAAATTTTATCCCAATAACCAACAAAAAAGGCGGGTCTCTTTTGAGGCCCACCGTATCAATTGATCGGTTTATTTGTAATTTTTATAACGCTGTTGGGCTCTTATTGCAAGGGTTTTCTTTGAAAAATCATATATGTCATTTTTTTTGCGCCTTTAGCGCCCTTTTGCTCATATCGAGTGGCTATCCAGTTTTTGGGGCGTTTGCTCCAGTCTTGTTTTTTGGTGGCCATCCATTGGAATGCGGAGTGGTTTGATGTTTGGATGCACATCCAATTGGCCAGGCTTTCGACGTCGGTTGTCAGGATTAGTTTTGCGTTTGGTTTTAGAATGTTTGCTAGTACGTCTAAATTTTCTTGGTTAATAATGCGGCGTTTGTAATGTCGTGTTTTGTGCCATGGGTCGGGATTGAGAATGTAAATGCCGTCTAAGCTTTGATGGGCGATATTACGGGCTAAGATCATGCCATCATCTTCTAGTGTGCGGATATTTGAGAGATCGTGATTTTGGATTGTGTTTGTGAAATCAGCAATGCCGTTTTTGAAAGGTTCGGCGGCGAGGAAGGCTGTTTCGGGTTTTTCCTGAATTTCTTCGGCGAGGCGTTCTCCATGGCCGAAGCCAATTTCGAGCCAGTATTCTTTGAAGGGCTGGTCAAAAAATGTTGCGGGGGAGGTGTTGGGTTTTAGTTTATCTTTAGGGATTTCGATTTGGGGTAGAATTTTTTCGTAGGCCATAAGACGCTCGCCTTTTAGAGCGCGTCCCTGACGTCTACCAAAAAGACTCCGCTTTTTATGAGCGGAGTCTTCCAAATTTTTAGCCGTTTGTTCAGACATTAACCAATGATACGCTGAAGTTCAGAAATAAGATCAGTTTTTTCCCATGAAAAACCACCCTCTGAATCAGGAGTGCGACCGAAGTGACCGTAGGCGGCTGAGCGGGCATAGATTGGCTTGTTGAGTTTTAGGTGCTCACGGATGCCGCGTGGTCGCAAATCAACGAGTTGTTGCAGCGCGTCACAGATGACCTGCTCAGGCGCTGTGCCTGTGCCGTGGGTGTTGAGGTAGACTGAGATTGGCTTTGATACGCCAATCGCGTATGCAAGCTGAATTGTGCAACCTTCTGCGTAACCAGCAGCCACAACGTTTTTCGCGAGATAGCGCGCAGCGTAAGCAGCAGAGCGGTCAACTTTTGTTGGATCTTTACCGGAGAATGCACCGCCGCCATGAGGCGCAGCGCCGCCATAGGTGTCTACGATGATTTTACGGCCTGTTAGGCCTGCGTCGCCAACGGGGCCACCAATAACGAAACGGCCTGTTGGGTTGATGTAGATTTCTTCTTCTGAGGGCATCCAGCCTTCAGGGAGAACGGCTTGAATGTATGGCGTTACCAATGTTTTTACGTCATCTTGTGAGAGGCCCTCTGCGTGCTGGGTAGATACAACAACGGATTTTGCATTTACTGGGCGGTCGTTCTTATATTCCAGTGTAACCTGTGATTTTGAGTCTGGCTCTATGCCGACAAGCTTTCCTGATTTTCGGTCTTCTGCCATTCGGCGAAGGATTTCGTGTGAATAATGAAGTGGAGCAGGCATGAGGGCTTCGGTTTCTTTACAAGCATATCCAAACATAATACCTTGGTCGCCTGCACCTTCGTCCTTATCAATGCCTGTGCCTTCGTCAACGCCTTGGGCGATGTCTACAGATTGTGAGTGAAGTTTAACGTCGATGTTTACGGTTTTGTAGCTAAACCCTTCTTGGTCGTAGCCGATGTCTTTGATGGCATCGCGGGCAGCTTGTTCAATGATTTCTTTTGTAATACTTTTGGGGCCGCGTGTTTCGCCGGCAATTATTACGGTATCTGTTGTTACGAGTGTTTCACAAGCCACGCGTGATTGGTTATCTGCTTTCATGTAGAGGTCAAGGACGCTGTCTGAAATGCGGTCACAGATTTTATCGGGGTGTCCTTCAGATACAGATTCGCTGGTAAAAATGTAATCGGTAAGTGCTTTTTGCTGCATGGCTTGTCCTGAATATGGCATGAATTTGCTCACTTTGCTTTTAAATTAAATTATTAGTCTCTGACCCTAGACCAAAAAAAAGGCTCTATTCAAGCCTTAATCTTGTAAAATGTGCGGTTTTGTTCGTTAACTGATATTTTTTGTCATGGTTTTTACCATTTTTAAAATATCTTTGCGCTTTTTCTCGTCTTCGACTGAGTAGTATGCGCGGATGAGATCAATAGTCTCTTTTTTGTTCATGATGTCTTCGTCAAATTTTTTGCCTTTACTTATGGCGGCGTCGAAGCTTTCTTGGTCATTATCTGACATGCCTATGGCCTTGCCCGATTTCTTGATATTCTCAAGACCCTCATAAAAATAATCAATGGACACATCCAACAGGTTGCTGAATGTGTATAGGCGACTTGCGCTTAGGCGGTTTGTGCCTCTTTCGTATTTTTGGACTTGTTGAAATGTTACGCCAATAGACTCTGCCAACTTTTCTTGGCTCAGGCCTATTAGTATTCTTCTGTTGCGTAGTTGTTTTCCAACGTGCTTGTCAATGAGGTCCGCAACGCCTTTGGTTTTTCTTTCAGTCATTTAAACACCTAATGAATATTATAATATGCAATACTTAATAATTTAAGCTAGGCAGAATTATATATACAAGAACACAAGGGTATGCAACACATCTTAAGTATATGATGCTGTGCTCTTGCAATTATAGCTTGTTTTACATTAATCATGACTATGTTTATTTGCTCATTATTTGTATTCAAAGCCTTTGTTAAGGTATTTTATTCCTCAAACTGTGTTTTATTTTTTACTTATTTCACAAATTTCAAGTTTGCTTGAATTTTCCCTGTCTGTGAAAGTCTTTTTTTTTGTATTATGTAGCCTAAAGGATCGATTGCGGCGCTTATTCCTGTGTTTGCGGCCCTATAGACGGGCAGGCCTGTTTCAATTGCGCGAAATTGGGATTGAACCAAATGTTGGTGTGGGCCCGCGCTGTGGCCGTACCACGCATCATTTGTGACGTTCACGATGAAATTACTGTTTGTTTGCCGTGGCTGCGGGAAGATTATTTCGTAGCAAATTTGCGGTGTGAAGGAGAGAGACCCTGTTAGTTTAATTGTTTCTTTTTCCGTACCTTTTTGGAATCCAGTGAAGCCTACGATGGGTGCTATATCTATGATATTTGAAAACGGCATGTATTCGCCGAATGGAACGAGGTGTGATTTATCATAGGTATTGATGATTTCGCTGTTTTTATTAAATGTGATTATACTGTTGTAATATTTATCGCCTTTAGTTTGGAGCGCACCAGTGATCAAGAAAACGTCTTTTGGATATGAGGAAAGCATGTTTCGAATCATATCGATTGCTTTAGGTGAGTTTATAATATCTTGTGCAATGGCTGTTTCCGGCCAGATGATGATGTGATTATTTCCATTATTATTATTATTTTCTTCATAACGTGAAAGTTCTATGAGGGTCGTAAAATGCCGTTGGCGTTTATCGTTTTGCCATTTTTCGCTTTGCTTAATATTAGGCTGCACAATTATCATTTGAGTTTTTGTGTCTATAAAAGCTGCATTTTTTATTTTTAGTGCACCAAAGGCATAGCTTGAGGTGAGTGTGATGATGCTTGTTGCCACTATAATGAACTTTTGTTTTTTTGGCTGAGAGCAGGAGGCGACAAAGCCGAGTGAGGCTGCCCAGAAAATTGTGACGGCTGTTAATAGGTATATATTATAAAGACTTGCGAGTTGGGCGATGGGGCTGATATCGATCCATGTATAGCCATAAGTGTTCCATGGAAAGCCTGTAAATAAGTGTCCGCGCGCATATTCAGATAATGATAACAAAATTACGAACGCAAAAAAGCTAACGAGTTTTGATGTTTTTTGTTTGATGAAGAAATGAAGCAGCGTTGCCGTTGCTGTAAAGCAAGACAAAATTAGGGGGAGGCCTGATACTGCGAGAGGCCATGCCCATCTGTAAGGATTGTTTTCAACCAATAGGGCGTTGCCAACCCATGAAAGGCTGAAGCCGAAATAGCCTAATGAGAAGAAAAATCCCAAAAGCGTAGATTTTTGCCATGATTTCGATTTTTCTATATTTATATAAAGTATACTTAGCCCAAGCAAAATAGTGGGCACGAAATTGTATGGTGCCATCGCGAGGGATGCCATCGCACCGAGGACGAACGTTAAGATAAGTTGCTTCATTCTTGGTCTGGGGGTTGTGGAATATCCAGAATTGAAATGCGGCTGACGCGGCGAGGGTCAGCTTCGAGAATTTCAAATTTCATTTTTGATTCATGGGTGATGATTTCACCACGCACGGGCACACGCCCCGCAAGGTAGAAGATCAAGCCGCCAAGCGTGTCGCATTCATTGCGTTCTTCTTCGGTAAGTATGTTTCCGAATATATCTTCGAATTCTTCTATTTCTATACGGGCGTCTGCAATGACAGTGCCGTCATTGTTTGTAATGATTTCTGTTTGTTCGTCTGGGTTGTATTCGTCGTTAACTTTGCCGATTATGGCCTCTATGAGATCACCGATTGTGATGAGTCCGTCCGTTCCGCCATATTCATCGATGACGAGAACCATATGTTTCTTGCTAATCCGCATTTGGAGCAAGAGGTCTAAAACAGGCATTGATGGCGAGATTGTCGGGACTTCGCGGATCAAGCTTTTAATGTTAACTTTTTCGCCGCGTGAGAGCATTGCAAGGATATCTTTTACATGGATTGTACCTGTCACGTGATCGAGCGTTTCTTTGTAGACGGGCATGCGGCTGTACTGACGTTCTGAGAGGATTTTGAAAAGCTCTTCTGTTGGAATGTCTTCTTCGATTGCGACAATGTCAACACGCGGGATCATGACATCTGCGGCAGACACATCGCTTAGTTCTAATACGTTGGAAATCAACTCCTTTTCATGATTGGTGACGGATTCTTCGCCGTCATTTTCTAGCTCTTCTTCTATGGTTTCACGAAGTGTTGGATCTGACTTGGGTGTCAATATGTTTTTTATGCGCTTTAAGAAACCAGTTTTTTCACATTGTTGCGTGGTACCATCATTTTGAGATGATGGTGCGGTTGTACTTGGGGGGTCTTCTAATTCTTGGGTCATTATTAACATTATCTATCCTATTTCATCATGGCATAAAGTTATTTTGTTTCATAAGGGTTTTTTATCCTTAGTTTTTCTAAAATTTCAATTTCGAGTGTTTCCATTTCTTTGGCTTCGTCGTCTGTTTCATGGTCATACCCTAAAAGATGTAAACATCCGTGTGTAAGCATATGTGTGTAATGATTTTTCAGTGTTTTGTTTTGATCATCTGCTTCGTATTGTAAGGTGTCGAGCGAGATAATGACGTCGCCGAGCATGTTTTCCTCGTCTTGGGGGAAGGATAGCACGTTTGTCGGTTTATCTTGGCCGCGATATGTTTTGTTGAGTGCTTGTATGAAGGGGTCATTTGCAAGAACAATACTGATTTCGGCGTGTTCGTCTTTTTGTATTATGTTTGAGAGGATCTGTTTTGTATAGTCCTCAATATCACTTAAGGCTTCGCTCCAGCGGTTGTCTTCAATCAATATATCAATGTCGAAAGTCATGAGCGGTTTTCGTATGCCTTGATGATTTTACGTACAAGCCCATGGCGGATTACATCTTCCACTGTGAATTTCATAAAGCCGATATCGTCAACGTCGCTCAGGATGTTTATGGCCTCGCTGAGGCCAGAGGTTATGTGTTTTGGTAAATCGGTTTGGCTTTCATCGCCGTTGATGACCATGTGTGAGGCTTCGCCCATGCGGGTGAGGAACATTTGCATTTGTGCGCTCGTGGTGTTTTGCGCTTCATCTAAAATGACGAAAGAGTGTGCAAGTGTTCTGCCGCGCATGAATGCAAGGGGGGCGATTTCAATTTCACCGATCTCGGTCTTTTTCATGAGAAAGTCATGCGGCATCATATCTTGAAGGGCGTCATAGATTGGACGTAAATAAGGATCAATCTTTTCTTTCATGTCACCTGGAAGAAACCCTAAGTTTTCACCAGCTTCAACAGCAGGGCGCGTAAAGACGAGACGTTCGACTTCGCCTCTGAGGTAGAGATCGACCCCCGCGGCTACGGCGAGGTACGTTTTCCCCGTTCCTGCGGGGCCAAGGCCGAAGACCATGTCTTTTGATTGAATCAGTTTGAGGTATTTTTCCTGATTGGGGGAGCGCGGCGCAATCGTTTTGTTTTTGGTTTTAATAAATAATTTTGATGGCGGATTTTTTGGGTTCTTTTTGTCGTCATTTACGAATCGAAGCTCCGCGTCTATGTCCGCGTGGGTGATTGTCTCAAGCTCGGAATTTTTAAGACGTGTGTGGAGTGATTCTAGAATAGTTTGCGCCTTATTGAGTGCGCCTTTTTCGCCTGTAATACGCAGTAAATTCCCGCGATCTGATATGTTGATGTCCAGTTTTTTCTCAATGTAGGAGAGATGATCGTTATATTCCCCAAAAATCAGGGGGACGAGGTCATTATCAGAAAATTCTATGATCAGTTCTTTTGTCATATGCACGTTTATTTTATCACAGAATTAGTGAAGAAAGCGATAAAATTAGGCTGCCTCATCTTCGATCAACATAATTTCGCCTGTGAGGGAATTGTCGAAAGCGTTTGTGATTTTGACGTCAATGATGTTCCCGATCAGGCGTTCATTGCCTTGGACATAAACGGATTGTGAATAAGGGCTGCGGCCGCTGATTTGGCCTGCTTTTTTGCCTTTGCGGTCAAACAGAATGGGGAGCGTTTTGCCTTCGCAAGATTTATTGAAGGCGGCTTGTTGTTCGTTGATCAGCGCTTGGAATGCTTGCAGGCGTTCATTGGCTATATGATCAGGGACGAGGGCGGCTTGTAATGCGGCGGCTGGTGTTCCGGGGCGTGCGCTGTATTTGAACGAATAGCAAGACGCGAATTGTGTGTCGCGTGCGAGTTGCATCATATCTTCGAAATCTTGGTCTGTTTCACCGGGGAAGCCGATGATGAAATCGGATGAGAAGGCGATGTCCGGGCGTTTTTTGCGCAGGCGTTCGATGATGTCGCGGTAAAGGTCGGCTGAATGTTTGCGGTTCATGGCTTCTAACATGCGGTCTGATCCGTGTTGAACGGGCAGGTGCAAGAAGGGCATGAGTTTATCGATTGCGCCGTGCGCGTCGATGAGGTCATCGCTCATGTCGCGGGGGTGGGACGTTGAATAACGAATACGTTTTAGGCCGTCAATTTCGGCGAGCTTATTAATGAGGTCCGCGAGACTCCATGTTTTCCCGTCCGGGCCAGTGCCGTGATAGGCGTTGACGTTTTGGCCGAGGAGCATGATTTCGAGTGCGCCTTGTTCAACGAGGCGGTTGGCTTCGTCGATGACGTCTTGGGCGCTGCGGGAGTATTCGGATCCGCGCGTATAGGGCACAACACAGAAAGTGCAGAATTTATCGCAGCCTTCCTGAATGGATAAAAACGCGCTGGCGCCTTCAATTGTGTGTTGATCTGGTAAGTGGTCGAATTTTGAAACCGTTGGGAATTCTGTGTTAACGACGCGTTCATGCCCTGAGGCCTTGAGTA
>CAYGSA010000026.1:8518-21409 GCA_964352375.1 uncultured Micavibrio sp.
ATGTTTGTGGGCCGAAGACCATGTCGACGTATGGTGCACGCTCTAAGATGAAATCACCTTCGGCTTGGGCGACGCAGCCTGCAACGGCGATCAGCATATCTTCTTTTTTCTCTTTATGCACTTTCAGGCGGCCAAGCTCAGAGAACACCTTATCCGTTGCTTTTTCGCGGATGTGGCATGTGTTCAAAATCATCATATCTGCGCCTTCGGGCGTATCGACAGGCTTATAGCCCAGACCTGATAAAATGTCCGCCATGCGGTTGCTGTCATAGACATTCATCTGACAGCCCCATGTTTTAATGTAAAGTTTCTTGTGCGTATTCGTCATAATGGTTATTCTTTAATCACAAAAACCCTGTAGGAATCAAGCATGAAGAAGACGATATTAGCATTAGGCCCTCTTTTGGCCGCGGAAATGGATGTTTTGCACGAGACGTTTAATGTGATTAAGCTTTGGGAGAGTGAAAAGCCTGACATGGTTATACAAGAGAACAGCAATGACATTGTGGGTGTTCTTTCCACATATAATAGCGGCGGTGTGACTGAGAGACTTATGGATGCTTTGCCGAATTTAGAGGTTATCGCTCAGTTTGGTGTTGGGTATGACAATATTGATTTGGCCGCGGCTCATAAGCGCGATATCTCTGTAACGAATACACCTGATGTTTTAACTGACGATACAGCCGACGTTGCTTTATTCCTGATGCTCAATGTTGCGCGGCGTGCGGTTGAGGGGGATATGTTTGTTCGCGTGGGGCGCTGGCAGAATGGTGGAATGCCTTTATCGACGTCGATTTCTGGCAAGACAGTTGCAGTTATTGGGCTTGGGCAAATTGGGCAAGCGATTGCGCAGCGTGCGGCCGCATTTAACACGAAAATTATTTATCATAGCCGCAGTCAAAAAGATGTTTCTTATCCGTATTATCCTGATTTGATTGAATGTGCCAAGGATGCGGATTTTATGATTTTGGCGTGTGCTGGAGGCCCTGAGACGCACCATATGATAAATTATAAAGTCCTGGAAGCTCTGGGGCCGAAGGGGTATTTGATCAATATTGCGCGGGGCAGTGTTGTGAATGAGGATGATTTGCTGTTGGCGTTGCATAACCAAAAAATTGCGGGGGCGGGGCTGGATGTTTTTGCGAACGAACCTTATGTGCCTGAGGCAATGCTTAAGATGGATAATGTTGTGCTTTCGCCGCATGTTGGGTCGAATACACACGAGACGCGCGCGGTGATGGGACAACTTGTTATTAACAATTTAATGGCACATTTTGAGGGTAATGAATTGCTTACGCCTGTGAAGCTGGCAAGCTAACAGAATGATAAGATTTTTTATTTTGAGTAGTATTGTTTTCTTTTGCACTGCGTTTGATGTTGTTGCTGCGTGTTATAGTCCGCAGGAATCCGAGGCGGAGCAGGGGATACGCATTCACTCGGAGCTTATGGTGATTGGCCTGAATTGTGCGCATATGGCGACTGCGAATGGGAATAATTTATATTTGGAGCATAAGAAATTTAGCAAAAAACACAGTACATTATTTGCGCGTTATGAGGAAATCATAATGGATTATATGCGCAAGAATGGTGTGAAAAACCCTGATAAGGCTATGCATTTGCTTCGTACAAAGTTTGCCAATAAGGTCTCTAGTGATGTTGCACAAATGCGGCCTGATCTTTTTTGTAAAAGTTATGCATCACGGATTGAGAAGGTGAGTGTTATGGATGAAGGCACATTTCGTAAATGGGCCGCGACACCATTTGAAGATTACCCTGTATCACACCCCCCTTGTGCGAAATGATATTATGAGCATAGACCAGAAAATTGATGCTTTATTTGAACCCATAGCGACATGGTTTGATTCTTTGGTTTTTTACGCTGTTCCTTTGGTTGAGGGGCAGGACCTTAAACTGGTTTTGGTTTGGCTGTCTGCGGCGGCGGTGTTTTTTACGGTTTATCTTGGTTTTATCAATTTACGTTATTTTGGGCATGCGCTGCGCTTGCTGTTTGGTCGTGCGCGTGAAAAAGCCCCTGAGGGGGAGATTAATCAATTTCAGGCTTTGATGGCATCGCTTTCTGGTACTGTTGGGCTTGGGAACATTGGCGGCGTGGCGATTGCGATTACTGTTGGTGGGCCTGGTGCGGTGCTGTGGATGACGATTTTGGGACTTTTGGGGATGAGTTCTAAATTTTCAGAAGTGATGCTAGGTGTTAAATATCGTCAGAAAATTGAGTCTGATACGGGGCATCATAGTATATCTGGTGGGCCGATGTATTACTTGCAAGAGGGGTTTTCGCGATTAAATATGCCTGTTGTGGGCACATTTTTTGCTGGGCTTTTCGCGATTCTGTGTGTGTTGGGGGCGATTGGAGGGGGAAATATGTATCAAGCCAATCAGGCGTTTGAACAGGCTGTTGTTGCGACGGGCGGTGATGCCAGCGCGCTTGTGGGCTATGGCTGGGCGTTTGGGCTTGTGATGGCCGTGCTAGTTGCGCTGGTGATTGTTGGCGGGCTTAAATCTATTGCGCAGGCGGCGTCTAAGCTTGTTCCTGCTATGGCGGGTCTATATTTTATTATGGGCTTTATTGTTATCGGTCTTTATATCGATCAGGTACCTGCAGCGTTTGCGACGATTTTTAACATGGCTTTTTCTTTGGAAGCAGGTGTGGGGGCGATGCTCGGCGGTTTATTGCAAGGTATACAGCGGGCGGCGTTTTCAAATGAGGCAGGCCTTGGGTCGGCGTCGATTGTTCAGTCAACGACGAATACTGATGGGCCTGTTGGGACGGGGATGGTTGCAATGCTGGGGCCGTTTATTGATACAATCTTGATCTGTAATATTACGGGGCTTGTGATTGTTTTGACTGGCGTTTACACACAAGCGGATGGTGCTGTAGGCGTTGCGATGACATCCCTTGCGTTTGAGCAGGTTTTACCAGAATTTAAGTATATGCTCACGGTTATTGTCTTGTTGTTTGCATATTCTACGATGATTAGCTGGTATTATTGTGGGGCGGTGTGTTTCCGGTATTTATTCGGGCAAAAAGATAAGGTTGAATTGATTTTTAAGGTGTTTTTTTGTGCGTGTATTGTTGTTGGGGCTTCGGCGCAATTGGATAACCTTATTAAATTTGCGGATGCGGCGATGCTGTCTATGGCGATTCCAAATATTATCGGGCTGTATTTGTTTGCTCCCGAGATCAGGCGCGATGTTAAAGCCTATATTAAAAGGCTTAAGGCACAAAGTTAGGTCTCGTTTACCTTTTGTAAATCACTCTTGATTACACTGACATCTGTGTTATTACTATAAAGCGTTTTTTCTGATGCTATACAAGGTGTTCTCGTGCTTCCATCCAGTAGTCTTATGAATACGAAATTCTGCCAAGGGATTTCAGATATATCTGACAGTTATATGGGGTTTATTATTGACCAATGGGGCGTGCTCCATGATGGGAATAAGGCCTTTGATGGCGTTGCCGACTGTTTGAAAGAGCTTATGCGGCGCAAAAAACATATCATTATTTTGTCTAATTCTGGTAAGCGTGCGCAGCAAAACCAAGATCGTATGGAAGAGCTCGGTATTCCTGCGAGTTCATATCACCATATTGTTACATCGGGTGAGATTACGTGGCAAGGGATTAACGATCAGTCTGAGGGCTATTTTCAAAATATTGGAAAAAAATGTGTTGTTATCAGCCGCGATGGAGATCGCTCTATTGTTGAGGGATTGGATGTCGAGGTTGTCGAGGATCCGAAAGATGCGACGTTTTTGTTGATAAGTGGTACGGATTCCCCTGAAAAAACTTTGGAAGATTACGAACCTCTCTTGAAGAGATGTGCGCGCTATAAGCTTAAAGCGATATGCGCAAATCCTGATAGTTTGGGAATTATGGGCGGACAGAATATTATGGGGCCGGGAACTTTGGCTTCGCGTTATAAAGATTTTGGTGGAATCGTTGAATATATTGGTAAGCCTCATAAGCCTATTTTTACTCATTGTATTCGATTGTTAAAAGAACAAGATATTTACCCAGGTCAAACCGTTATGATTGGCGATACTATGGCGCATGACATTCTTGGCGGAAGTCTTGTCAATATTGATACTTGTCTTGTCAAGCGCGGGGTTCATCGCTCTGTTTTTAAAGATTGTGAAGAGCCAGCTGAGGTTGATAAGGCGCTTGATATTTTGATCCGTCAGTATAACAACGTTCAGCCTAAATATTTGCTTGATACATTTGAGTGGGGTAAGGCCTTGCCTGACCGTAAGCACAAGAAGCGCGATTAAGTCTCTTTTATACCTTCTTCTGATTCCATAAATTTTTGTACGACTTTTGGTTTTAAGAGCACCTGCATTGTTGCTTTGATTTCAGGGATCATTCTTTCTGTCATTTCTGCGCCGTGGGCAATCAGTTCTTCTGCTTTTTCAAATTCTAATAAACCGATATGGCCGATTGCGGGTTTGATGTGAATATCGGGTGGCTCCCCTGCGAGGCGCGAGCGTGTTAGGCGATCTTGTAAAATGCTTAGGCCTGAAACCATGACTCCAAATAGGCTGGGGTTATGTTCTTCGCGGCGGAAGAGGCGACGGGTGATGGAGGAGGCCTTGAATTTCTTTTGTTCCTCTGGCGGGACATCATCATTATTGAAAACATCGAACCCTGTTATTTTCTGATAGTTTTCACCAGGAGTGGTCGCCTTTCCTATCAGGTCTGTGTTCAAGTCTACTGCGATTGTCATGCGTGCGCCCAAGGCTTGGCAAGGAGAGATGGGGCAGGGGTTTACGAGTGCGCCGTCAACGAGGTTGCGGTGATCTATTTCTACCGGGGGGAAAACGCCAGGGAGAGCAAATGATGCTGTCATTGCTTCGATTATACTTCCTTTTCTAAGCCATACTTCGTGACCTGTCAGTAGGTCTGTGGCAATAGCGATGAAAGGGTGGGGGAGTTGCTGTATTTCTAAACCCTCGAAATGCAACTTTAAAGTTTCTTTTAAACGCTTTCCTCCGACCAGGCCTGCCGAGCGAACGCGAAAATCGAGGTATGAAAATATTTTCATTCTATTGAGCGACAGGCTCCATTGTTCGAATTCATCAAGTCTACCGGCGAGATAGCTGCCTCCAACCACGGCTCCGATTGATGTTCCTGCAATAAGGGTGGGGTAAATATTGTGTTTATTCAGTGTTTTAATGACGCCGATATGTGCAAAGCCACGCGCCATGCCGCCCCCCAGAGCGAGAGCAAGGCCTTCTTGACCGTTTTTCATGTTATAGCTCAAACTTATGTTCCTTTTGGCTCTTTGTTTGATGGATATCTTCCCTCCATCGTATTTTTCGATTATAACACTTAAAAGTTAACAGAAAATAGCGCGATGTCTGCTGCACAGCCACAAAATACACAGAATAAATCCAGCAGTTTTAATCTTATAAAACGTTTGGTGGTTCATTACCTTTTCCCCTATCGGATTCAGGTTTTTGTTGCCGTCTTTTTTATGGCGCTGGCGGCGGGTATGACGGCTTTAGTTGCGCTTTTGATGCAGCCAGTTCTAGATGATGTCTTGTATGGAAAAAGGGTGGATATGATTATACCTGTCGCGCTTGGTATATCGGCTACGTTTGCTGTTCGGGGGATTGCTACATATATTCATACAGTTTCTATGAATCGTGTTGGGAATAATATTGTTGCAGATATTCAGAGGCATCTTTTTTCTCACTTAATGTCTATGGATATGGCGTTTTTTCATGCCAACCCCAGTGGGCAGATTTTGTCGCGTGTTGTGAATGATGTTCTGGTCATGCGTTCAACGGTTGCGGGGACTTTGACGGGGTTTGGGAAAAGCTTTTTTTCTTTGGTTTTTCTGATTGGTGTGATGTTTTATCAGGACTGGAAGCTGACGCTGGCGGCGTTTATTGTGTTCCCACTTTTATCATTTTTTGTGATTTATATTGGTAAACGGCTTCGGAAAATTTCAAAGAATACGCAGAAACATACAGGGAGTTTGTCTGATGTTTTGTCTCAAGTTTTTCTTGGTGTGCGCTTGGTGAAGGCCTATAGTGCGGAGGATCATGAGATTATAAAAGTTGGTGCGTCGATTGATAAGGTTCGTGATTTGAATATCAAAGCCGCACGCGTTTCTGCTCTTTCTACGCCTGTTAGTGAGGTTCTCGTCGGCATTATATTTGCGGCGATTATTATTTATGGTGGATATGAAGTGATTGCAGAGAGAACAACACCAGGGCAGTTGGCTTCGTTTATTGCGGCGTTCACTCTTGCCTATGAGCCTTTGAAGAAGCTTGCGAAGCTTAATAATACATTACAGGTTGGTTTGGGGGCCAGTGAGCGTGTGTTTGACTTTATTGATGTGCAAAGTCAGGTTTTGGATAAAGTCGATGCTGAAGAGCTGACTGTTGGTGTTTCGGATATTGTTTTTGAGGATGTTGATTTTTCCTATGCGGGGGCGGATATTCCTGCGCTTATGGATTTTTCCATGACCGCGCCTGCGGGTAAGGTTACGGCTTTGGTGGGGACTTCTGGGGGCGGGAAAAGTACGGTGCTGAACCTTATTCCGCGTTTTTATGATGCGTTGGATGGGGCTGTTAAAATTGGTGGTGTTGATGTGCGAGATATAACGCAGAATTCATTGCGTGCGCATATGGCGATTGTGTCGCAGGAAATTACTATTTTTAATGAAAGTGTGTTTGATAATATTCGATATGGGAACCGTGATGCGGGTGATGAAGAGGTCTATGACGCGGCGCGAGCGGCGGCGGCGCATGATTTTATACTGGCGCTGGATGACGGGTATGAGACTGTTTTAGGTGAGCAAGGGGTAAAGCTCTCTGGTGGGCAGAAGCAGCGCATTGCTATTGCGCGTGCAATTTTGCGTGATGCGCCGATTTTGTTATTGGATGAGGCGACCTCTGCCCTTGATAATGAGTCCGAAAAGCTGGTTCAGGAAGCTTTGAAAGCCCTTCAAAAAGGCCGTACGACGTTGGTGATTGCGCATAGGTTAACAACGGTCCAAGACGCTGATCAAATTGTTGTGTTGGAGCAGGGGCGCATTATAGAGCAGGGGACGCATGAGTCTTTAATTGCTCAGGGCGGTGTATATGAAGCGATGTATAAAACTGGCATGAAAGATTGATGATTTTCAGGAAAAGCTATGAAGTTTTTGATTGGTATTTTTGTTATTTATGTTTTGGTTGTTGCGGCGCTTTATTTCATGCAGCGCGATTTCATTTACTTTCCTGATCCAGGACGTCCAGACGTTCCTGAGGGTGTCGAAATTGTGGATGTTGCGCCTGAGGAGGGGCTTGAAATTCAAGGATGGTATGTTCCACCTCGTGATGAGAGTAAAGCGGTTATTTTATTCTTCCATGGTAATGCGGGGCATTATGGACATCGAATGTATAAAGCGAATTTTTATATTCAGGCTGGCTATGGTGTTTTGCTTGCGGGCTATCGGGGATATGGTGGCAATTCTGGTGTGCCTAGTGAACAGGGTTTTTATCGAGATGGTCGTGCTTATATGGCGTGGTTAAAAGAGTATGCTGTTGAGCGTAAAATTGTTTTGTATGGAGAGTCTATTGGTTCTGGCACGGCTGTACAAATGGCAACGGAATTTGATGTTCATGCGCTTGTGCTCGAAACCCCTTTTGCGAGTCTGGTAGAGGCCGCTTCGAAACACTATCCTTTTGTTCCTGTTCGTTTTCTTTTGAAAGATCGCTATGAGAATGTAAAAAAGATTGGTCGAGTCAATACGCCTGTTTTGATTTTACATGGGAATCAGGATGCCGTTATTGGTTTTTCATCAGCGCAAAAACTTTATGAAGCTGCGATTGCCCCTAAAGTCTTTGTGGATTTCCCACAGGGCAATCACAATGATTTGTACATGTTTGGCGCATATACGCATATTTTAGATTTTTTATCTGGAAATGATGTTGAGAATAAACAATAATCTTATTATCCTAAATTTATTATGTGGGGACATAGTATGCCGTGTTATTCAGCTATAGTTTCTAAAAAGGTTACTGTTACGCCTGATGTGACTGTTGGACAGGCGCTTAAAGAGATTAAAAAAGGAAAAGTGAATGCGGTTGCTGTTATTGACGATGACGGTGTATTTCATGGCATTTTTTCAATGAAAATTTTATTGGGCAGCCTAATTCCTGTTTCTGTCGCTGTTTCTGAAGGTGTGCAGCATGATGTTAAGTTGCCTGCGGCGCCTGGAGTGGCCAAACGGTTTGGGAATTTTAAATCCCGGCCTGTCTCTGATTTAATGGATCGTCACCCACAGAGCGTTTCTCCCGATGCGCCTGTTTGGGAAGGCGTTAGTCTTTTGACTAAGAACGGAAGTCCGCTTTGTGTTTTGGATGATAAGCGCAAATTTCATGGTTTGATTACTTATGAATCTCTTGTCGATGATTTAAGCAACGTCGAGACAACGGATAGCTAGATTAGGATATAAAATGTTTGGCTCACACACTCAGAAAGGCGGATTTGTAATTTTGCTTTTCTTGATGTGTGGATCGGCTTTTGTTTATGCGCAGGGTAAGGCAGATCAGAGTGCGTCATCGGTTTCTGTTAAAATTCCCCCTCCACTAGAAAACGGAGTTCGGCCTGTTTATCAGACTCCTCAGGTTCTTCCTAAAATTCCTTTGTCAATTTTAACGTCTCATGGGGCGGAGTATAAATTTAATGTTGAGATTGCACGCACACAAAAAGAAAAAAATATAGGGCTTATGTTCAGGAATCATGTTCCTGCAAAAACAGGCATGCTTTTTTTATTTGATAAAGAAGCGGAGCGCAGTTTTTGGATGAAAAACACCTGGATTTCTCTGGATTTGCTGTTTATCCGTAAAGATGGTGTGATTGGCCATATTCATGCCAAGGCTAAGCCGCGTTCTTTAAAACCAATACCTTCAGAAGGTTCCGCTTATGCGGTTTTAGAAATAGGCGCAGGTGAGGCTGAGAGGCTTGAGATCACTGTTGGTGATCGAATTTTGTATGAAGAGTTTCAGTAATAAAAATTTTTTTCAATGGTCGGAGCAGCAGGATTCGAACCTGCGACCCCCTGTTCCCAAAACAGGTGCGCTACCAGGCTGCGCTATGCTCCGTCCAGTGATTTAGGGGTTTTACACGATTGAATGACGTGCGGCAAGCTTATTTCTTTTAATTTTAGTGTATTTTTATAAGGGTCGTTTTATTCCCTTGTTCTTGCATAAGTTCGAGAATTGATTATATCTTATTTTAAAGGAGTATGAGCATATGGCGTCTAGCCAATATTCGGATCAAGATGAAGAATGGCGCGCGTTTATTATACTGGCGCAGGGCGGTGATAAGCGGGCTTATAGTTCGCTGTTGAATGCTATAGTCCCTTTTATTAAAGCGCGTATTGCTGGTGGGTTGTCTAACCCTGATTGGGTTGATGACATTACACAAGACGTTTTGATTTCAGTTCACAAGTCTTTAGGTACGTATAGTTCTGATCGACCTTTTAAGCCGTGGCTTAATGCAATTATTCAGTTTCGTCGTACCGATTTTCTTCGCAAACATTATAAAGGAAAAAAAGTGAAGGAGTCGTCTGCCAATAATACAGAAATATTTTCGGAAAATGTAACTTCTTCGCTCTATGCAGGCGAATTGAAAGATATAGAGGGTGCGATTGCCTCGTTCCCTGAGAAACAACAGAAGATTTTCAAAATGATGAAGGTCGAGGGTTATAGCGCAAAAGAGGTTGCGCAGGAGATGGATATGAGTGTTTCTGCTGTGAAAGTTTCTGCGCATAGAACGACGACTAAACTTAAAGAAATGCTGGGTTAGAATGAGTGTTAATACAGAAAAATTAATTGCTTCGTTAGCGTCTGATTTGGAAGAGGTAAGGTGCGCTTCTCATCCTCTGAAAAAGGCTATGCCTTGGTTTGTTTTTGCAGTGTTTTATGTGGCGTTTGTCGTTGCTGTTTTTGGAATGCGTGCGGATTTTCTTGATCAGATTCGTAACCCTACATATGTTTTTGAAATGCTTCTTGTTGTTTTGATGTCTATGAGCGCGTCGCTTTGCTCACTTTGGCTTTGTGTGCCAGATATGCGAGGTCAGAAATGGATGCTTGCAGTTCCTTTGTCTTTGTTCAGTGTTTTAGTGACCTGGATTGTTGTTCGTTTAACTTTATCCTTAGATCATATGCCTGAGATTGTTTGGCATAAATGCATCACTGAAGCCATAATTTTTGGATTGGTTCCCGCGGTTACGCTTGTGCTTTTAGCTTCAAGAGGGAAAACAACGCAGCCGAAAATGATGTCGTTTATGAATATAATTGCGATTGGTGGGCTTGGGTATATTGGCTTACGTCTGACTTGCGTTTCTGAGGATATAGGACATATTCTTTCCTTTCATTTCGCGCCGTATATTTTTATTGGTGCGCTCATTGCTCTTGCAGGCGTAAAAATTTTCCGCTGGTAAGCTTGTTTCAAATCTTTTAAAGTCGAATTTGGATATTTCGAAGGATTTTTTTTATGAATGTTAAAATTTATCGGCCTGGAAAAACGGCGATGCAATCTGGTCGTGCGACGGGGAAAAAGCCTTGGGTTTTGGAGTATGAATTAACGTCTTCGCGTCAAGCTGAACCGCTTATGGGGTGGACTTCATCTGCAGATACGCTTAATCAAGTTAAGCTTTCATTTTCTTCATGTGATGAGGCTGTTTCTTTTGCACAGAAGAAGGGCTGGAATTATAGTGTTCAAGAGGAGCAAATCCGCAGGCTCAAGCCACGTAATTATGGTGATAACTTTAAATATGTTCCAGTTGAATAAAAGTGAATAAAACCTTCTTTACTTGAGTTAAATGAAAGAAAAAAATCTGTCGTCTCGATCTGGAACTTATGACTATATTTATGGTCTGGCCGCTCATGAAACTGAGCCAGATTATGTTGTTAAGATTGCCTGTGCCAGAGAGTTGATTTCTAGACTGCCCTCACCATCAAACGTTCAAAGAAACTTGGAGTCTGTTCCAGATATTCAAATTCGCCTTTTACTCTCTACGTCTAAGAATTTACCGAGATATATTACACGACAGATTGAGCAATCAGAGAATAAGGGCTATTTTACACATAAAAATTTGTTAGGGCTTTGTACGAGCGGTCGTGGCCTGCCGGTTGAAATTTTTTTACATGATCATGTTATGATGGAATTTGATCCATCGGGGGAAATTTTCGAAGAAGTTGCATGGCATGAAATTGTGCATGGTATTGAGGGCATAGAACATGATGCAGGCGGTGTTGTTAAACGACATATGCCTTGGTCTTATGTGCTTCAGCAGACTATGCTTGATATTGACGCGCAGAATGGGCATGTCCCTGATCTGCCTGATGATCCGAAGGCCAGTGCTTATATAAATTATTTACGAAGCGGCACGAGCCTGCAAGATAATGTGTCCGAAATTTTTGCACGCGTTGCGGTGATTTTTATGTATCATATAAAGGAGACGGGAATGGCATTGACGTCTATGGATGATTTTTTGTCATTAACCTCAGAATTTGAGGTTGCTCGCAACTCTTCACGTAAGCACAGCAATATTTCTGATTTTATGCACGCATGGTTAACATTTTCAGATGAATCACGGCAGTTATTTGTTCGTGATCTGGATACTGTTATCAAAAATTCTGCAAAGTTATATGGGTGTGATGTTGATGACTGAAATTATGGATTTTTTAGTTAATTTTTGAAAAAGGCTTGATTTTTATAGTCTGTGCGTGTGTATAGTGTTTGATGTGGTCCCGTAGCTCAATTGGATAGAGCACCTGCCTTCTAAGCAGGGGGTTGGAGGTTCGAGCCCTCCCGGGATCACCAGATTTGTAATTTTTTTAGGTGGCTCATTGTGGTTAGGCTATTTTTATATCCTTATATTTTTTGTTTATTTTTATATGCTAATCCTGCGTATGCTCTAAGTATTATGGAGGGTTTTTGGGCGGGGCGTACTTCCATATTGATAGAGCCAGGGGCTGATTATCGGGCAGGCGTTTCGAGGATCGTTGATGTTGAGCTTACGATTGCAAGTGAATATGGGCATTTGAAAATTGAGCCAGATGTTATTCATATTAATGCTGATACGTCTTGTGAATATTATTTTCTACATAAGCTTGGTAAGGTTGAAAATATTGTTCTAAAACCTGGTGCAGAGGAACAAATTTGCGGTGATAGTCCAAAGGTGGAGCTTGTTCGAAAGGATGCTGAGACCTTATTTTTTTCTATTAAAGATAGTCGTATGGCCTTATCAGAAACTTTTCCATTAGATCTTCGTCATGGCGTTATTCCTGAAGGGGTGAAATCTGTTATTCCCGAGAACTTTAATATCATTGACATTGAGATTGGAATGCTTAGAGAGCAAGCTGAGAGGCAGCTTGCGTTTAGAAAATATGCTTATACTAAGGATGGAAGTGTTATTTATAAGGGGCCTGGTTGGAGGCAGAGAGCGGATGTTTATATTTCTGGAGAAAGTAAGATTTATGTAATTTATGCGGCAATTTCTGAGAATAACGATGATTTTAGTCAAGAGCATGTTATCTTTGTTGCTCGTCATGCTGTTGTGAACCCCCTTCGAAAAATCACTTTTACGGCTTTTTCTAATTCTATTAGCTTAAAATACGGCGCCAAGGACTCTGGTGATCTCAGTCGTTTTTACAATTATGATGGTATTTTATTTACTAATGCCCAAGGTATGTTATGCGAAGAGTCTAATCGACAAAGTGTGAATGTGAATTTTAACCGCGTTAAAAAATTTAAAGGTTTATCTCAAGTTAAACCTAATTGTGGGTCTAGAGCCGATATTTTTGCGTCATCTGACTCAAAAACAGGTTTAATTAAATCCTATGAGATCATGCTTTGGAATAATGATATAC
>CAYGSA010000027.1:0-20928 GCA_964352375.1 uncultured Micavibrio sp.
AAGTCGGAAACGAACACACCGATGACTTAATCGCAGATTTAGAACAAGCGGCGACAAATCTGAAAGCATGAAAACACCGACATTAAAAACAGAACGCCTTATTCTACGTCCAATTTCTATGGATGATGTCGATGATATCCAAAGACTGTTCGCATACTGGGAAATAATTCAACACCTCAGCGCAAAAGTTCCATGGCCCTATCCCAATGACGGCGCGCTAACGCATATCAGGGATGATGTTCTGCCGCAGATGCAAAAGGGCGAAATACATGTATGGTCAATTCGCACAAAAGATAATGAATTCATCGGCTCCATTAACCTCAGAATGACAGAAAGTAATGATGGTCACCGCGGCTTCTGGCTCGCCCTACCACACCACGGAAAAGGCTATATGAGCGAAGCCGTGGCTTCTGTCAATGATTTCGCATTCGACACATTAGGCATGAAAAAACTGATCGTCAAAAACGCAAAAAACAACACCGCTTCAAGACGCGTCAAAGAAAAAACAGGCGCGGTTTATCTCCATGATGAAGAGTTGAAACACAATAACTGCGCCACTGCCGAAGTCTGGGAAATCACCCCCGAAAGCTGGAGGAGGGTTAAAGCATCACCAAGTCATTCCTATGAATAATTTCTTCCCGCCCGATATAGCCGAGGAGGGCAGGAATATCAGCGCTATTTTTTCCAAGGATTTTTTCTGTATTCTCAGACGAATAAGCACTCAGCCCCATCGCAACCTTATCACCCGATAGCGTGCGCACCTCAATCACATCCCCGCGTTCAAACCGGCCGGAAACCGAGCGCACCCCAATCGGCAAAAGACTCGTCCCGCGCCCGAGCGCCGCAAACGCCCCGTCATCGATGACCACCGCGCCTTTGGGGTTCATATGCGAGCCGATCCAGCTTTTGCGCGCGCTCTGCCCATCTTCATCTGCCACGAAAAGACTGCTCCGCCGCGAGCCATCGAGAAGCGCCGCAAAAGCATGATCATCCTGCCCATCCGTGATAACCAGATGAATGCCCGATTTCGTTGCCGCCAGCGCCGCTTCAATCTTGCTTTTCATCCCGCCAGAACTTAAGCCCGAAAGCGCTTCACCTGCCATAGCAGTGTGTTCCGCGCCAAGCGTTTCAATCACAGGAATATGCTCAGCCGCAGGCTCACTCTGTGGATTGGCTGTGTATAACCCATCAATCGTTGAGAGTAAAACGACGCAATCCGCGCCAATCATCTGCGCCACACGCGCCGCCAGGCGGTCATTATCGCCAAATCGGATCTCCCCCGTGGAAACAACATCATTCTCATTAATAACGGGGATAATGTTATGCTCAAGCAACGTATGGAGCGCCTCACGCGCATTCAAATTCATACGACGATTTTCTGTCTCGCTCATTGTCAGCAACACTTGCGCCGCAGTGATACCCTGTTTTTCAAACGCTTTATGATACCCGTTAAATACATAATATTGCCCCACCGCAGAGGACGCCTGCTTTTTCGCCAAAGGAATATCGCTTGGGGATATATCAGGGGATATCTTAAGCGCCTTTCGTCCCAAAGCGACCCCACCAGACGAGACAATAACAACCTTTTTGCCGCTTTGAATAAAGTTATGAACATCCTGTGCAAAAGCATCCATCCAGCCTTGGTTAACGCTGTCGAGTCTCTCACCTCGCACCAGCATAGAGCCGATTTTAATCACAACCAGTGAGCTGTCTTTAAGTGCTTGCGCGCTCGTCTTCCGCATGCTCATCCTTCTCTCTTTGAGCCTTCTCCTGATAAACAATATCCGCGAGCTCAAACAAAATCTCTTTGGTATTCTCACCTGAAACAGCAGAAATCAAATGCACCGTTTTGCCCGTGTCTTTCTCAAAGTCTTTTGCAACATCGGCCGCCAGTTCCGCGCCTAGTGCATCGGCTTTATTCAAGGCGATAATCTCATGACGATCTTTAAGGTGGCCGCCATACTCTGTTAACTCATGACGAATGGTATGATAAGCCCCCGCAAGGTCATCTTGCGTTATATCAATAATGTGCAGCAAAACCGATGTGCGTTCAACGTGCCCAAGAAAGCGCGTCCCCAGACCATGCCCCTCATGTGCCCCTTCAATGAGGCCGGGGATATCAGCAATCACAAAATCACGTTGCCCCGCTTTAACCACGCCCAAATTTGGGTGGAGAGTTGTAAACGGATAATCCGCAATCTTCGGCTTTGCGTTCGAACAGGCTGCAAGGAATGTCGATTTCCCCGCATTCGGCAACCCAACAAGCCCCACATCTGCAATTAATTTCAACCGCAGCCAAACTGCCATTTCCTGCGCAGGCCAGCCCGGAGTGAACTTGCGAGGCGCTTGGTTCGTCGCACTTTTATAATGCGCATTCCCAAACCCACCATCACCACCTTTAAGAAATTTCACGACCTGCCCAGCCTCCACAAGGTCGAGCAAAACGGTATCTTTGTCTTCATCTAGAATTTGTGTGCCCACAGGAACAGGGATAATTAAATCTTCCCCACCTGCACCCGTTCTGTTGCGGCCAGAGCCATGCTCGCCCGGCGCGGCGCGGAAATGTTGTTTATACCGAAAATCAATCAGCGTATTAAGCGTGTCAAAAACTTCGAAATAGATATCTCCGCCTTTACCGCCATTTCCACCGTCAGGCCCGCCGAACTCAACGAACTTCTCACGATGAAAGGAGGAGCAGCCAGGCCCACCTTTGCCGCTCTGAAGGTATATCTTTGCTTCGTCTAAAAATTTCATCGTGCTTATCCACTAAAAAAGGGAGGACAGGCCTCCCTCGAAATCTGTTATGTTTTCAAAGAAGCTTACTCAGCCGCTTGAGCTTTGGTGCTATCATTCGCCGGAACGATATTGACAATCGCAGCATCGCCCGGACCTTTTGTGAAGGACACTTGACCATCAAGAAGAGCAAAAATTGTGTGATCCTTACCAAGGCCAACATTCTTGCCAGGAACCCATTTCGTTCCACGTTGGCGAACAATGATATTGCCCGCAAGAACGTTTTCGCCGCCATAGCGCTTCACACCAAGTCTGCGACCAACTGAATCGCGACCGTTTCTGGAACTACCACCTGCTTTTTTATGTGCCATAAGATTATCTCCTTAAATTCGTATCAGCTTAGGCCGCTTTAATGTTTGTGATTTGGATCATTGTAAGATCTTGACGATGTCCTTTTTTACGGCGGTAATTTTGACGACGCTTTTTCTTAAACACTGTGATCTTCGGGCCGCGTGTTTGTGCAACAACAGTTGCCTCAACCTTCGCGCCTTTAATCAAAGGCTCCCCTACAGTTGCTTTTTTACCATCGGCAATCATAAGAACATTATCAAGCGTCAGCGTGTCGCCTTCGTTACCTTCAAGCTTCTCGACGAGCAATTTGTCGTCTTTAGAAACCTTATATTGTTTTCCACCAGTTTTAATGACCGCGAACATTTTTTTATTCCTTATTCAAATAGAGCGCAGAAATAACCATACTTGCGCAAGAGTGTCAAGTTTTATGTAGGGCAATTGTTACAATTAATGCAAGGCCGCAGAAAAACGCAATTGACGCTGCGCTATTTATAGTCGTTTCCCAGCCCAAAGCAAGCGGAAAAAGCGCAGAAACACCATAGCCCATAACAGCGCAGAGCAGGGCGATTCCCGCACTCAAAAACAGCTGTATATGCATCTTATTCGTGAGCAGCCGCGCACATGCCGCAGGGCAAACAAACAGCGCAATGACAAGAATGGACCCCATCGCCTCAAAACAACTGACCGCGACCAGAGCGCAGAGCGTCATAATAATCATGTTATAAAAGAACGGCCTATACCCCAAACCTTTCGCATACTCTGGATCAAACACAATCAGCCGCAGTTCCTTATAGAGAAACGCGAGAACAGCCATCGTCACAAAAAACATCAGCGCTAAAGTTTTAATCTGCATGGGCATCGTGACCCAGTCAAAGGGTTTACGCCAATAGACAAGCTCTAATGCGCCGTAAAGAACGTGCTGCGTATCCAGGTGAATGCGCGAGCTGACCTGCGTTTCCAGCAAAATAACCCCGCTGGCAAAAAACACCGTAAACACCATGCCAATCGCCGCGCCTTGTTCAATATTCAGAAACTTCTGGAACATATTAACCAATGTCACTGCAAGCAAAGCCGCAATCAGCGCCCCGCCCATAATATGTGGCATAAACAAAGAACCAGATAAAACCGCGCCCATCACAATGCCAGGCAAAACTGAATGACTAACCGCATCAATCATGACGGCCTGTTTCTTCAAAACCAAGAAGCTGCCGAGGAGGGCGCATTGCACAGACGCCAACATAACAATCAGCAGAGCAGGAAAATCAATCTGCCAAAATTCCTCAAGCATGTCTAAACCTCACGGCGGCGCTAAGAACGAACAAGGTAAACGCACACACAACAATGCTCGCCCCCGTGGGCAAATTATAAACATCACTGGACACATAAACCCCCATCACACAACTGGCCGCGCCAAACAGCCCCGATAAGGCCGCCATGCTCTCAGTGCGCGTAACCCACAACCGTGCCGTAACAGCAGGGATAATCAAAAGCGCAATAATTAAAATCAGCCCAACCGTCTTCAGCCCCGTGCAAACAACCAAAATCATCAAAAATAACAGAAATGATTCCGTACGTTTTGGAGTAAGCCCCGTTTGCTCCGCAAATTTACGATCAAAACACAGCAGCCGCAGATTCTTAAACAGCATAACCGTCAAGGCAATAACAACCAGCGACACACAGCTCAGCAATATAAGGTCGTTCTTGGTCAATCCCGAAACTTGTCCGAGTAAAAACGAATTCAGCCCCGCGCGATTGCCGCCATCCATATTTTGGATAACACTGAGGAGCATTAAACCACAGCCATAAAAAAAGCTCATCACACTCGCAATAGCGGTATCGGCGCTCAGGCGTGTGTGGTTGGTTATGTAAAGCACAGAAACAGCGCCCAGATAAGCTGTAATACCAGAGCACAGCAGAAGAAGAGGGAGCGAGCGCCCATCATTTATCTCAAGCGCATAAGCAATCAAAAAACCAATCCCAATCCCCGGCAACGTCGCATGTGAAACGGCGTCAGACACCAAGGCTTCCTTACGCAACACCAAAAAACATCCAACCAACCCCGCCGAAACCCCAAGAGCCGCTGTGGCGATAAACACAATGGTCGTGTTATAATGAAGCGCAAACAAATCCATCATAAGCCGTATGCTTTGTTCAAATTCTCAGTCGTTAAAACATCTTGCGGTGCACCTTGCGCGATCAAAACCTTATTCATCAAAATCACATCGTCAAAATACTCCTGCGCCGCTGCTAAATTATGGTGAACAATGACAATGGTCTTCCCGTCTTTTTTCAAAGTCTCAAACAGCTCAAAAAGCAGCACCTGCGTTTTCTGATCCACCCCCGCCATAGGTTCATCGAGTAAAAACAAGTCTGATTGCTGCGCCAACGCGCGCGCCATAAATACACGTTGCTGCTGCCCGCCCGATAATGCGCCAATAGGGCGATGCGCAAAATCCGCCAGCTTCACCGTTTCAAGATACCGCAGCGCCTCTTGCTTATGCGCCTTCGTAATCCGCCGCAACCAGCCAATCTTCGGATATAGCCCCATCAAGCAGACATCAAGCGCCGACACTGGAAAGTCCCAGTCAATATCTTTACGCTGTGGAATATACGCCGCGTTCTGCGCAATAGAAATCTTTCCCTGATACTCAAGCAAACCCAATGCCGCTTTAATGGCGGTCGACTTACCCGCACCATTCGGGCCGATGATCCCCGTAATGCTCTGATGCGCAATAACGGCAGAAAAACCTGTTACGGCAGGGGTATCCTGCCCAGCATAAGCACAAGTCACATCTTCAAAAGATAATATATCAGTGGTCATAGTTATAACGGGAATCTTTAAAGTCAGGGATTTTACCATCAACATACGGGCTCACGCCAAGCCCCTTTGCGATTGTTTTGATATTATGAACCATCATCCCGATATAAGTGCCCTCAGCGGTGTTCGGTGCGCCCATTGCATCTGAATAAAGCGTGCCGCCAATAATAACAGTGTGCCCTCGTGCCCTCGCACCCTCAATAATCGCCTTGATGTTATGATCCCCAACCGAGCTTTCTACAAACACTGCAGGAATATGACGCTCAACAATCAATGAAACTGTGCTTTCGATCTTATTCAAGCCCGCCTCACTCTCTGTCGAAATGCCTTGAATTCCGATCACTTCAATTCCATAGGCCGTGCCGAAATACCCAAAAGCATCATGCGCTGTCACCAGAACCTTTTGAATCGGCTCAATATTTTGAATCACTGATTTAGCATAGTCATGAAGAGCAATCAGCCTAGCAAGATAAGCATGCTGGTTTTTCTTATACAACGCCGCATGTTCAGGATAAAGGTCTGACAATGCCGCTGTAATATCTTTGCAGGCAATAATCCAATGATTAACATCCATCCAGATATGCGGATCAAACCCCTTTTCGCTTATGAGCAAGTCTTCAGAATCTTTAAATATAAAATCCGACAGAGCGAAAATTTTCTGAGTCTCGCCCAACCGCTCAAGCAACGTTTCCATCTTGCCTTCTAAATTGAGGCCGTTATAAAACACAACATCTGCCTGATTAAGCTTGGAGATATCGCTGCGTGTTGGTTGATAAAGGTGCGGATCAATTCCAACCCCCATCAAAAACTGGACGTCAGCACTCTCACCAACAATGTTGAGTATAAGATCACCAATCTGCGATGTTGTCGTCACAATTTTAATTTTATCTTTTGCATTGGCCACCTGCAAAAAACCAAAAAAAGCACAAAATGTTACAAGAATAAATTTTTTCATGATACATTTACTATAAGCATAAAAGTTTAGCCTTAGCAACAAAATGATGAGTAGGCATGAGTGACAATACAAATTTAGCAGATCCAGAAACACAGGCCTCATGGTTCGAGCGCGTACGCGAAGCCCATCAAACCGAAACAGCGGAAGATTACGTTGAACTCATCGCCGACCTGATCGAAGCCAACGGCGAGGCGCGGATCGTCGACCTCGCAACGCGTTTCGGCATTTCACACGCAACAGTAAACAAAACGATAGGCCGCCTGCAAAAAGAGGGGCTAGTCATAACGCAGCCTTACCGTTCACTTTTCCTCTCTGATGAAGGAAAGAAAATCGCACAGATGTGCAAAGAGCGTCACATACTGGTGGTCAACTTCCTAAAATCCATAGGCGTCAGCGAAGAAACCGCGGAAATGGATGCGGAGGGAGTTGAGCATCATGTCAGTAAAGAAACCCTTGAAGCATTCCGAAAGCATATCAAAAGAACAACAGGCTAATTAATAACGAATTCCAATAGCAGATATTGGTGATGACTATATTTTATGATAGTTATCTTATTAGGTCTAAATTTACTCAAGCGAAAATCATGGCATTCAAGAAACTTATTATCCCCTTCTCACTCTTTTTCTATGCATTTTTTGCTCTTCCAGCTTTTGCTCTAGACGAAGCGATCGTAGTGCACAACATGAATGTTGGTTGGGGATTACCTGGCTTGCTTTGTATCGCGATTTTCATTCTCTCATATGCATTTGTGTTGGGAGAGGAATTCATTCATATGCGTAAATCTAAGCCCGTGATTTTATCCGCAGGATTAATCTGGGTGATTATCGCCATTATCGCACCTGAGTACGGTGTTGATAAACATCGCCTGCACGAGATGATCGAACACACATTGATCGAATACGCCAGCCTCTTACTCTTCCTTCTTGCTGCAATGACCTACATCAGCGCACTGGAAAACAGAAATGTATTCGCAGTGATAAGAACAAAGCTTGTATTATCTGGCATGAGCCTTCGCCAAATGTTTTGGGCAACAGGCTTTCTGGCATTCTTTTTATCCCCGATTGCGGATAACCTGACAACCGCGCTTGTCATGGGAACAGTGATCATGGCCGTTGGCCATTCAAATGCAAAATTTATTACCTTAGGGTGCGTGAATGTGGTCTGTGCGGCAAACGCAGGCGGCGCCTTCAGCCCATTTGGCGACATTACAACATTGATGGTCTGGCAAGCAGGCAAAGTCGAATTTTTTGAATTCTTCTCACTTTTTGTACCATCATTAGTGTGCTTTGTTGTACCCGCATCCCTCATGAGCATGTTTATCGCAAAAGAACAGCCGGAAACAATTGACGAAGCCGTGCATATGAAGCGCGGTGCAAAAATAATTATAGCCTTAGGTTTTTCAACAATCGCACTGGCTGTCGGCATGGAGCAAACGCTTGGTCTTCCGCCCTTTATGGGCATGATGACAGGTCTTGCGATGTTGATGGTCACGGCATGGTTTATTAGCCAAACAGGCGCAAAAAAAGACAAGGATTTCGACATATTCCAAAACATTAAATCCGCAGAATGGGATACGTTACTCTTCTTCTTCGGTGTGATTTTCGCTGTGGGTGGCTTGGGTTATCTCGGATATCTCGAACTCATGTCTAACACGCTTTATCAAGGGTACGGGCCTAGCGCGACAAATATATTCTTAGGATTTGCATCTGCCATCATCGACAATATCCCTGTGATGTTTGCAGTGCTGACAATGAACCCTGACATGGATCATTTTCAATGGCTTCTCATCACACTAACTGCTGGAGTAGGGGGAAGCATGCTCTCTGTTGGTTCTGCCGCTGGCGTAGCCTTAATGGGCGTCGCACGAGGCTATTACACGTTCTTTTCTCATTTGAAATGGACCCCCTTTATCTTGATCGGCTACGCGGCCGCAGTAGGGACGCATTTTTTGATGAACGGGCATTTAATGGACGTCCCGCATGCTGTAGAGTCGGCCACAGCAGCAACTCCGAATCATTAAGCAAGCGAACCGCTCCAGAAGTAATACCCTAGGCCAATAAAAAACAACGCATTTCCATACAACGCATGCTCAACTGTCACAAGCGCAAGTGATCGCGTGCGAGCATATGTATAGGCAAAAATTAGCCCTGCAATAAAACTCAAAATCGGTGCAACAGGATTAATATACAGCATATGCGCATAGGCAAAAACAGCCGCGCTTGCATAGACGCGCGCCCGAGGTGACTTAAAAAACGACTTATAGCGATGAAAGAAAAAGCTACAGAAAATAAGCTCCTGTGGTAAAGCCGACAGCAGAGGGTAGATCGTAAATAAAATAAGAATCTTAAGGGGGTTTTCCGTTGCAAGGCTAAAAATCTTGCTCGGATCATAAAAATACAAAAACGCATACATGCAAATGCACGCAATGCTCCACCGCACCAAAATAGGCTTCATATTTTCCCAGTTCACTGAACGCCATTTCCATATGTCTTTCGCAAAATTCTCATGCCCGACATAAAATAAATGATACGCGCAATACGCTGCTGCTGCCCAAAGAAAGAACAGCATAAAAACACCAAGTTTAAAAACGATAATGACAGTCGGCAAAGCAATGCATAGTATTAAAAATTCCAAAACCAGAGTGAAATTAGGCATTTTATTCTGCATGGTTGCTCCATTAAATATGCTCAGGTCAGTATATTATACTGAATATGTCTTAAAAAATTGCTTTTGAAAAATCTTTGTTTTATAAACCGCTTATGGTTGGCTTACCCGAAATAAAAAGACATCAAACATGCGGCGTGCAGGTACGTAATATCCAAGTCGGCGGCGGCGCACCCGTTGTCGTGCAATCCATGACCAACACCGATACGGCAGACACTTATAAGACATTTACGCAAGTGAAGGAATTATTTCTCGCTGGTTCAGAAATTGTGCGCGTTACAGTCAATAACGACGAAGCCGCGCTGGGCGTAGTTGAACTCCGAAAGCGCCTTAATGCAGAAGGGTTAGATGTCCCGCTCGCAGGGTGCTTCCACTATAACGGCCATACATTGCTCACTGAATATCCTGAAATGGCCAAGGCGCTCGATAAATACCGTATCAACCCAGGCAATGTCGGTTTCGGCAAAAAGAAAGACACACAATACGAACAAATCATCCAAGCTGCAATTCAAAATGATAAGGCCGTTCGCATTGGCGTAAATTGGGGCAGCCTCGATCAAGCCCTCGCCATGAAGCTCATGGATGAAAATGCCAAAAGCGATAACCCGCAGCCTTCAGACGCGGTCATGCGCGAAACATTGGTGCAATCCGCCCTGATCAGCGCGCAAAAGGCGGAAGAAATAGGTCTGCCGAAAAACAAAATCATCCTCTCCGCCAAAGTCTCCCGTGTTCAAGACCTCATCGCAGTTTATACAGCCTTGGCGCAGCGCTCCGATTACGCGCTCCATCTCGGCCTCACCGAAGCAGGCATGGGCTCAAAAGGAATCGTGGCAACCGCGCTAGGCGAGGGCATCTTGCTCCAATCAGGCATAGGCGACACAATCCGTGCCTCCCTAACACCAGAGCCGGGCGGTGACCGAGTGATCGAGGTGCGTGTCTGTCAGGAAATCCTCCAAGGCCTTAATATCCGCTCTTTCATGCCCGAAGTCAGCGCATGCCCGGGATGCGGGCGCACAACCAGTACCTATTTCCAGGAACTCGCCCAAAGCATTCAGCGATATTTAGATGTCAAAATGCCCGTCTGGAAAATCGAATATGCAGGCGTCGAAGACATGAAAGTCGCCGTCATGGGCTGCATCGTCAACGGCCCCGGCGAGAGCAAACACGCCGACATCGGAATCTCCCTCCCCGGAACCGGCGAAAGCCCCGTCGCCCCCGTCTTCATCGACGGCAAAAAGGCGCACACCCTGCGCGGCGATAAGATTGGGGAAGAGTTTCAGGGGCTTGTTGAGGACTATGTCCAAAAACGCTTTGGCGCAAAAGCAGCGTAACTTGTTTCGCACCGCAGCATAATTTGCACTTTCGCTGTTTCCTTACCCTGTTTATTGTAATAAAAATTCAAAGTAAGGAGAATCACTTATGCTCATCGGCGTTCCAAAAGAAATCAAAACACTCGAACATCGCGTTGGCCTTGTGCCATCGTCAGTCAAGGAACTTGTCGCCAACGGGCATGAGGTTCTGATAGAGACAGGAGCAGGCTCAGCGATTAACTTCACAGATCAAATTTACCACGAAGCAGGCGCTAAAATAGCTGGCAGCGCCTCGGAAGTTTTCGAACAAGCAGACATGATCATTAAGGTCAAAGAACCACAGCCTCAAGAATGCAAAATGCTGCGCGAAGGCCAAATTTTATTCACATACCTTCACCTTGCAGCAGACGTAGCGCAAACCCAAGGTCTCATCGATTCAGGCTGCACAGCAATCGCCTATGAAACCGTCACAGGCCCCCAAGGCCATGGGCTGCCGCTCCTAGAACCCATGAGCGAAATCGCTGGTCGCCTGTCTGTTCAGGTCGGTTCATACTATCTCCAGAAACATATGGGCGGGTTAGGGCGTCTCATTGGCGGTGTTCCGGGTGTAAAACCCGCAGAAGTCCTCATCATCGGCGGAGGGGTCTCAGGCTTCCACGCCGCGCAAATGGCAACAGGCCTGGGCGCAAACGTGACAATCCTTGAGAAATCAAACGCCCGCATGCGTTTCCTCGATGAATATTTCCACGGCCGCGCAAACATCGTTTATTCAAACATCGACACACTCGAAAAAGAGCTGTTAAACGCGGATCTCGTTATTGGTGCAGTTCTAATCCCGGGAGCCTCCGCCCCCAAGCTCGTCAAAAAAGACATGCTCGGCAAGATGAAAAATGGCTCCGTCATCGTGGATATCGCAATAGACCAAGGTGGATGCCTTGAGACCAGTAAAGCAACAACACACAACGACCCAGTTTATACAATCGATAACGTTGTCCATTATTGCGTGGCAAATATGCCTGGCGCCGTGCCTCTAACATCCGCGCTTGCGCTCAATCATTCTGTCCTTCCATACGCCCTTAGGCTTGCAAATAAAGGCTGGAGGGACGCACTCGCAGGCGATCAAAACTTTGCAAATGGACTAAACGTGCATGCAGGCAAAGTCACAAACGAAGCCGTTGCGGAATCTCTAAACCTTAATTATGAAGCATTCGCCGCTTAAGAAACGTAGCTATGGCACTTCGTCTTGTAAAAATTTTGGCATCAGATGAACAAAAACAGCTCATCACTGAGCAAGTCGAAGAGGTGGGGCCCATAGAGTTTTGGGTCGGCGGCGCAAATAAGAAAAATCAGCGCAGCTATAACGCGCTTCTTTCTTCAGATAAAGTGCAGACACTCACGGATAAAATTCAAAGCAAACTCCATAGCGACAAAGACTGGCGTATTATTGTAACGCCCGTTGAAACGGTGATTCCGCGTCCAGAAGAAGATGAATCAAAAGAAGAAGAGAATATAAACGCCAGAAAGCTTGTCAGTGGCTCAATCACGCGAGAAGCACTCTATGATAAAGTCTTAAAAGGTACAGAAATTAGTGCTGATTTTATCGCTTTTGTTGTCTTATCAGCCCTCGTTGCGGCAATAGGTATAATGACTGACAGTATAGCAGTCGTCATTGGTGCAATGGTCATTGCGCCACTTCTAGGCCCAAATTTAGCTTTGAGTTTTGGAATAACATTGGGTGATAAAGATCTTATAGCACAGTCTATTAAAGCAAACTCCTTAGGGTTAGGCTTAACATTATTAATGGCAGGCATAATGGGCTTTTCAATGCCCCAAGAAATCTATGTTGAAAGCGACGAGTTTTTAAGCCGCACGCAAGTTGGCTACGAAGCAATCATTCTTGCCTTCGCGGCAGGCATAGCCGGCGTTCTATCGCTCACGAGCGGTGTCTCAAGTGCAATGGTCGGCGTTATGGTCGCCGTTGCGATGATGCCACCTGCTGTCGTCTTGGGGATATCATTAGGAGCAGGTCTCGGACCTGAGAGTTATGGCGCGGCATTATTACTGGCAATAAATATCATCTGCGTAAATATCTCAGCCAAGCTGATCTTTGCTTACAAAGGTATCCGCCCACGCACATGGTATAAACAAAAAAAATCAAAACAATCAGTAAGGCTCAGCCTTGGACTATGGGTAATCTTACTCATAATCTCATGTATATTGATTTTCATTTGGCAGGGGAGAGTAGGGATTTAATAAAACTGGAGCGGGCGACCGGGATCGAACCGGCATATACAGCTTGGAAGGCTGTCGTTCTACCATTGAACTACGCCCGCTTGATAGCGCATCCTTGTATGGTGTGTAATTCTTTATCGACTTTTCGGCTAAAAAGCAATAGCATGACACACGAACATCAAATATTTTCATCATAAGGATTCTATCAGATATGAAGATCAAAGAGCGCCCAGAATATAATGCCAAGGCTAAACCAGTAACACTTTCCGAAACAGCAATGGTGCGCGAGGCGATCACGCTCATGTCAGAGCGCAAGTTTGGATCGATTATCATCGCACGTGACGATCAGACAATTGCAGGCATCGTAACAGAGCGTGATCTTATGATCCGCCTTCTTCACGAAAAGAAAGATCCCGATAAAACGCCGCTGTCAGAAATCATGACAAAAGATTTGCGCGTCGCACGTGGTGATGATGACGTGATGGATTGGCTGCGGATCATGTCAAATGAGCGCTTCCGCCACCTTCCTATTGTTGACGAAGATGAAAAATTGATTAACGTGATGTCTCTCGGAGATTTTGTATCCTACACGTGGCCAGAAATGATGACGCAGATTAAGGCCAAAACAAAAGAAAGCTTCGCTGCAGGATACCAAATTGTACTAATTATCGCGGCATTGCTGATCTACGCTTTAATCGTAAATCTTGCGGGCTAACTAAGGCCCTTTAAATTTCAAACTAAGCATAAAAAAGCCACCAACAAAGGTGGCTTTTATTTTTAAGAAAAATTTTAAAACTACAGAGTAATTAGTTCTTACGCGGTAATTTAATATCTTCTGCAACAGACCTTTTCTCGTCTGACTCAGAAGCCTCTTCCGCACCAGCAGCAGGCTCTATGTCAGAAACATTCGCCGCCGCATCATCATCACCAATAGCCACGTCATCTGCTTTATCTTTATTGTTAAATGGAACGCGACCTTGCTTCTTCGCCGAATAAGAAACACCTTCACCAGAAAAGCTAGGAGATGAAACAGCGATAAAAGAAAAAAAAGTCGCTACAAATAAAATATTTTTAAACATGAACAATACCCTTCTTATGTTAAGTTAAGCCTTTATAGCACCTAGTATTTTTAAAACGCAAGCAATTACTCAGCAGCCATAGCAATATCAGGGCTTTTATTGGATGCAGAAGCATCATCACCGCGAACCTTGCGCAAGAACTCTTCGACAGAACTCCCCAAACTATCAGAAAGTGAAGCAATGTCATCAGCAGACACCTTCAACATTTGCGCAGCCTGCCCAGTCTCACTGGATGCACGCTGAACACTTCCAATTTCCTGAGCGACCTGATTAGAAGCCTGTGAAACTTCAGAAATATTACGGGTAATCTCACTAATTACAGAATTCTGCTCCTCAACAGCCGCCGCTGTTCCAGACGCCGCCTGATCAATTTCAGAAATATTATTAATAATGTCTTGCATCGCATCAACTGAATCATGCGTAGCAACCTGAATATCATTAATACGCGATTCAATTTCCTCAGTCTTCTTGGCCGTTTCATTCGCAAGCTTTTTCACCTCATCGGCAACAACCGCAAAGCCTTTACCAGCCTCACCTGCACGCGCCGCCTCAATTGTAGCATTAAGCGCAAGAAGGTTGGTTTGTTCAGCAATGTCTTTAATAGCTGTTACAACTTCACCAATATTTTCAACAAGCTGGTTAAGATCATCAACCTTTTGACTTGTATTATTGGCACTATTAGTCGCCATATTTGCCTTAGATGCGACATTAGAAATTTGGACGGAAATCTCACGTGCTGCAGAGGTCATCTCCTCAGTCGCTGCCGCCACAGTAGCAACATTTGCACTCGTTTCTTCTGCCGCCGCAGCAACAGCCTGACTCGATGACTGCGTTTCATTTGCGGTGGACTCCATATTCAGCGAAGCAGATTGTAATTTGTCTGCAGAGTCTGCGAGGGCTTTTATTGCACCACCAACCTGCGCATCAAAATCATCAGCAAGTTCTGCCATCAGACGTTTCTTTTCCACGACTGCTTGTTGCTCTGCGATGGCCTGTTGCTCCTGAAGGCGTTTAGCCTCCATACCGTTCTCTTTAAAAACCTGAACCGAAGACGCCATGTCACCAATCTCGTCAGAACGGTCAGTACCAGGAATCTCAACATCGTAATCATCAGAAGCAAGCTTATTCATAGCCTCAGACATGCTGCTGATCGGTTTTGAAATCCCCCTAGCAACTAAAACCCCGACACCAGTGACAATTAAGAGCAAGACGACAACTTCAATAGCAGCTATTCTAAAAAAATAATAAATAGGAGCCATAACCTCGGCTTCGTCAATCTCAGCCATAATCACCCAACGTGTACCCATAAAATCTAATGGACTAGAAACAGATAAAACAGGTTTACCATTAAAACCTGTAACAATTGACGCTTTATCATAGCTGCCAGAATCTTCGATATCTATGGTCAAGGCCTGTTTAACGGCATCTGACTCAACTTTTGTATTAAGAATAGAGGATGGATCATCTTTAGCAAGGAATCTGGAATCACTGCGCATAAGGTAATCATCGCCTACAATGTAAGTTTGGCCCGTCTTCCCTAAACCAGAAGAGAGCTGCATAACAGCATTAATGCGGTTAATGGGCATTTGAAATACAAGCACACCAGCAAGGGAGCTGTCATCATTTAAAATAGGCTGTGACATAAAACTTGCTGGTGCATCTTTGCTCGGCGCATATGGCTTGAAATCAAAAAATGTTTGCTCATCTTTTTTTCCTGCCAGTCCAGCGATTTTCCCAGCCTCAAAGGCGGCGGCTAAATCACTGTCTTTCCAGTCTCCAGTATACATGTTTGTTGCAAAGTCAGCTTCCTTGAAAACGGAATAAACAAGATCACCATTAGGAGAAAAAAGAAAAATATCATAATAATCGCGTTGTATAAGAAAGTGTCTGAACCATGGGTGATAGTAGCTATGAACTTTGGCATATAAAGAACCATCATCAGCTGTATCGAGCAAATGCTTTTCACCCAGCGGCAACGCACGACCATTATCCGTAACCCAACCCCCATTTGGAAGCTTGTTTTCAATGTAAAGCATCTGCAGATGACGAGTAACATTTACAACACCATTCTCTTTGTAAGTATCCCAAGCCTTTTCAAAATCAAGTAATCCGCGCCGCACATATTCATTATAAGCCAGAGACGATAAATCCTGCTGAATGGACTCCATATACGTCAAAAGAGAGGCTGACCGCGAAGCCTTAAGTGCTATAAGCTTTTCTGATTGCTGATGCACAATTTCTTTGGAAGAATCCTTAAGTAAAAGACCTGTAGTCACAATCACCGCGAGGGCAGCCAGCCCAGTGAAAAAAAACGGCAACTTACGAGAGAGCTTCATCTTCATGGTATAATTCCTTATAAAAAACAAAAAAAGAACGCAGAAACAGAGGGGAAGAAACCCCGCCAAAGATACTCAGATAATAAAAGCGCAAATTAAAAGCTTCTGGACAGACCAAAAACAATACGCTCTTCACAGCCGTCAGAGCACTGACCAGCCTCACCAGAATCATCCAGATCAGTATCAATATATTGCAAGAACATATCAAAACCAGAAAGGGAGTAATTAACCCCTAAAGACCAATCTGTATAATCATCGACACCAAAAGCATCATTGTCATCAATCTCTTGACGGCCAATATGGGCCGAGATAGAAAAATTCTTGGGTAACGGCACATCAACATTCAATGCATAATATTGCGCATCACCGCTATCTCCAAAATAATCAGGAGAGTAATTAACCGACGCTGATGTAGAAAAGGAACCAAAATCATACCCAACAGCAACTGAACCCTCTATAAAGTCGTAATCCAAAGAGTCTGCCGCACCAGGATAGGAATAATAAATCATACCAACATCATAGCTAATGTCGTTGATAGCACCACTATACCCACCATATACATCAATCTCCAGGCTTGGTCCGTCCACACCGCTTTCGTTGAAATCAATATTCGACCCCCAAACGCCGGCATAAACGCCAGACTCATGAGTCACATCAAAACCACCCTGAAAGGCAGGTTTCTCGTCTGATTGACTAATACCACGAAAAACATAATCACTAACCAGCGCAGTATTCGCAGAAAACTGAAGCCCATAACTCTCTTCAGCGGAGGCTATAGACGGTGATAATGTAAGGGAACAAAACGCAAACGCACTCAGAATAATTTGATACTTCATTTTTTTTCTCCAGATCATATCCTATGATACTTTCGAATCAACATATCAAAAAATAAAGGCAATGTCTTTAATAAAAACAAAGTTTTATACAGCATCTTTAAATACAATTATGCTTTTGGGAACTCGCTGCTTTACAAAACATACGCATGTCATTATAAAGCAATCTCAGACGTAAGTCATAGGGGTATAGCTCAGTTGGTAGAGCGTCGGATTCCAAATCCGTAGGTCCCGGGTTCAAGTCCTGGTGCCCCTGCCATTCAGTGTTCGTTTCAACGGATTTAGAGATAATATGATCATCAGCCACGCCTTGTGGGGGGCTTGGCGTATGTGCTTATTCCGAAGGACGTCAGAGCAAGCCATTTTAAGGCTTATTCTACGCATTTTCTCTACGCCTCTATTCTACGTCCTTCGAGTAATGGTCATTGCCAGTAAGCTGGGAATTTGCAGGGAATTTTTAAACTTGAGACCCGAGTGTAATTGAGCGCATTAAAATGGGTTTACGCAAATAACTTGTCTGACTTTAAGATGATTTGATAGAGACCTGAGCGGTTCCCACATTTTTATATACATAATATTCTTGATTTTCATAAACAGTTAATGTTATAAAGATATTATGTATACAACTCAATGTTATTATTTTCTACCGGAGATTTATTTATGAATAATCAAAACACGAGCACCATGGTAAAAAACGCCCTTGCCGAATTTGATGGTGATTTAAATGCCTTAAAAAAATCATTAGGTATTAATGAAGATATCTCCAATCCCATAGAAATTACAGAAAAAATTGAAGATGCGCTCTCCCTTGCTAGCACGGCAAAGACTTCTCCTGTCCATTCACTAAACAATTTACAAGACACTGCCGTCATAAGCAGAGAAGAAATGCAGCTTGAAAAAGTAAGGGCTAAAAGATCCAAGACAGAAGATAGCATTGAAAAATATTCAGAAAAAATTGATTTTTACAAAGCAGAGATTGATCAAGCCCTTAAAAATGGACACGACTACAAAGCCAATAGATTATCTAGTAGAATTGTAAAATTGAACCTAAGAGTAGAGGCATTTAATGAGCGTTTAGAAAAAATCACTGAACGTGAGAGTCAATTAGAAGACTTGATTGAACAAAGGGCTGATGATGAAGCACCAAACAAATACCCTATTGCAGTTGATGACAATATATCATTGAAAGAAGATGGATCGGTTTTGATTAATCTTCTGGCAAATGACAGCGATGCGAATGGCGACACGGTTGTGATTGCATCGATTGGTACGGCGGCGCATGGGTCTATCGTGAATAACAATGATGGAACAGTGACATATACTCCTAATGCGAACTTTAATGGTGCAGATGGCTTTGACTACAGTGTTTCTGACGGCCAAGGTGGAACAGCCGCAGCAAGCGTGTCTGTGATCGTATCATCAGTCAATGACGTACCAGTCTCATTGGCCTTATCAAATATGAATATTGCTGAAGACGCTTCTGTTGGTGATGTTGTTGGAGTGTTATCAGCATCAGATGTTGATGGTGATATGTTAACATTCTCTTTGGTGAATGATGCTGATAACAAGTTCGAAATTATTGGCAATGAAGTTCGACTAAAGAATAGCCTTGATTTTGAAACAGGCACTTCACACGATATCCGTGTTGCAGTGAGTGATGGCTTTGAAACTGTTACACAGGATTACACGATCACTGTTAAAAACGTCAATGAAGGCTCCGAAACAAACGAAGCACCAGTAGCAGTTGATGATACTCTCATGTTGCCTGAAGATACCAGATTGGTAATTGATATATTGGCTAATGATAGCGATCTTGATGGGGATACGTTGAGTATTGAATCATTCGGCGATGCAGCTAATGGCTGGGTTACTGATATGAATGATGGAACCCTTAGATACAGCCCTTTTGAGAACTTCAGTGGATCGGATTCATTTACCTACACAGTAACTGATGGCAATGGCGCAAGCGCGACAGGCAAAGTTTACGTTACGGTTACAGCTATCAATGATGCGCCATTCTCATTGGCCCTATCAAGTACGAGCATTATTGAAGATGCATCTGTTGGTGATGTTGTTGGAACATTATCAGCATCAGATGCTGATGGCGATGCGCTGACATTCTCTTTGGTGAATGACGTTGATAACAAGTTTGAAATTGTTGGTAATGAAGTTCGATTAAAGAATAGCGTTGATTTTGAAACAGACACTTCACACGATATTGAGGTCATGGTCTCTGATGGTAATGGTGAACAAATTTCACAGAGTTTCAGTATATCAATCAAAAATGATACTAGTGATGATGCGGCTGTCATCGCGAGCGACCTTGTTAGCCTAGAAGAAGATAGTGCGGTTACGATTGATCTGTTGAGTCAATCTTCAGATGGGTCCAACATTATTAGCTCAGTTGGAACAGCTTCTAATGGCGTAATTGTTGATAATGGTGATGGTACAGCGACTTACACGCCAAAAGCCAACTTTTTTGGATTTGATAGTTTTTCATATGAGATAAGCGATGTTAACGGTAACACCAGATCTGCCGAAATTAAATTAAGCGTGAAATCCGTCAATGATGCCCCAGTTGTTGAGCAATCATCCTATACATTTGATGTGATGGAGTTCTCAGACAGATTAACTTTTATAGGTCATGTTTCAGCTTTTGATATTGAAGACAACGGTTTAACATACATTATTACTGATGGTTTTGTAGAAGGTGGTGGTTTATTTTGGATCAATCAAGAGGGAAATATCCATACCTCTAGGAACTCTCCAACAGATTTAGAGCATGAAGTAACCCCCCAACATAACTTACGCATTATGATTTCTGATGGTGAAAAATCAACACCAGTTGATGTTACTATCAATGTTATTAATGTTGCTGGCGATGGAAATAATGCCAGTCCAGAAACTGAAAAAGATCGGTATGTTATAGACGAAGATTCAGGAGAGGCTGTCTTGGACGTTTTATCGAATGATAGTGACCCAGATGGTGATGCTTTCCGGATTTTAAATATAGGCACTCCATCTCTTCAGCTAGGTTCAGCTATTGTAAATAGCGATGGGACAATATCTTTCACGCCTGATGAAAACGCGTACGGCGTAGAGCGATTACAGTATACTGTTGTTGACACCTATGGGAACAGTTCAAAAGAGACAATAATCATTGATATTGTGCCTGTGAATGATAATCCAGAACAGAATAATGAAAGTTTTACTCTTTTCAAACTTGATCCTACAACTGTTTCTGGTTTGTTTGGGGCAATCGATGCAGATGGGGATGATCTGCAAATCACAAATATTAGTGATGCACAACATGGTTCGGTTACGCAAAATACAGATGGAACACTGACCTATACACCTGATGATAGTCTCGTAAGTAACGATAGTTTTACATACACTATATCAGATGGTAAAGGAGGCGAAACCGTTGTTAATGCAGAGTTTAATATCGTAACTACTGTTATTGCGAATAATGACTCGTTTGAGGTCATTGGCGCAAGAACGACAACATTGGATGTCACGTCAAATGACCAATTTGACCCAGACCTTCATACAATTCGTGTTACCAGCTTACCCCAAGAAGGGAATGTTACTGTTAATCCAGATGGCACATTAGCTCT
>CAYGSA010000028.1:0-12004 GCA_964352375.1 uncultured Micavibrio sp.
GATATTATTGATATGTTGCGCGCGGGCGTTGAGAATAATGGCGGTGTGTTTCAGATGGAAACAAGCGTTGAAGCCCTTGAAAAGACAGACAAATTTACCCTGAAAACAAATAAGGGCGCGTTTTCTTGCGAGAGTTTGGTGATCGCCAGCGGCGGTTTATCTATTCCGAAAATTGGCGCTTCGCCTTTTGGATATGAGATTGCCGCGCAGTTCGGCCTCTCCATTGTAGCGCCGCGTGCGGGTCTTGTGCCACTAACGTTTGATGCGCCTTTGCTGGAAAAGACCAAAGCGCTTTCGGGGGTTGCGGTGGATGGCTATGTGTCGTGTAACGTGGGCGGTTTTCGTGAAGGGTTGTTGTTTACGCATAGGGGGCTTTCCGGGCCATCGATTTTGCAGGTGTCATCTTATTGGCATAGCGGTGAGGAGATTTGTATTAACCTTGCGCCAGATCATGATTTATTCGCGGCGTTAAAAGAGGCGCGGCAAAGCCAAGCTAAAAAGCAACTTCACACGGTTCTCTCTGATGTTCTCCCCTCGCGTGCGGCGGCGATGATTGCCGAGCTTAGTGGGCATGATACGCGGATGGCTGATTTATCGGATGTGAAGCTGCAGGAGGTTGCTGACCTTGTGCAAGGATGGACAGTCAAACCCTCGGGCAGTGAAGGATACCGCACGGCGGAGGTTACGCTTGGCGGGGTGAATACCGATCATGTTTCATCAAAAACGTTCGAAGCCAAGGATGTTGACGGCCTTTATTTTATTGGCGAAGTTTTGGACGTGACAGGGCATCTTGGCGGTCACAACTTCCAATGGGCTTGGTCGTCGGGCTGGTGCGCAGGGCAAGTCGCTTAAGCTTTTGCTTCTTCGGCGTCCGCTAATTCCAGATCGTAATCTGTGACAACCCCATAAGTCGGGTCTTCCAATACATTAACCTCAACGAGGTCTTTCGCTTTTTTCAAGAGAAGCTGACAGTCTTGGCTGAGGTGGACGAGATGCAGTTTTTTGCCTGCTTCTTCATATTTTGTGGCGAGCGCATCAATGGCTTCGAGGGCGGAGTGATCCCATACGCGGGCGTGAGAGAAATCAATCACAATGTGTTCATCCTCTTCGTCGTTTTTAGGATTGAGTAAATCTTTGAATTTTGCGATTGAGCCAAAGAAAAGCGGGCCGTAGAGCATATAAACCTTGCTGCCTTTATCAGAGCGGCCTTCGATGACCCAGATGTCGTGCGCGGATTTCCAAGCGTAGACCAGCGCGGAGACAATCACACCGATGACAACGGCCATTGCAAGGTCATGCGCAACGGTGATGGCGGTGACAAGTATAATGACGAACGCGTCTTCTATTGGGATTTTGCGCATCATTTTCAAAGATGCCCACGCGAAGGTTGCGATGACGACCATGAACATGAGGCCTGTGAGCGCGGCAAGCGGAATTTTCTCGATCAGGCTGGAGCCGAAGAGGATAAAGCACAGGAGCGCGACGGCGGCGGTTATGCCAGAGAGGCGCCCTCTTCCGCCTGATTTGATGTTGATCATAGATTGACCGATCATCGCACACCCACCCATCGCGCCGAAGAAACCACAGGTGACGTTTGCCATGCCTTGGCCGACACATTCTTGTGATGTGCGTCCGCGGGTTTCGGTCATTTCATCGATGAGTGTTAGGGTTAGGAGGCTCTCGATCAGGCCAATTGCGGCGAGGGTTACGGCGACGGGAAGGATAATCCAGAGTGTTTCCCACGTGAGTGGCACCATCGGGATATGGAATTCAGGGAGGCCGCCTGCAACGCTGGCGAGGTCGCCGACGGTGCGCGTGTCGAGGTCTAGGCCAATTACAAGACCAGAGACAATAATGATTGCGGCAAGCGGCGCGGGGATCAGCGTGCCGAGCTTTGGAACCTTTGGGAAGACCCACATGAGCGCCATCGTCAGCGCGGTAAGGCCAGCCATGAGGTACATATCCATGCCCTGCATCCAGCCGCCATCAAAGAGAACACCTATGGCGCTGTGGCTTTCGGAATGGTGATCGAGCATTTTGAATTGTCCGAACTGCGCCAGGCAAATCACGATGGCAAGGCCGTTTACGAAGCCCAGCATTACAGGATGTGGAACAAGGCGAATGAATTTACCGAGTCTGAAGACCCCTGCTAAAATTTGAATTACCCCTGTTAAAACAACAGCGGCGAGAAGATATTCGAGGCCATAGAGCGCCACGATACCCACCATTGCAACCGCCATTGCACCTGTTGCGCCAGAGATCATACCACTACGCCCGCCGAATACTGATGTAATAAGCCCAACGAAAAATGCCGCGTATAGGCCAACTAAAGGATCTACGCCCGCAACAAAAGCGAAGGCGATGGCTTCGGGGACAAGCGCCAAAGCGACGGTCAAGCCAGAGAGGACATCCGCTTTAGGGTTTTGTGTAAGATCAAAACGAGGGGCGAGGCGCAGCATCGTATTTTATTCCATTGTTTTAGCTTGGTTTAATCGATTGGCTGGTTATACAGCTTTATTACAAAATTGCAATGTTGATGTTCTGAGCGTCTAAAGATCGTTTAAAGAAGAGTGCTATAAATCATTGTTTTATATTGACTTTCCTTATATCCTTCATTCTGTATTTGATTTTGGGGAGGGGGGTGTCCTGCTTTTGGTTTTTAACTTTTCTACCATGAAAAATTATAGGATAAAATTCCTTTAAAAGAAAGGTCTTTCGAATTTATTCCCCCTTTTAACGCAATCATTCCAAGTGATTGACGCCTAGCAGCACCTGCAACAGCCACCCGTTGGGGAGGTATGATCACCGTCGCAGTCATCTTCTTCGTCCAATTCATCGTTTATTTGTGCGGTGTCGCTTTTCATGGGCTTAAATTATAGGATTTTGGCTTTTAGGGAAAGTTTTTTATTTTGGGTATGCTCGCGCCAGAGAATAATTACATTCGCAATGACAATAATGGATGCGCCGATTATCATTGTGGTGTTTGGCAGGTCATCCCAGATCATATAATCAACTGCGAGGGCAAAAATCAGGTTTAGGTAGATTAAAGGCGCAATGATTGCCGCGGGGGCGTGTTTATAGGCGTTTGTGATACAAAATTGGACGCCGAATGCCGAAAGACCGATTAATGTAACGTACATTAGGCCTTCTAGTGTTGGCATAGCCATGAAAAATGGTAATAATGGCAAGCAAAACACGGTCGAGACAGCAGCAAAATAGAAAATTGTGATGCTTGCGTCCTGCGTTTTGCCCATGAAGCGCAGGCAGATTGTCACTGCGGCGTATGATATTGTGACTCCTATCCCGATCATTGCGCCCCAGGTTGAATCGAGCGTGCCTGGCTGGAGGAGAATAAAGGTTCCGATGAACCCTATTAGCACTGCAATGGATCTATATATTCCAACCTTTTCGCCCAAAACAGGATAAGACAGTGCGACGATGATGATGGGAGAGATGAAGAAGAAAAGCTGCGCCTGTGCGATGGGGAGGAGCGTATAACAATAAAACGCGAAGAGTGTTGTGATAATGCCAAGTACGGCGCGGATCATTTGCATTTTATGGTTGGTTTTGAGAACGTCTTTAAGCTTGCCTGTAGCCTTGAGGATCAAGTAGCTGATAACCAAAATTACAACACTGCGGTAAAAGAAAATCTCGATCGTGTTGTGATGCTCGCTAGCGATTTTTATTAATGTTGAGGTGCTAACGAGGAAAACAGATTGCCCGACGCCACACATTATTCCGAAAGCTAATTTTGGATTTTCTATGCTCATGATGGTTATACCTATCGGGAAAATCAGGGGAAGTACAGAGATGCATTTATCACTTTTGAAAATTTTCTGGTTGTGCCATCATGGCGGTTCATTCAAAGCTTCTATAATAAAAAGGCCATATTATGGTTTTCGTTAAGCATATGACTTTATCAAGAAAAACTATTTTGATGTTCCTTTTCATTTCCATGATTTTGCCCGCCGCCGCGTCTGCAGAAGGGACATTGGGCATTGCGCTCAAACAAGGCTATGATTACCCGTATATTTCGGCGATTGACCCGTATGTCAGCGCCGCGGCTTCGGGTCTGATGCAAGGCGATCATATTAAAGACATCGGCGCTATTTCGGTATGGTTTGTCGATCAGGGGCGGCGGTTTTTCAAATATTTTGTAAAAAAGGGACAGCCTTTTATGGTAGTCATTACGCGTGATGGCGTCACGCACCGCCTGCAAATTGATATGAACAAGCCGCCGCTTGAATGGCCTGCGCGGAGCGGCAGCGATGCTTATTCGACTTGCTATTTCTCACCCAACGCGGCATGTGTTGAAGCTTTTATCACCGAGCCAAATGATGAGAAGGTGAGCGTGCGTTTTAATTCATATGACAATGCTATTAGAAAATTGATGCAGCTTGGTCAGGCCGACAAAGCGCGGGCGTATTATGAGGAGATGGAGGCTTTGTTTTTTAACACTCCTGAGTTGATTCAGTATTATTCGAGTACATTATTTCGCATCATGCACGATATGGGAATCACTCCTGATCAGCGGCATTTTGATTATGTTTATAAACATATTGATAAGACAAAAATTTATGACCTTTTAGAGCATGCCAGTTTGTTTTCTGAATTTGGCGCGCCTGAATTCGGCGCCGTGTTCTTGAATGCGGCTATGGCTTTAGTGGCAAAGAAACCCAAAACGCTTGAGTCTAACACGAGAGGGTTCGGGAAAGCGCTTGCGGCACTCAAGAACCATGATGCTTTGCGCTCTTACCTGACATCGTCTGATCATAGCTCCGAGACGAAGAACAAGCTTTTGAGCGAGGTGATCTGGTCTTATATGAAGCAGAGTGAGATAAAATTGGCCGAGGATGCCCTGCTTATGATCGATGCCGTACCGCGAAAATGGACAGATAAAGACCATCTTATTTTCATTCGGCTGTTTATCAAAATGCACAAGAATGAAGCGGCCTGGACCATGGTTGAACGAGTCATTAAGCACTATGAAGAAAGTAAGGGGAAGATGTTTGCTCAGCCGATTTTGGCGGCAACGCTTGTTAAAGCTTATGGTGCGTATGGCTCTATTCATAAGGGACGTCAGCTTGTTAATCAGCATTTTAGCAAAGACCCGCTTTGGATTATGATGGAGCTTGCCATAGAGGCGGCGGACTCCAAAAGCTCTCATTGGTCAGCAGTTCAGTTTTACAAGGATTTTCCTAAATTGCTCGATGACACATACGCTTTACTCAAAGCCACACCTCTGGCGCAGCGTCAGAAGCTGAATAAAAGTACGCTCAAAAAATTCTACGTTGTTCTTGCCGCGTACAAATCCGTAAACCCTTCGATTAAAGAGCTTGATGGTCTTGGGTTTGATAAATATTCTTATGGGTCGATTATTGATGCTTTTATTGAAGCGCGGAAGCTTGACACTGCGTTGCGCTGGACGGATGAGGTCGAGGGGCGGTTCGGGAAGACGTATAAATATAGCGCGATCTTTACTGCGCTTGGGTCTGCCGCGACATCCAGCGCCGAGATTGAGCGCTTTGCGCGGCATCCGAAGTTTAATGACAACAAATATGGTTTTGGCCGCACCTATCTGGATATGCTTTATAGGCATGGGCAATTTGATCAGGCTTTGTCTCTGTTTAACCAAAAGACGCCGGTGCAGAAACGCTCTACTATTATGCGGCAGATCGGGCTTTTTACACCGTGCCGAAGCTGTGATTTATAGAGGTAGATCACAAAAGCCTATGCGCTGGACTGTTCAGGAATCATAAATTCCTATAGATTAAAGCCCAGAATTATTTTATTTATAAAAAGATTGAGGATCAAAAAATGACACTTCGTATTATAACAGTAGCGGCCGTTGTGGTTATGATTCCTCTTGATGGCAAAGCGCAGCAGCCTCAAGCCAAAGAGGGCTGGAGTTATTCGATCGGTGCTGGCGTGATTTATGCTCCTAAATATATGGGAGATGATGCAGGAAGATTTTCGATTATTCCGAATGTGCGGGTCACGTATGAAGATAAATTCTTTGCATCCGTGTCTGAAGGCATTGGCTATCATGTCCTCCATACCCCGAATTGGAAGGCTGGGCCGATTGCTAAATATGATTTCGGGCGGGACGAAGATGGAGACAGCACCTTTGCCGTGACCGGTGATGACACTGATGATCTTATCGGATTAGGCGATGTAGATGGCTCTGTCGAAGTTGGTGCGTATGTTCAGTATAGTGTTGCCCCCATCACAACAAAATTGGAGATACGCCAAGGTTTAGGCGGTCATGAAGGATTGGTCGGTGAGGCGAGCCTTAGCTATGGCGGTGGCGCAGCTGTTTACGGTCAACGCTTTGTTTACTCTATCGGCCCTAAGATTCACTATACGGATGGGCGTTATAACGAATCCTATTTTGGTGTTAATGCCTCTCAATCTGTCGCTTCCGGTTTGGCGGTCTATGACGCGGATGACCCAACATTGTCTTACGGTTTCAGTGGTAACGTGATCGTTCCCCATACACAGCGCGTTTCAACTGTTATGTTTGCAAATTATACTCAGCTGGGGAATGAGATTGCAGATTCTTCGTTGGTCTCAGAGCGCGGCGATGACAAGCAAGCCAGTTTTGGCGTGTTGGTTAATTACAGTTTTTAGCTTTGGTTTTTGACTCTCATAAGTATGATGTGCTTTAACTTATGGAGTATTTATAAAATCTTGTTTGCCTTGGCTTAATCCCTTTTGAGAATTCGCTCTATTTCTTCCCTTATTTTGACAGAAGAGGGATTTACTTGCGACCCGTAGCTTTTTACCAAATCACCCTTCGTATCAATCAAAAATTTATGGAAGTTCCATTTGGGTGAGGATTGAAACAAGGCCCCTTTCTTTTGATCTTCCGCCCATTTAAAAAACGGATGCGCGTCATTTCCTTTTACGCTGTATTTTTGCGTTAATGGGAAGGTTACGCCATATTGTTTTTGTGTGAAATTTTTTATGGTTTCCAGATCGCCTGGCTCTTGTTTACCAAAATCATTGCACGGTACACCTATCACAATAAGGCCCTGATCTTTGTATAATTCATAAAGCGTTTGAAGGTCTTTATATTGCTTCGTGAAGCCGCATTGTGATGCGGTGTTTACAATCAGCACGGCTTTGCCTCTAAAATCGCTTAACAGCATATCTTCGCCATCAATTGATTTGAAGGAAAATTGATAGGCATTTGCTCGCGATTGTTTCAAAGGTTCATCTCTGTTTAAAGCATATTTTTTTAAAACTTCAATTTCAGTCGACTCAAGCATTTTCTGATGCGTGGCCTCCAAAATCATTGGTGGCGCAACGCCCGCTTCCAAGGCTTGTATCCAGCGGTCTGCACACAGGCACCATTTATCACCACTTTTCAAGCCTGCAAAATTATGATCAGGGTGTGGTGTCACTAAATCGTTCCCTTGTGCTTTCGAAAAATCCAAAAATTCTTGTGTGACTTGGGCGCAGACAATATGTTTACCAACGTCTTGCCTGTCTGTCTTACAATAGCCGTTTCTATAAAACCCCGTCACGGAATCGCTACAGCACAGCTCTAGCTTTTCTCCCAAAACATTTTTATCTTTATCGTCTAAAAACATATTTTTATTCCCTTCTGATCCTAGGCAAGCTTGGTCTGCTAAGGCTGATGGCATCCATAAGAATATTAGTATTATCGCTTGTAGAATGTATTTCATAGCCCCTGCTGATCCGTTCTATGCTGCCTCATCCTTAAAGACAAAAATCTGAGAATGATCAAGGAAGATGTCTTGCACGTCTTGTTCTTTTTCCAAGAACATTCCAGGCATACGCGCATGCACATGAACAGGTGCATTTTTGTTATCGTCAATATCATGTGTATCAAGATGCACCAGCGTTGAGCGCCCAAGATATTTCTGCTCTGAAATTCGGCCATGCGTATGCGCATGTTTTGGATTATGATGATCTATAGCAGGATCATGAACTGCAATTTGCAAGGCTTCGGGACGGATTATGATATTTACAGGCGTATTGTCCTCGAAAGCTTCTGCTGGCACAAAACCCAAAGGCGTTATAATGCCCCCATTTTGCACGCGGCCTTTCAAGCTATTGACCTGACCAAAGAATGAGGCCACGAATGCATTTTGTGGGGTGCTGTATACATTAACAGGCGTTCCAATTTGTTCAATTTTTCCTTCATTCATAATCGCGAGGCGGTCTGCGAATTGCATGGCTTCTTCTGGATCATGTGTCACCAAGAGCGCCGCCACTCCAGCATTACGCAATATATGCATGACATCATCGCGCATCTGCGCACGCAACGTGATGTCTTGCGCGGCGAACGGCTCGTCGAGCAAGATGAGGTCAGGGTGACGTGCGAGCGCCCGTGCCAAAGCCAGCCTTTGCTTTTGGCCGCCTGATAATTCGTGCGGATATGCTCCGCGCTTATCGCTTAAGCCCACAAGAGAAAGCATTTCATCTATTCTGGAGCGGCGTTCTGTGCGGGAGAGGTGCCGCAGCGCGTAACCGATATTACGTGCGGCGCTCATATGAGGGAAAAGCGCAAGATCTTGAAACACCATACCGATTTTAGGGGCGCGGTTTTCAATGCCGGGCATCGTTATGCTCCCGCTATCAGGTTTTTCCAACCCTGAAATCAGCCGGAGAAGCGTTGTCTTTCCGCAGCCTGACGGGCCAAGCAAACAGAGAAATTCCCCTTTAGAGATTTCAAAGGAGACATCTCGCAAAACGCCCATTGATTGCGCCGTTTTCTTCGCGTACGAAAAGAACAGGTGATCTGCTTTTAAAAGAATTTCTGCTTTTTTAGATTTCAGTGCCAAAAAAATAATTTCCTAATTGATATTCATTCTCAATACTACTATATCATAGATGATAATCATAATTACTTTCAAGTTAAAAGGTACCGCGCCATGTTAAAAAATATTTTGTTTACGATCACACTTGCTCTTGTTTTTACCACAGTCAAGCCTGCCGTGGCTGAGGACGAGGTGCTCCATATATACTCCTCCCGTCATTATGAAACGGATGAAAAACTGTATGATGATTTTACGAAGGAAACAGGTATTGGGGTGAAACGCGTCGATGGAAAAGGGGATGCCTTGATTGCACGGCTTGAGCAAGAGGGTGCATTGAGCCAAGCCGATTTGCTTATTACCGTTGATTCAGGGCGTTTATGGCGCGCTGAGCAGGCGGGATTATTTCAGAGTATTCAATCTGAAACATTGACCCAAAAGATTCCTGCTAATTTCCGTCATCCTGATGGGAAGTGGTTTGGATTCTCATCGCGTGCCCGTATTTTAGTTTATGATCAATCCCAAGTCCAAGATGGCGCTCTCACCTCTTATCAGGATTTAGCTGACCCGAAATGGAAGGGGCGGGTTTGCGTGCGGTCTTCTGGGAATATCTATAACCAGTCTTTGCTCGCCAGCATGATCGCGCACGATGGCGAAGACGCCGCAAAAGCATGGGCGCAAGGCCTTTTGGATAATCTAGCCCGCAAACCGCAGGGGGGTGATACCGACCAGATCAAGGCGGTTGCCGCAGGTGTTTGCGACGTTGCGCTGGTGAATAGCTATTATTTCTTCCGTTTGCAACGCTCTGACAAACAAGATGATCGCTCTCTTGTTGAAAATTTGAGACCGGTTTTTCCTAATCAAAATAGCACAGGAACGCATGTTAATATTGCAGGTGCGGGCGTTCTCAAACATGCTAAAAATAGGGATGCTGCAGTTAAATTTTTGGAATACCTGACCTCTGACAGCGCGCAAGCCTATTTTGCGAATGGTAATAATGAATATCCCGTTGTTGATGGTGTTAAGGTTAATGACATTGTCGAGGCGCAAAAATCTTTTAAAGTACAGGACGTTAATGTGAGTGAATTTGGCGTTTATCAACAAAAATCTAAAATGATTTTTGATGAAATTGCGTTTCCTTGAACGGTCCACAATTAGGTTTTGCCTCGCGTTAGTCGTTGCAGCAGAAAAACAGGGATGCAGCCTGCTATGACGATGCAGAGCGCTGGAAAGGCTGCATCGTTTAGGCGCTCATCCGATGCCAAATTATAAGTATGTACCGCCAGCGTATCAAAATCAAAAGGGCGTAACACGAGTGTCAAAGGAAGTTCTTTAATGACTTCAACCGCTAAAACAAGAGCTGCGCTTAGCATTGCAGGCAAGAGCAATGGCAACTTTACATGCCAGAAATCATCGAATTTTTTATGCTGCATAAGCTGGCTTGCCTGTGTCACAGAGGGGCTGATTTTCTTATAGCCTGCCTCAAGACTTTGGAGCGCGACATTCAAGAAACGGATCAAATAGCCGATAATCAAAAATATAAATGTTCCTGTCACGAGCACACCCATCTGACTAAAAAAGGATGAGAAAAGAAGCAAGCCTAGTCCCAGAATTATGCCTGGCAAAGCATAGCCAAAACCGCACAGATTAAAGAGCATATGCATTAAAGGGGCCGCGGTCAGTTTTTTTTGCGAAATTAATATAAATGCCGTCGAAACTCCGATTAATGCGACGATGAAACACACAATTAGGCTGTTTAAAAGATAGGGCAGCGTTTTGGTTATTTGTGTAAAAAGGTGGACTGCCTCCAGCGTTTCAAACACCATCAGCAAAAGCAGAATAACAGGTGCTACAAAGCCTATTACAACCGGAAGCAGGCACCAAAGACTTATCCATACAGACCCTTTTATACTTGGCGTCTGCGATGTCTTTGTATTTTCTGAGGCGTAAAAACGCATTTTACCGCGCTGGCTTTTCTCCGTCCAAACAAGCAACAACACGAAACCAAGCAGCAACAAGGACAGCCGCGCTGCTGCGGTGATGTCGCCATAGCCTGCCCACGCGTCATATATAACGGTTGAGAAAACCTTAATCCCGAAATAATCCATCGTGCCATAATCAGCCAGAACCTCCATTGCGACCAGCATTAAGCCCACAATGATAAAGGGCCGCGCCGCGGGGAGGGCTATATCGAAGAACTGCGACAATCGTCCTGCCCCTAAAAGCCGACCGCCCTCAATTTGGCTTTTTGATCCAGCCTGAAAACCGTTGCGCGCAAACAGATACACATAGGGATACAAACAAAATGTAAGAATAAAGGAAGCGCCCCAGACTGTTCTTATATTCGGCAAGAGTGCATCAAAGCCACTTGCCCTTAAAAACCTGGCCAGTTCGCCCGCCTGATCGAAAAAATCGGTATAAACATAGGCCAGGATATAAGACGGAAACGCCAGCGGCATGAAAAGCATCCATTGAAATACGCCACGCCCCCAAAAGATATAATGCACACTAAACCATGCGCAGCTGATGCCAATGCCCAGCACGCCAAGGCTGGTTAAAACAAGAATGATGAGAGAATTTAAAATGACATCATCAAGGACGGTGCGAACCAAAAAATCGAAAATATCACTGGAATTCCCAAAACTCTCAAGACCCAATGCGATGAGGGGTGATAGGATGATTAACGCTGTTATATAAAAAAAGCTGTTCGAAATTTTAAGCTTAAACATCTATTTTCTTTGCATTGTGGGGCTGTTCTTAATTACTCATCAAAGGTTTCCCAACCGCCGCCCAGTGTTGTGTACAGCGTGATGAGCTTTGTGATGGAATTTGTCTCAGAGATGATCAGGTCATCTTCGCTTATGATCAGCTGGCGCTCGGCATCGACGACGGCGAGGTAGTCTTGCTCTCCAGCATTAAAAAGCTCTTTAGCCAAGGCCACAGATTTTCTTCTGCTCTCAACCCCTTGTCTCAGACGCTTGCGCGTTTCCAGCTCTTCGCCATAACGCGTCAGAGCAGTTTCAGCATCGCGCAGAGCTTCGAGGACAGTTTTTTCATATGCGGCGAGCGCGGCTTGGCTTTCTGCTTTTTCGATGTCGATGCGCGCTCGAATTGATCCACCTTCAAAGACCGACCATTGAATCATGGAGGCCAATGACCATACGCCGCTGCCTGCCGTGAATATATCGCCGAATAATCGGGCTTGTGAGCCTATATCT
>CAYGSA010000028.1:12014-19574 GCA_964352375.1 uncultured Micavibrio sp.
GGCGTGAGGAAAAATTTTGGGAACAGTTCAGATGTCTCTGCGCCAATATCAGCAACGGACGCCGCCAATTCACGCTCGGCAACGCGTATATCAGGGCGGCGGCGTAGAATCTCGGAACGCAAACCGACAGGGACAATATCGGGCGGCGTTGGAAGTGGCTGAACGCTGCTCATTTCTTCTATCAAGGCTTCGGGCGGTTGGCCTAACAAGACAGAGAGCGTATAGATGGATGCACGCTGCTGCGCTCTTAAATTCGGAAGCCTTGCCCGATTGAGCTCATATTCCCCTTGGGCGCGGGATAGATCAAAATCACTTGCTTCTCCGGCTTGGAGTCGGTCTTGAATTACAGACATAGTTTCTTTTAGAAGCTGTGTATTTTGTTCCGTGATGGCAATCTGTTTTTGTAGACCGCGGGCTTCGTAATATGTTCTTGCCACCTCAGATAAGGTTGAAAGCATAACATCCTGGTACTGCGCCGTGGATTCGCCGAAGCGGGCTTCTGCGGCTTCATAGGATCGGCGCGTGCCGCCAAAGATATCAAGCTCCCATGAGGCATCAAATGTGGCATCATATCTGTTGATGATTTGTCCGCTGTTGAATGCATTAGATGCACTGCTGGATTTGGAGCGCTCGGCATTTCCGCTGCCTCCAATTGAGGGCCAGAATGCACCGCCTTCTTCACGGCGCGATGCGCGGGCACTTCGGATATTGGCGAGTGCTATCTTGAGGTCTTTATTATTTTCCGCCGCAGAAGCGATGTATTTATCCAATAGAGGGTCTTCAAATACGCCCCACCACGATGTATTTATTGGTTCTTGCGAGATCGTTAATGAGTGCGCAGAAAACCACGTATCCAAAAAACCGCCCTGTGCCGGGGCCTTATAATCTGGCCCGACTGCACAGCCGGCGAGGCAGATCGTGGCGGCGGTTAGTATTTGTTTTTTGATCATGCCCTATCCTTCTGCTGCGCTTCGAGTTTGCGGCGCACATCACCAGGGGAGCCTGTTTTTCGTGCTAGTAAATCATAGGCTACTGGTACAATAAACAGTGTAAATACGGTTGCGGCTGCGACGCCGAACAAGATTACAATACCGATAGCCTCACGCGTTTCTGACCCTGCACCAGAAGACATGATGAGAGGTAATGACCCAGCGACTGTCGTAATTCCTGTCATTACAATCGGACGCAAGCGAATTTGTGCGGCTTTGATGAGAGCCTGTGAAAACTCCATGCCATCATCGCGCAATTGGTTTACAAATTCTACAATGAGAATGCCATTCTTCGCGGCGAGGCCAATCAACATAATCAATCCGATTTGTGTATAGACGTTGAGTGAGTTTCCAGTGAAGTATAGCCCGCCCAGCGCCCCCGTGATTGCGAGTGGCACGGTGAGAATAATGACCAGAGGGTGGATGTAGCTTTCAAACTGCGCGGCCAGTACCAAAAACACGATTACAAACCCGAGCACAAAAATAAAGAGCAACGATGAGCCGCTTGATTGATAATCCAGCGATTGGCCTTTGTAATCAATCGCGGCTGTATCTGGCAGATGTTCGCGCACCAATTCACGCATATAATCGAGTGCGTCGCCCAGTGCATATCCTTCCTTCAAGCCCGCTTCAATTGTTACAGCCCGTACACGGTTGTAGCGATTGAGGGACCCTGAGTCTGCATATTCCTCTATTGATATTAAGTTGGATAGCGGGATTAACTGGCCTGCCTCTGCGCGCACATAGATATTGCTCATGTTAGTAGGAGTGCGTTGCGTGTCGCGCTCGCCTTCCAAAATTACATCATATTCGTCCCCTTCATCAATGTAAGTTGTGACGCGCCGAGATCCGAGCATCGATTCCAAGGTTCTGCCGATGGTTTGCGCACTGACGCCCAAATCTGCTGCGCGATCTTTGTTGATCAGCAATTTAAGTTGAGGCTTGGTTTCTTTATAATCACTGTCGATATCGGTGAGGCCGGGATTATTTTCATTGATCTTCGCAATCAGTATGTCACGCCAGCTTGCCAGTTCCTCATATGTGCCGCCGCCCAGTACAAACTGCACAGGCTTTTGCGTACCGCCGCCAAAGCCTTGGCGCATTATCGGAAAGGCCCGCACACCAGGCAGGTCAGACATTTTTTTTGATATTTCTCCCATAATCACTTTTGCTTCGCGGCGCTGTGACCAGTCGTTGAGCACGTTAATGACAATGCCGTCATTAAAGCTGGAGAGCGTTCCGAAGGAGCGTGGCGCGCGCACAAGCAGGCGGTTAATCTCGCCGCTTTCGACATATGGCATGAGACGCTTTTCGATCTCTTCCATATATTCTTTTGTGTATTCGTATGACGCGCCTTCTGGCCCGTTTACGAGCAGAAAGAATGCGCCGCGATCTTCGTTTGGAGCGTATTCCGCAGGTAAAGCATTGAACAAGAAGAATGATAGGCCGGCAATTGCTGCAAATACGACCATCACAAATATTCTGAATTTTAAGGCCGCCCGTAAAACCTTGCTGTAGGCATAGGAAAAACGGTCGAAAATATGGTCGACTGTTTTATGAAAGTTACTTTTTTCCGATTTCTTAAGAAGCTTTGAAGCCAGCATTGGGCAGAGGGTTACCGCAACGAAGGTCGAAAAGCACACTGCCGCCGCCATTGTAATTGCAAATTCAGAGAATAAGCGCCCTAAATCGCCTTCTAAGAACGTAATAGGCGCGAATACTGCAACCAGAACAACTGTTGTTGCTATCACTGCGAAACTGACCTGCCGCGTACCATAATAGGCGGCAGATAAAGGTTCTTCGCCTTTTTCTATTCTTCTGTAAATATTCTCCAGCACGACAATCGCATCATCGACGACCAAGCCAATCGCCAGAACCAGCGCCAGTAAGGTTAACAAATTAATGGAAAAACCAAAGAGGTTGAGCACGATAAAGGTTGCGATCAAAGAGACGGGGACGGTGACAGCGGGCACGATCATTGCTCGCCAGCTGCCCAAGAAAATATAGATCACGCTTACGACCAAAATCATTGCAATCAGAAGTGTTTTATACACTTCGGCGATGGCGCTGCTGATAAACACGGAGGTATCATAAGAGTTAATAATCTCCATTCCAGGCGGCAAATTCGGCTGTAAGCGTTTTGCCAAGGCAATTGCGCCCTGCGCGACTTCGATTGTATTGCCTTTGGATTGTTTTATGATTCCCAAACCCACCATAGGGACGCCGTTTCCACGAAAGAATGTGCGACTTTCGATCGCTGCCTTTTCTACTCGTGCGACATCACTGAGCCGTACGAGGTAATTATCTTTTTTCGCAATCACCAGTTTTTGGAAATCTTCGGGCGTTTTGTAGGCGCGTTCAATGCGTGCGGTAAATTGGACTTCTTCAGATTCCATGCTTCCCGCAGGCAGCTCGACATTTTCGGAGCGCAGAGCGTTTTCAATATCTTGCACCGTTAATCCACGCGCCGCCATCTTGTTTCGGTCAAGCCAAACGCGCATTGAATATTCCAACCCGCCGCCAATGCGCACACGCGCAACGCCGGGCAGAACGGAAAAACGATCTTGAAGATAGCGCTTCGCGTAATCTGTTAGCTCCAATACATCCATCTGGTCGCTCACTAAATTGAGCCATAGAATCACATCATCGCTGGAGTCGGCCTTTTGAATATCAGGTGGATCGGCTTCTTCTGGCAGATCATCGGCAATACCAGAGACGCGATCTCGAACATCATTGGCTGCGGCTTCGATATCGCGCCCCACATCAAATTCAATGTTGATGCGAGACCGTCCATCGGAGGAGGTTGAGGAGATAAACTTAATTCCCTCTACACCAGAAATTCGGTCTTCAATGACTTCGGTAATACGGGTTTCGACAACATTTGCCGCTGCACCCGGATAGCTGGTATCTACGGATACGACAGGCGGGTCAATATCAGGGTATTCCCGCAGAGCCAGCTTTGTAAATGACACAATGCCAAAGGCGATTAAAAGCAGAGAGAGTACTGAAGCAAAAACTGGCCGGGTGACGGAGACATCCGAGAGGATCATTTATTGCTCCTTAGGGCTTTTCTGCCCTTGTTTCAGCAATTCATCCAGCGTTTCATTTTCTGTTTCTTCGGCAAGAATCTTAATTTCCGCTCCATCGCGCAGCTTTACTATGCCGTGCGTGACGATTTGATCACCTTCTCTGAGGCCTGATAAAACCTCAATCGTTCCTGGCTTCCGTCCGCCTAGCGTGATTTCAGTCTGTTTTGCGCTCATTTTTTCTTCATCTTGTGTGGCCACATAGACGAAGTTTTTCGTGCCGCGCTTTATCAAGGCCTCCTCAGGAATCAAAAGTGCCTGACGCGGGTTTTTAAATAAGTTTATGCTCATTAATAATCCTGGCTTTAAAAGACCGTCTTCATTCGGGATAACAGCTCTGATCCTGATTGTGCGCGTGATGGGGTCTACTTGCGTGTTTACTGTTCTGACAATGCCTTCGAATGCTTTATCACCAAAAGCTTCAATATATCCCGTAATTGGCAGACCGGGTTTTAACGTTGCGAGAAAAACAGAAGGAACATCAAAGTCAACTTTGATCTGCGAGAGATCATCAATTGTGGTGATCTTATCACCAGGTTGTACAAGCGCCCCGACGCTGACTTCACGCAGCCCCAAGATACCGTCAAAAGGCGCGGTAATTTCATAGCTTTCCAAGCGCGCTTTTATCGCCTCCGTCGCTGCTTGGGCTTGTTTTAATTCTGCTGCGCGCTCCTGTAATGTGGCTTTGGGTAACGCGCTGTTCCCTTTTAATCCTTTTGCGCGGTTATACGTGTTTTGTGTTTCTGCGGTTAACGCTTCAGAGGCTCGTAATTCGGCCTCTTCCTGATTTTTGTTCAGGGTGATCAGCAAGTCGCCTTGCTTGACTTTTTGACCGTCATCGAAATGAATCTTCGTAATTTTTTCAGCACGATCTGCCGTGATGATGACACTTTCATTAGCTTTTGTGGTTCCTAATGCTTCGACCTGATCTGTGAACGTGCCTTTCATAACAGGTGAGACGATAACCGCGGCAGGCCCCTGTGGTCCGCGGCCTTTTTGAGCAAACACAAGATTTGGCAAAAAGAGCATTAAAATCAAGATTAAGGCATAACTATTTCGGACCATCATCAATCACTCTGGTTTTTCTGAACGACGTAAAGATGAACTTTTAACATGTTATGTTTATATTGTATATGCTGGTGATTACCAGATTATTTAGGGGATTCCTTTTAGACTCTGGTCTTATAACTCAACGAGCAAGATCGCCATAGAGATATAAATCACCGCGCGCATCGCGCCTACGGCTATATTTCTTTGCTCAAGAAGTTCAGTTTTTGTGTCTACGCCAAAAAGAATGATGCGCTCCGCAACAAATGCAAGTGCTTTGAGGACGAGGATCATCACAACACACACCAAAGCCCATGGAAAAAACAAGGTTTTTAAGGTGTAAAGCTCGTAGGCAATAATATTGGCTGCAATACTTATTGCAAACGCAGTTCCAATCTTACGGCCTGCAAAAGACAACGCAAGCGCGGTGTTTCCTTTTTGAAGCTCTTCCTGAATTGACCACCCGACATACATAAAGCTGAAAACCTTGCGTCTGATATATGTTGCTGCCGTTAATATTCCTTGAGAAATGGCATAGCCTGCCAACAACGCAACAATGCCTTCTATTGAGTTATCAGAGATCCAGATCATGATAGAGCGTATGATGATTGCAGCTGCTATCACATTTCCAGCATCTGCTATGGCAACCGCTATGTTTCCTTTCCTAATTTCATCACGCAGGGAAATATCTGGTAAAGCAATTTTGTCAAAAATAATGCGTGTGACGGCCATCAAGATAATTCCTGCTAAGCCATATGCCCCCGTCGCAATCGCGGAGTTGAGCATATTGATATCACCTTCACTATACAAAACGCCTGTCAGCATGATCGTGACCGCAAACAACACAGAAGCAAGCGAAATACCAAAGGCGGGGTTATCCTTTGTAAAAAGCTCTTTGGAGGAGTCAATGTGTGCCAGACGCCCAGAAAATAGACGGATTGATGTAAATAATGCAATCGCCATAGCAAGGTTAATCAGTAGAATCTTGTTATAACTGTGATCCCAATACACTATGTCCATGCCCATCATATTGCTGATTCCTTTTCAAACTCATTATAGATTAATGTGACCCGCGAGCCATCCTTGTCTATTTTTATGCGCGCTTTCTTGATAAATATCAAGGGGCTGGCATAGATAACTAAGAAAGGTTATAAACTGTGCGTTGCTAGGGGTTTTAAGTAATATTCTTTAAAATCTATAACAGGGGAAATTCAGGGAATGATATTAAACGGATTAAAGTCAGTGAGCTTAAAACCTCATTGAGGGTGCACCGCTAGAGATAGTCAGGAAATTGGATAAATGATAGGATAGGTTCATGACTATTACGAACCATCCTGACCAATGGCGTGCTTTGATCCCTGTTACAACCGAGGCGAGCCATAAGTACGCGCATGGGCATGCTGTAATCTACGGAGCGCCGGAGCTTACGGGGGCGACGCAGCTTGTGGCGGGGGCTTGTGCGCGAGCTGGTGCTGGGCTTGTTAGTGTTCTTGCCGATCCGGATATTGTGGATGTTTATCGCGCCTGCTTGCCTGCGCATGTACCCCGTCAGGTCTTATGAGACCAATTAAAGGTCTTGCGTAAAGGAGTGTTTTGGTTTTCATCGTAATGGCGAAGGAATGAAGATGAAAACCAAATTAAATACAAGAACCACTAAATCCAAAGCCACGAAAGTGGTCAAAGACATTCACCATGCGAACCGTAAGTTATATTCTGCTGAGGAGAATATCCGCATTGTAATCGAAGGCTTGCGCGGAGAAAGCTCTATCGCGGAGCTTTGCCGCAAGGAAGGTATCGCCCAGAGCATGTATTGTAGCTTGTCGAAAGAATTTATTGAGGCTGGTAAGCAGGTATAAGGCCAGCACATATTTCTCGTTAAAATCGCTATTTTCAGGTTAAGCCAGGCGTTTGATATGTTCTTTCATTTGATCCATATGACCAAGGTCTAGCGGGAATTGGATAGTTGTTGTGTCGCCTTCGCTTCTGGCAATACGTGCTTTGAGCGCCTGATCAATTCCATCCAGAGTAATTTCCAGACTTTCTCCTGCGGAATAATTAAGTGCAGGTGAAACCACAACATGAGCACAAGATATCTCGGACACTTGTCCTGACCATGTGCTACCGTTGATATTAGCGTTGGCCGTTACTGAAATCTTTCGTGGTTCGTAAGTATCATCATCAACGTCTGTGTTTTGCATAGCATTTAGAAAGGTTTTTACTTCGCGGCTTAGAACATCAGCTTCTTTTGCCATATGATCGGCATTGTCATTAACTGATTTTGAGCTTTGGCCAACTTCACTGGATTGTGTTTGAATCTGTTGGACATTCTCAGAAACGCGCCCAGAACTTTCAGATACAAAGTTAACATTACGTGCAATTTCCTCTGTAACGGAGTTTTGTTCCTCAACTGCAGCAACAATAGCTGTGATATATTGATT
>CAYGSA010000029.1:0-10578 GCA_964352375.1 uncultured Micavibrio sp.
ATCTCAACGCGTTTGGGAATCCTGAAAATTAATAGGTCCTGAGCCTAATTAAGGTGCGTGTTGAATTCCTTTTTGACGTATTTCCAATCCCAGCGCTTTTGTCCGTGCAGAAGTTAATGCAATGACTGTTGCTTGTGATGTTCCTACAGTTAATAGACCACTGGCATCATAGGGGAAATCAAAAATTTCCTTGCACCATTCAATGACGCAACGTTCTACGTAAATTGCGCCATGATCTCGTCCTCCGCAATTACTATTCATTGTTGAGGCCACCATTTCTGCAAGCAAGCAACTCGGTATCCCTGTGCCATGCACCCAACCGAAGAAGCGAGGATGGGTATTGCCTGTTGCATATGGCATAATATCATTTTTCAGACTATCAATGATTTCGGAGGTGTCTTTTGGTTCTTTTGGCATGGCGGGCATAAGTTTTTTACGTGCTTTATCATTGACAGGCTTCCAAGGTCTGTCTTTTGCATTTTCCAAACGATCAATGCATGCATCAAGCAATTCGTGCGCTTGGTCTCTAAATTTTTTCATATCTTTAGGGTCCAGATTAGTGTTTTGACTTTCCTCGGGGGATTTTTGCGCTATTTTCATGCTACATTACTTTTGTTCGCGTTTTTGATTGAAATCAGAACATAGGGGAATCAATTTGCCGTATAAACAAAATGAATTTTTTTATTATGTTAATTATTCGCATGCCTTTCACATCAACGTTCCTTGACACGACAAAAACATACAAACTACTTATTTGATGAAATTTTCAGCTTCTTTTTGATCCTATTACGCACGGGAACCTCAATGTACTTGTAAACAATCGCCGATATCAAGATCATTGCTAATAAAATCACACACAAGTTAGCTGCAATCATTATCTCATTCTTATCCTCTCTGATTATGTTGTAATGATCTTGAAACAAAACACTAAATATTCGTGTTATTGGCTGGTGTAACATGTAAATACAGAAAGACAGATTTCCTAAATAAACAAGCGGAGGTAAGGAAAAGAATTTTTTTATAAATGTTTTTGAGGATGCTACGCTCATAATAAGAAAAGGAAGTGCTATGTAAGATAAAATATAAGCTTGGGGTCTTTCTGTCATCTCATTTACATGAGTTGTCATTAAGACCATAATCAACGCTATTGTGATAATAAGTAAAAGGGCTATTAGATCCCATGGGAGTTTTTCTAGTTTTTTCGATATGTAAATTTGTGCTAATAATATCCCTAAAGTCATGCCAATAAATCCTCGCATCAAGGCGGCTGACCCTTTGAAGACACTTAAATCTTTTATAATTGAAAGTTGCATATATTCATAAACAATAAGAACTCCCAGAAAAAGGACAATGTGGACCCAGAACTTTTTTATGTTTGCAATAAGAAGTGCCATCACTGGAAAAAGTAAATAGTTGAACAACTCTGCACTTATTGACCATGCCGGACCATTCCATGATGCATTTTCTCCGTTCAGGCCCCAGGCATTCATTAAGGTTATATTTAAAAACCAATTACCCTCTTCCACCACTCTGTATGCGCTATTGAGGCCCGTTGATTGCCAGATGCCGCATAAATATAATATTCCTATTAAGCACATAGTCAGGAGATGAACGGGATACAGCCTTGCCATCCGAATGATAAAAAATTTTACATAGCTTGCACCTGTTATATTTTCTGAGAACTCTTTTTTATACACGTAGAATAATAAAAAGCCTGTGAGCATAAAAAAAATATCTACCCTAAAAGGCGTGCTCGCAAACATATTAAGAAAGAAAGAATTTGTTTCGTACATGAATCCTGGATCTACATCATTAAACAGTATCATGTTTGAAACCACGACCATAAGTGTCAAAAAAATTCGTATACCTGTAAGCTGGCCTATATATTCTTTTTGCATTTTTATCCTTAATTTTTATAAACTTATCCTTACCTTTATATTTTAAAAGTCAATAGTTTGGAGGCATATACGCTTTTGATATGCTCTCATTCAAACCACCCCCCTCATAGTTCATTAACATATATCTAAGAGAAAATATCTAAAATGGCTGAATTTCCTGAGCTTGCCAATGACAGACTGGTAAGGCCTAAGGCTTGTCGCGTTTGTAACGCCAACAAATTTGCGCCTTCCTCATTAATGTCTACTGCTGTTAAATCTTGAGCTCCAGATAGTAGCGTGTTTACAGTACTTTGCGTAAAGGTCTGGCGCATGCTCAAGATATTCAAGCTCGTTGTTAATGACTCGCCATAGAGACGAACTTCTTTAATTGCCTCTCTGACTGACTCAAGAATATTCAGAATTCCTTCTTCTGTTTCAAATCCCACACGCTGAATTCCTAGCGCCCTAGATGTGAAATTAACGCCTCCAGTCAAAAGCGTGCTTGTTCCCTCTTCGTTAAATATTGTTAGGAGATCGTCATCCCCAAGCAAGTTTATACCGCGATAATTTGCATCAACGGTTATCTGGTCAATTTGGTCCAGCGTAGCATTTAGATCTTGAAGTTGTATTGGGGGTATGATTGTCACTGTTCCCGTCGTTGTTCCTTGAATTACGGAGGCTGCCCTTTCAGCTAAATCGCTCGGGCTAAGCGTTGCGTTATAAAGCGCTACATCTGAAATGCGCCCATCAAAGTAGTTACCATCCCCGCTTTGAGCCCCATCATGGAACCATGCCCCGTCCCTCATCCCGCCGATTGCGACAGCTCCTGTATGAGGCGGAAATGTTGCGTTGACGGTTTCTCTCCCTATCTCAATACCATCCATATATCCAATAAATTCTCCAGCAAAAGCGTCGAATGTAAACCCAACATGATATGTTTGCCCTGTAGTGATTGGCACCGAAATATTGGCTGGACCCCATGCACCTGAATCTCTTCCTGTTACGTGTAAACGGCCGTTATCTATATATATTGTAAAGGAATTTACTGTAGCACCCTCTTCATACAATACTTGTCTGCCAGCAGTTGTATCGGCATTAAAGACAAGTTCTACAGAACGGCGGTTTTGAGCCGTGGTGTTAATTTCGTTGCTATTGGGAATGGCCACAATCTGATTTGTGCCACTAAAGTCGACGCTGCTGGATCCGCCTGGGAAGAGCGGTGTAGAATTGAGGGTTGGGCCATTTGTGTATACGCCATTAACGCTGCCCACTGTGCCTATACTTCCTGCCGTTGTGGTTCCGCTAACATCGTTTAAGCGCCAATATGCCAGCGGATTGTCGGCCAAGATAATAGTATCAAGTGGTGACGTTGGTGTCGTTACCATTGTTGTCGTTGTTATTGGCGGCGGCGATGGGAGTGGCCCGAATTCTTTGAACCTCTCTAACTCTTCTAGTAAATTTCCTTCACTCAACCTTAGCAGATTTTCAATTGCTTCAGTTCCGATGAGCCCCTCTTCTATCGTTCTGATACTTTTACCGATTCCATCAAGGCGCTGTGACAGATCAAATGATCTGTTTTGTAACGCTCTGGCGTCGAAGAAATTCTTCGGATTATCAAGCGCAGAATTCACTTTAAGCCCCGTTGCCAAACGCAGGGTCGTGGTATCAATCAGCTTTTGTGTTTTCTGCAATGTCTGAAGATTATTCATGAAAACATTGTTCAAGGGCGTGATTCTAGTCATGGCTCAACCCCTCGATTTTTATGAATGAGGGGCAAATAATGCCGAAAATAAAGACGCAGAAACACTTGCCCAATCGGCAGTTTTTGCCGGGGTTTTCATAACTTTTTAACGATGTCAAAACACGTCTTCCTGGCGCGTTCATAGGCATCTTTCTATCATTCAGGCGTATTAAGCCTGTTTTTGGGCGCGCAATCCTTGTACGTCCTGATCAAACACAGGCAAACTTTGTGCCGTTTTTATGTTGATTTTTGTTCTAGAGGGCGTGGATGTGGGAAGATTTGATATATGTTTGTTGTGTAATGCGCTTAAACACTGTACACCCCACATACATTGGCGTTTTCACGCGTCTCGGAAGAAAGATAGATGACCCTATTTCAGAATACACATACGGCGCTGAATGATGCCCTTCTTAAACGCGGATATGAAACATTGACGCCCGTACAAAGGGCTGTTCTTGCTCCTGATCTTGAGGGGCAGGATTTGCTTGTGTCCGCGCAGACGGGTTCAGGGAAGACTGTGGCTTTTGGTTTAGCGTTTGCCGTGACATTGCTTGGTACTGAGGAGCGCTTTGATCATAATGATAAGCCGCTTGCGCTTGTGATTGCGCCTACACGGGAGCTTGCGTTGCAGGTGCAGCGTGAATTGGAATGGCTTTATGCGTCGACTGGTGCGAGCGTCATTTCCTGTGTTGGTGGTATGGATGCCCGCACAGAGCGCCGCGCCTTGGAACGTGGCGCGCAGATTGTTGTCGGAACGCCGGGGCGTTTACGTGACCATATTGAACGAGGCGCGTTTGATACGAGCGCGCTTCGCGCCGTTGTGCTGGATGAGGCCGATGAGATGCTGGATATGGGTTTCCGCGAGGAGCTGGAATATATTTTGGAGACCACTCCAAAGGATCGCCGTACCCTTTTGTTTTCTGCGACGGTTCCAAAGTCAATTTTGGGGCTGGCGAAGCGTTATCAGAATGACGCTGTGCGAGTGACCACAAAAGAAGAAGAAAAGCAACATATTGATATTGAATATCAAGCAATGAGCATTGCGCCAAATGATCGCGAGAATGCGATTGTAAATATTCTGCGGTTCCATGAAGCGCAAAATGCGATTATTTTTTGCGCAACGCGCGCGGCGGTGAATTTGATGAAAAGTCGCCTGACCAATCGCGGATTTCCTGTTGTGGCGATTTCAGGTGAGTTGAGCCAAGCGGAGCGCAGCAATGCATTGCAATCTTTGCGTGATGGTCGTGCGAATGTGTGTGTGGCGACGGATGTTGCAGCACGCGGCATTGACCTGCCTGGGCTTGGGCTGGTTATTCATGCCGATCTTCCACAGAATAAAGACATCTTGCTTCACCGTTCGGGGCGCACTGGTCGCGCTGGCTCTAAGGGGATTAGCGCGCTTGTTGTGCCGCATAATTGGCGTTCACGCGCAGAGCGGTTGCTAAAAAATGCCAAGATTGATGCGAATTGGGGCAAGCCGCCTTCGATTGAGGACATTCACAGGCGTGATCAGGAGCGTTTTCTTGCTGATCCTGCGCTGGTTGAGCCGATCAAAGAAGACGAGCAAGAAGCGGTAGCGAAGTTATTGAATTCCTATGGCGCTGAACAGATTGCTGCGGCTTTGTTGCGCATGCATAATACGCAAAAACCTGTGCCAGAAGAGCTGTTGGATTTCAGCCCTGCCGAGAGAGATAATAAGAAACAAAAGCGGGAGAATTTCAAAGACAGCGTATGGATTTCGCTTTCTGTCGGGCGTGATGACCGTGCAGAGCCGCGCTGGATTATGCCTATGCTGGCTGGCTCGGGGAATATTGCGCATAACCAAATTGGCGCGATCCATATTCATGCCAAGGAAACCCATGCCGAGTTATCAGCGGAGTGCGCGGAGAAGTTTTTTGAAAATGTCGGCGATGCCGGCACGCTTGAGAAAAATATAAAAGTCACGCGCCTTGATTACGTTCCCGAAGCGCCGAGAGGTAAAATTGATCGCAGCAAGCGCCCGAACAGGCGCGGCGATAAAAAGCCTTATGGTGACAAGAAGCCATACGGCGAAAACAAAAAACCTTATGGTGGTAAGAAACCTTACGATGATAAGCCACGAGACGATAGACCTCGGGATGATTTCAAAAAGAAGAAACGTAAATCGAATGAGGAGTCTTGGTCCGATAAGCCTAGATGTGAAAAACCTGCTGATGATGGTGAGAAAAAGCCTTATAAAGCCAGAGTTCGCAGAAGCCGAGATGATGATGCGGTTCGAAGTAATAAGCCTAGAGGAGATAAACCTCAAGGTGATAAGCCTCGGAGTGATAAACACAGAGGCGACCAGCCAAAAGGTAAGAGCTTCAAAAAAGATGGTTCATCACTTGGAAAGAGAAAGCCCAGAGATTTTAAGGGTAAGAAGAAAAAGGGTTAGGCTTAGCGGTGCTGAGATAATATCTTATCAAGATTGTTTGCGAATTTTTGGCGCTCTTTTACGCCGAAGCTTTTGGGGCCGCCTGTTTCTACGCCCGCGCCGCGCAGTTCATCCATAAAATCACGCATACCAAGGATTTGTCCGATATTGTTTCGGTCATATACTGTGCCGCGAGGGTCGAGGACGAAAGCGCCTTTTTCGACGACTCGCGCCGCGAGGGGGATGTCTGCGGTGATGATGAGGTCTTGGGCGATACATAGCTCAACGATTTTATCATCTGCGACATCTGCCCCCTCCCCGACTTGAACCATTTCGATGTATTGTGATTGTGGGAGGTGGAGGTACATGTTGGCGACAAAAATAACGGCGATCTTTGTTCGTGCAGAGGCACGGTATAAAATCTCTTTTACCCCCTTAGGGCAAGCATCACCATCAACCCAAATTTTCATTTAATCAGCTTGTTTTACGCGTATTTTGTTTTTGCCGATTTGTGTGCCGTGGAGCGCTTCGATGGCGATGAGGCCTTCATGCTCCAGCGCCATTTCAACGAACCCAAAGCCCTTTGATTTTCCCGTTTCCTTATCAATCACAAGCGTGCAACCTTTGATATTGCCGTGTGTTTTAAAAAGCTCAGCAAGGGCTTGTTCTTCAAAATCACGCGGTAGATTAAGGATCATTAATTTCATGGTTCTACTCCTGTAGACAAAGGGTCAGGCTCTCAAGTACCATAGGTGAACAATGATGCAAAGCTTAAAGGAGTAAGGACATGTCAGACACAGCCATCGATATTAACACCATGGGGCGTTTGGCCGGAGCGCTCTCGTTCATTGCCTCCCCCGATGACCCCGCCGTGATTGCCATGCGCGCCGCCGTAGAGAGCGGCACAGCCAAAGACGTGAAACACGCTCGTACGTTGTTTATGCGCGTGAACGCCAACCACCGTAATGCGGCATTGGCGATGTTGATGGATGATGATTAGTAGGCGCTCATGTAAGAAATAGCTTGATATTTACAGCATATGTGTTTCTTTCAATACCTATGAGCAATGACCCCAAATTAAAAGTCACTCTTCTTCTTATCTGGCCACTTTTGATGGGTATGTTTCTGATTATGGTTGGAAATGGCCTACAAGGTACGTTGATTTCACTGCGTGCCGAGCTTGGTGGTTTTTCTATATCTATAATTGGCATTATTATGTCCGTGTATTATTGTGGATATGTTGCGGGATGGTACATCGTGCCGCCAATTATACGGAGTGTAGGTCATATACGCGTTTTCGCAGGTTTTGCATCGCTGGCTTCAACCACAATATTAATTCAGGGGTTATTTGTTGATCCGTATATTTGGGTTTTCGTGCGCTTCATAAGTGGGCTCAGTTTTGTTGGTTTATTCATTGTCTCTGAGAGCTGGTTGAATAGTATTGCGACCAATAAACGGCGTGCGCAAATTCTAAGTTCGTATATGTTTATCATACATTTGGGGCTATTTTCAGGACAGTTTTTAATTAATTTAGGCTCCATTGAAACAATGGGATTGTTCGTTTTGATCTCTATTTTTATTTCATTATCATTGTTGCCAATTACTCTGGCGAATAAGCCATCTCCTGAGTTTGATGATAGCGAGAGCCTTCCGTTTAAAGAACTTTTTAAAGTGTCACCATTCTGTATTTCTTGCGTCGCTGTGTCTGGGGTATGTAGTGCTTCGTTTTTAACCCTTGGCCCGATTTATGCGCAGTCTTTAGGGTTATCCCTGCCAGAGATATCTTTCTTTATGGCATCCTTCATCGTGGGGTGTGCGACAATCCCTCTTTTAACAGGATGGCTATCTGACCGCATTGAACGCCGCCGCGTTATTATTCTCACAACATTATGTGGTTTAATCGTTAGCCTCATCGCATCATTTTCTCCAGACCTACTCATTATCGCGAGTTTCTTTTTTGGTGGCTGTGTTACATCAATTTATAGCATTAGCGCAGCGCATATGAATGACCGTTTAAAGCCCTCTCAAATAACATCAGCAACTGCGGCTTTGATTTTGGCAAACGGTATCAGCGCTTGTATTGCACCGATTGCGCTTGCGGTTCTTCTTGATTTTTATGGCTCAGATATATTCTTTATATTCTTATCTACGACCTTTGGATTGCTTTTTGTCTTTGGTGTCTATCGCGATATTGTTGGTGGGACGATTGCGGTTGAAGATCAAGGCGAATTTCAGGCTATCCCAGCGCCCACCTCGCCTACCGTGGCGTTGCTAAGTCAGCCCGAAGAAGCTCCCGATTAAAAAACGCTTTTAATTAAGGGGCTGATACCTAATGTTTCTCTTTGATGAGAATTTTAGAGTTTTCCATGAGTTTTTTTGGTGAGCCTTAATTGCATATCCATTCTCATTCTTTCAAAAATTATTCAAAATTCTGTTTTGGAATTCTGACCTTATATTTTTAAAATTTGCTTTGGTTTCAAAATGTGGCCCGGCAGCTGCGATACGTTGTATAGGGTAAGGTCATCACAAAACTCTAAAATCCTGCCTAATAGCACGCCATCTTATTTCCATAATAACATTGATTTTCATAATTACTTAATGTTATTATGGTTATACTTTAGTGTTGTTTTTTGAAATGAGGTTTATCCATGAATAATGTTGATATGAGTGATGCGCTTAAAAAAGCCCTAGATGAGTATAATGGTGATTTTAATGCTTTAATGAAATCACTGGGTATTAACGGGGATACTTTAGACCTTCCCCAAATTATTGAAGAAATCGAAAGTGGGCTCTTGCTTTCTAATACACCAGAAACCTCCATAAACAATTCAGGCCTTAATAATTTTGAAAATATTTTAGAATTAGACAATATTTTAAAAAGCAAAAAAGAGATGAGGCTAGAAAAAGTACAGCTCCGCTTATCAAATACAGAAGACAGAATAGAAAAAATTTCTGATAAAATAGACCGTTTTCAAGAGCGCCTTGATCAAGCTCTTGCAGATGGACGTGATAAAAGAGCTGAGAGATTATCTCATCGAATAGCAAAGTTAAATACAAAGATTGAGGCCTTAAATGATCGTTTTGAAAGGTTGACCGAACGTGAAGACGTTCTCAAAGACTTAGTTTCAAATGAATCTGATGATGATGTCCCAAATGATCTACCTGTAGCTTTGAACAAAAGCGCTTCCTTACTCGAGGATGGCTCTGTTCTGATTAATCTATTTGATAATAGCAATACTGCAAATACACCAACATTAAGTAATGTTTCTCACGGCGCGATTGTTGATCATGGTGACGGCACTGTGACGTATACGCCCAATGCCAACTTTAATGGTGCTGACAGCTTTACGTACACTGTCTCTGATGGCAAAGGCGGAACCTCAACAGCAACCGTCTCTCTCACCGTGACTTCGGTGAATGATGCGCCGACTTCACTTGCATTTGTTGGGAGCACAACTGTCGCTGAAGATCTGTCTGTTGGTACAGTTCTTGGAACAGTCTCTGCCTCTGATGTCGATGGTGATAACCTAGCGTTCTCTCTTGAAGGGCCTAACTCTGATAAATTTGAAATCATTGGCAACGAAGTGCGCTTAAAATCAGCTTTAGATTTTGAAACAGATACAGTACATGACCTACAACTTGTTGTACGCGACGGACAAGGCGGAATAGTCTCTCAAGCCTTATCTATTAATGTCACAGATGTGAATGAAGTCGTCGTTGAACCTGATGCATCCATCACAGAACTCCTTGACCAAACAGATCGGGCAGTCGGTGCGGATAATCCTTATATTGCTTATGGTCTATCAGGCGTTTCAGATTGGTCAACGCAGTTGCCATTCCTTGATCACATGAAAACGGCACGACCATTTCAGGGCGCTTTACAAGACCCTGAGAGCTCTTGGAAAAAACTGGAAACATTTACCAATGATGAGCTTAAAGATATGGGTGTTTTTGACGAAAACGGCATGCCAACCTATATGCCTGAAGGAATCGATGAATTTTCAACCATCTGGCATTACAAAGGTGGTGAAGGATTTGAAGAGATGGTTGGAACCTACATCATCCGTTATGAAGGTGAAGGAACTATTAAAGTTGGCGGCGACATAAATATTATAAGTGAAAAGCCAGGAGAAATCATTTTTGAGAATAGAAATGGTGGATTTAATAATTTAAAAATTACTGAGACTGATCCAGACGGCACAGGTAATTATATTCACGATATAATAATGGTGAAGGAAGAGCATCTGGAACTATTCGAGGCTGGTGCGGTCTTTAACCCTGAGTTTGTTGATCTTTTAAGTGATGCACGTGAATTTCGTTTTATGGATTGGATGAAAACGAATAATTCAACTCAATCTGAATGGGCAGATCGTCCAACGACAAATCATATCACAATACATGACGGTGGTATTGCTGTTGAGGATATGGTGCGCCTTGCTAATGAGGCTGGTGTTGACGCCTGGTTTACAATACCTCACATGGCGACTGATGAATATATCCGTGAATTTGCGACATATGTCCGGGATAATTTAGACCCTGCTCTCAAAGCGTCCTTTGAATATTCTAAT
>CAYGSA010000029.1:10678-18681 GCA_964352375.1 uncultured Micavibrio sp.
GATATTGCAGCCTTGCAAGATTTCCTGACCGCCTTTGTGCGCAGTGAACAAATGGTCGAACTGTATGCTGAGCTTGATTTAATTTGGCAGGAAATTGGTGAAGGCCCAAGTATGCAATTTGGTAGTGTTGGGGTATCATCAAAATGGGGATCTTGGGCGATTTACAACGATCTTAATGACACTAATCCACGCTCTGAGTTCCTTGAAGAATTGAACCGTACAGGTGACGTTACATGGGAAGATCGTGGCGGTGAACATTTCCAACAAGGTGTTATTAAGCATGGTGATGAAACAGATGAGGTCTTGATCGGTACAAATCAGGAAGATTATCTGATTGGTCGTGATGGCGATGATATTCTTGTTGGCGGTAAAGGCGATGATGGTCTTCATGGTGGTGATGGCGATGATATTGCTATCCTTTCTGGAAGCGCCAATGACTACACTATCGCACGTGAAGGCGAAGGGTATCGCATTGATGGCCTTGACGGATCTGATTACCTTATTGATGTCGAAAGACTCCAGTTCGAAAATGGTCAAATCGTTGCAATTGAAGATTTATTAAACGGGGTTACACCTGTTAACACAGCCCCCATTGCCGTTGATGATAGCGAAGATGTTGCTGAAGACGGATCAGTTGTCATTAATCTTCTGACTAATGACAGTGACGCCGATGGTGATGCCTTAACAATTGCATCCCTTGGGGCCGTTGCCAATGGAACATTGGTTGATAATAATGATGGCACTGTCACATACACGCCGAATGCCAACTTTAATGGTGCAGACAGCTTCACGTACACTATCTCTGACGGTAAGGGTAGTTCTGCAACGGCAAATGTGTCTATTGCAATCTCATCAGTGAATGACGCACCAACATCACTTGCATTTGTTGGGAGCACAAGCGTTGCTGAAAATCTGTCTGTTGGTTCTGTTCTTGGAACAGTCTCTGCATCTGATGTCGATGGTGATAACCTAGCGTTCTCTCTTGAAGGGCCTAACTCTGATAAATTTGAAATCATTGGCAACGAAGTGCGCTTAAAATCAGCTTTAGATTTTGAAACAGATACAGTACATGACCTACAACTTGTTGTACGCGACGGACAAGGCGGAATAGTCTCTCAAGCCTTATCTATTAATGTCACAGATGTGAATGAAGTCGTCGTTGAACCTGATGCATCCATCACAGAACTCCTTGACCAAACAGATCGGGCAGTCGGCGCGGATAATCCTTATATTGCTTATGGTATAAACGGAAGTTCAATATATTTAGACTATATGAAAGTATCAAGGCCATTTGAGGCCATATCACTTGATCCCGAGAGACATTGGATACGTACAGGAGAACTATCCAATGAAGAATTAAAAGAAATGGATATTTTTGATGAACATGGCTGGCCTACTGAAATTCCTGAGGGATCAGATTATTTCTCTACACTTTGGTCTCATGCTAGTGGCCATCAATCAGATGATGCAATCGGTACTTACCGCCTTAAATATGATGGCGAAGGAAAAATAGGATTAAGCATTCTAGACAATGGTTTGAATATTATAAGCGAAGAACCAGGTGAAATTATTTTTGAAAGTACAAATGGTCGGCTTATGTACATGTCCATTTCTGAAACAGATCCGGATGGTACAGGCGATTACATACGCAATATCTCACTGGTTAAAGAAGAGCATGTTGAAATGTTTGATGCAGGAGCTGTTTTTAATCCTGCCTATATGGATTTGGTCGTTGATTCCCGCGAATTTCGCTTCATGGATTTTATGGGTACAAATAACTCAACACAATCAGAATGGGCAGATCGTCCACAAATCAATGATATTACTTTCTCAGGTCAAGGAATGCCAGTTGAGGTGATGGTTCAGATGGCCAATGAGGCTGGTGTGGATGCATGGTTTAATATACCACATTTAGCTACAGATGAATATATCCGTGAATTTGCGAAATATGTCCGGGATAATTTAGACCCTGCTCTCAAAGCGTCCTTTGAATATTCTAATGAAGCATGGAATTGGGCCTTCAGACAAACAATGGAAATTCTTAATGAACATAAAGATTTGGTTGGTGGTCAAGTAGGACGTGCTTATGTGATTGAGTCCACAAAAATGGCGAATATATTGGATGAGGTTTATGATGGCTCTGGAAAAGAAGATCAACTTGTTAAGGTTATTGCAGGACAAGCCGCAAATACGTGGTTAACAGAACAGGTATTATTTAATACCAAACCATGGGAGGCAGTTGACCCAGAAAACGCAAAACCAGTATCCGAAACATTTGATGCGTTTGCGATTACAACTTATTTTGGAACGAGTACTGTTTCAGATGAAAACTTAAGAAATGAGCTTCTCGACGTTCTCAAAAATCCTGATATCGATCCCTTTGAATATCTGAAAGATAAATTGATGGATCCTGATTACAAAAGCTCCTTACCACAAATGAGAGCAAATTTAGAAAGACAAGCTGAACTTGCAACGCAACAGGGTTTGAAACTTATTGCCTATGAAGGTGGACAGCATGTGCATCATGCCTTTAATGTCAATGCTCCAGAAGAGGATATTGCAGCCTTGCAAGATTTCCTGACCGCCTTTGTGCGCAGTGAACAAATGGCTGATCTTTATGAGGAAGTTGCCGTGATTTGGAGTGACGTTGGCGGTGGACCTAATATGCAGTTTGGTGTTATTACACCACCTTCTAAATGGGGATCATGGGGAATATATTCCAGCTTAACAGATTCAACCCCAAGGTCTGAAGTTATTGAAGAGTTGAATTATACAGGCGACGTTACGTGGGAAGATCGTGGCGGTGAACATTTCCAACAAGGTGTTATTAAGCATGGCGATAAAACAGATGAGGTCTTGATCGGTACAAATCAGGAAGATTACCTGATTGGTCGTGATGGCGATGACATTCTTGTTGGTGGTAAAGGCGATGATGGTCTTCATGGCGGTGATGGTGATGATATTGCTATCCTTTCTGGAAGCGCCAATGACTACACTATCGCACGTGAAGGCGAAGGGTATCGCATTGATGGCCTTGACGGATCTGATTACCTTATTGATGTCGAAAGACTCCAGTTCGAAAATGGTCAAATCGTTGCAATTGAAGATTTATTAAACGGGGTTACACCTGTTAACACAGCCCCCATTGCCGTTGACGATACAGATGATGTTGCAGAAGACGGCTCGGTTGTGATTAACCTGTTGGGTAATGACAGTGACGCCGATGGTGATGCGTTAACGATTGCATCTCTTGGGGCGGTTGCTCATGGAACGCTTGTTGATAATGGTGATGGGACGGTGACATACACACCCAATGCGAATTTTAATGGCCCGGATAGCTTTACGTACACAGTTGATGATGGACAGGGTGGTTCTGCTACTGCATCTGTATCCGTTGCGGTGTCATCCGTGAATGATGTGCCAACGGCGTTGGCGTTTGTTGGAAGCACAAGCGTCGCCGAAGATATATCGGTTGGGTCTGTGATTGGAACGATCTCTGCCTCTGATGTGGATGGTGATACGTTGAGCTTTGCTCTATCGGGCGCGTCAGCAGACTTATTCGAGATTGTTGGTGATCAGGTTCGTGTGGCCAAACCGCTCGATTTTGAAACAGCGACATCGCATGACCTCCAGCTTTCTGTAACCGACGGCAATGGCGGGACAAGCAACCAGCCGCTATCCATTACCGTCACAGATGTGAATGAAGGCGGTGATCCTGTCGATCCAGCTGAGGCTATTCAAGCAAATGATGACACGGCATCTGTTGACGAAGATAGCTCTATTGTCATTGATTTATTAAGCAATGATAGTGCCCCCAATGGGGATGGGATTGCAATCTCTATTATTGGTAAAGCAAATTATGGATCGATTACTGATAATTTTGACGGCACAGTGACATATACACCTAATGTCAATTATAGTGGTATAGATACATTTGATTACCAGATTATTGATAGTAACAATAACATCTCTAATGCGACTGTTACAATTGATGTCTCTAATATAAATGATGTTCCTGTAGTGAAAAATTGGGGAGGGATTGTGAGTGCGGAGGGTAATGCAATTTATAATTTGTTAGGATACGCAACTGACAATGATTCTGACGAATTGAAAATTATAAACATTAGTGCAGCTTCAAAAGGAAGCTATACACTGAGCGATTATAATCAACTTGTATATACTAAAAATGAAGGTGCCACAGGCATTGAAGAATTAATTTACACAGTTACGGACCCCTCTGGAGCGACAGCAACGGGGACTATTCGTATTGATTTAAGCAATGAAAATAATGCCCCCATTGTTCAAAATGAAGATATGATTATTGTTGACGGTCAGGAACAAAAAAGAACAGGTTTCGAAGATCAAGCGATGATTCTGAATAATGTGATAGCAAATGACACTGATCCAGATGGTGACGCAATTTTTATAGGTAATTTTTTATACTCAAAGCAAGGTGAGCTTATTGATAATGGTGATGGCTCTCTTACCTTTATTCCTGAAAAAGAATTCTCTGGAGAGGCCATACTGGTATATTCGATCACAGATGGCATCAATAATACAACCACTGTCACCAGAGTTGATATCGTTTCTGTGAATGATACGCCAGATCTTACCCAAGATTTTTATGTGATGACTGAAAATCAAGTGCTCACTCTCAATCCCCTTGCCAACGATAGTGACATTGATAGCGATAGTATTAGCGTTACCAATGTCGAAGGTAATCTTAATGGTGATATAATCATTAATGCGGATAGCACTATTACTTACGCCCCAAACACCGATTATTTTGGACCAGAAACTTTAACGTATACTGTTACGGACAGCGATGGAGGTATAGCAACAGAATCTATTCAAATTTTTATTAATGAAGCTGGTGTAACACCTCCGATCATTGGGTATGACGACTATTTTGAAGAAGTGCTTGCTGGTCATGCAAACAGGCTTGATATATTAAAGAATGATATTAATACGGATAGTATCGCTCGTGTCGAAGTCGACACTAACATTGATAATGTGAATATTACTGTGAATCCTGATAACTCAATTTCATTTGTATCAGTTAATCCCAATGATTCTGGTTTAAGGAATTTTAGTTATACATTATATGATCAAGCTGGTAAAAGCACTACACAAACTGTCAACGTACAACTAGTGCAAAGTAAATATGTAGACGGATTTGCAGCCGGTGATTATTACACTTTGCAAACCGATAGTAACGGTTGGTCAATTGTAGAAAAAGGTGAAAACCATAGGAAAATTTATATCTCTAATTCTGATGATGCTCTGACGCGTCAAGGCCTTGCTAATCGTGAAGGTTTGGATGTATCTGAAATTACTGATAATTGGATAAAATCGAATATGAATCGCTTAGCATCTGTTGAGAGCGAAGCAGTGAATGAAGATATCGGTAATTTAATAATGCAATACATCTCTTGGCAAGGCGTGCCAAATTCAAATTGGATTATGGTTGAAAAAGGGTATCAATATGACAATATTAATTTTCAACTATCTCGTTTAAATGGTGAATCTGCACTGAACCCAATGTTAATAACATCTTATGGCCAGGGTGAACGACCAATTATTAATAACGCCGTTTCCGCAACTCGTGAAAATACAGGTAACAATATTGTTATTAAAGATATGGAATTCCATTCTGGAATGACTATTTTAAAAGATAAAGAGAATCTCTTATTAGAAGGCATTACAACGCAGAACAAACATATTTCCGTGCAAGATGGTATTGAAAATCTTACAATTAGGCGCTCGGAAATTATCGATGCGCATCAAGATGAGCATCGAAATGATTCAGGTTGGCATGCGCATATTGATAGAGTATCTGGTATATATGCAAATGGTGTTGATGGATTGTTGTTTGAAGGTAATTTTGTAGATCGTAATGGTTGGGCAGAGGGATATACTCTTGAGTCAGATTCACCTGCCCATGCGCCGTCAATATATAATCAAAATATTTACTTTAGTTATAATAATAGAGATGTCACTGTTGTTGATAATATTATCTCACGCGCCTCCTCTTTTGGTTTGCAATTGCGCGCTGGAGGAGTTATCGAAGATAACATCTTTATCGATAATAATATTGCATTTTTAACAAATTCTGAGGATGGGGCGCTTTCTGTTAATGTCTCTGATCCAGATAGTAGACAATACGGGAACAACTCTTTTTGGGAAGGTAATGTGATTACTGATCCATCCTTTAAACTATACTATGGCAATAATGGTGGGAGGGGTATTGGTGTGTATAGCAGTAACGATGGTGTGTTGTCATTAAACAATATTTCAATCAATGCAGAAAATGATGTTGATACTCTAGATGCCAGAGGATTCACAGAAAGAGATAAACTATTCGAAGGCAGCACATTCTATGAATATAATATTAATAGCGACACCGATAACGTCAATAATGAGGACTTCGTTACGGATTTAGATCTGATTAGCATAGAAAATTATACTAAAAATTTATTGGGAGATAGTGCCACCGTTAATGACTTGTTTGAATTGCTTAGAACAAGAGGTCAAGAAAACTGGACTGAAATCCCTGGAGCAGATGAAATTGCCAACTATTTTAAAAGCGCTTTTGATATAGATGTGTCCCAGCGATTAGTTGCGCAAGATATTACATTTGTGCCACGTGCTTATACAGGTGGAACGCGTTGGGACAATAGTCACAACTGGACATCTGGTGATGTTGCAGGAAGTGTCGCCGGAGATAATGTTAATTTAAATGGAAATTGGGTTAATTACGCGGGCACATATTACCTTAATGACCTCGATCTTGGATCAAATGGTGAATTATCAGTGAACCATGGATATCTCATGATTAATGGCGCTCTTATGTCTGGCGAAGCTGGAGGCCGTATTCTAATTGATAACTCGGGCCAGTTCTGGACGAATGGCTATGCGGATGCAGATATGCTTTCAATTACGTCAACTGGTGGGCGTTTCGGAAATGTGGGTGTGTTTGATGGCGCATTCAACATGAATATTACTGATAATGCTCAAATTATATTTGCTACTAACGATGCTGAAATGATTGTTGATGGTGATGATAAAATCACAATCTCTGGATCAGATGCCAAAGTAGGATTCGATGGTGATAATGGTGGTGATGCAGTTTTAAGTCTAGATGGTGGAACATTAGCCTTTGATTTAGATAAGGCCTCAACAGTTATGATCCGTGAATTCAAAAGCGGTCATTTTGGAGATGCTCCTGATGTGAACTCAGTTGTTGATTTGGGACAGGCTAATTCGTCTCTTGAGATTGACATGCAAGATCTTGCGCTTGCGGATGGCATTCACAGCTTCAACTTGATTGGTAATATTGATCAATTACAAGGAGATATCGGACATATCAATATAACCGGATCCAATACGGATGTTCTTGGAGTGCGTTTGTCGTTTAACCGCGCAACAGATGAAGTAAATTTGGATGTTTCGATAAATGATGAATCTTTAATTGGAACTCATGTCGACCTTTATGGTAGTGATAACATGGATGTATTTTATCTTAGTGGTGATAGTGGTATCGATGAAATTACGATTCATGATTTTGATGCTGCGAATGGCGATGTTCTAGACATTACTGATCTTCTTGAGGGTTATGATGATCTATCAGATTCATTGACAGATTTTGTTCAAATTACAAGTGACGGAACCAACAGCACTATTTTGATTGATGCAGATGGTGGAGCCGATAATTTTGTCAAATTTGCTACATTTAACGGTGCAATAGGACTTGATGATATCGAGATTTTAGAGCAGAGCGGTTCACTTCAAACTATAATTTAACAGATTATAAATCACTATATTAACGACACCTAGGCTAAGGACCTATTGTACGTCCTCAGAGTATTTAGGACTATGTTCGTAAAAAAATAAGGTGTGTTTTTGGCGTTTTTTTTGATTTTAAGCAGCCTTTTGTTGCCAGTACAAAGAGGTGGTCATAAAAAGTAGCTTAACACCCTGTCCAACAAAGTAGGACCACCTCT
>CAYGSA010000030.1:0-17183 GCA_964352375.1 uncultured Micavibrio sp.
CCCATGGCTTTAAGTCTTCATGGCCGTGCTCGTCTTTTGCGAAGGCGGTGAGCTGTTTTAGGTCTTCTTGCGCGGCAGGTTTGTAAGCGGTTTTAAGCTTGTCGAGGAAATTCATCACGTTTTGGGGTGATTTTGCCATGCGCTCTTCCAACACGAAGTGCGCGTGTGTTTCGAAGCCCAGAAGTTCTGCGCGTTCTTTGCGTAAAGACACAATTTTCTTGATATTTTCTGAGTTGTCGTATTCGCCCGTCCATGCGCGTGAAGAAAAAGCGCGCCAGATTTTTTCGCGAAGCTCTCGGCTATCAGCATATTGAAGGAATGGCCCGAAGCTTGGGTAATCAAGGGTGAAGAGCCATTTTCCGTCCATGTCTTTTTCGGAGGCGGCGTGGGCGGCGGATTCTTTTGCACTGCCTGGGAGGCCTGCGAGGTCTGCTTCATCTTCGATGATCATCTCGAAGCTTTCGGCGGATTTTATTGTGTTTTGCATGAAAGCGGGGTTTAGGGTTGATAGCTCTTGCGAAATTTCGCGCAGGCGTGCTTTTTTGTCGTCATCTAGCAACGCACCAGAACGCACAAAGCCGCGATAGGAATCATCGAGGAGGGTGTATTCTTCTATGTTTAAATCAAGGTTATCGCGTTGATCGTAGATGGATTTTATGCGCGCAAAAAGGTCTTCATCAAGGGCGATATCGCTGGAGAATTCGGCGCTTATCGGGCCAATTTTGGTGGCAAGTTCGTGCAGGTCATCGCCGCCCATAGCGGAGAGTTGGTTATAAAAGACGCTGGTGGCTTGGCCGAGATTTTCAGAGGCGGTCTCAAGGGCGATGATTGTGTTTTCGAATGTTGGTACGTCTTTGTTTGTTTTGATCGCTTCGATGTTTGCGCGGGCTTGTTTGATGCCTTCTTCGACGGCGGGCATGTAGTGCTCGGTTTTGATTTGATCAAATGGAGGAGCTTGATTTGGAAGAGCCGATGTTTCGAGAAGGGGATTGTTAGACATTCTTATTTTCCTTATGTTACGCGTAACGTGCAGGTAAGAATATAAAGGTAAAATGATGGCTGTGCCAAGGTCTGAGATGTTTGATGATGTTTATTTTTCTGTCGAAGATGGCTTGGCGGAAACGCAACATGTTTTTCTTGATGGAAACTGTTTGCCTGACGCTTGGGCTGGGCGTGATGAATTTACGATTTGCGAGACGGGGTTTGGCACGGGCCTGAATCTTTTGGCGGTTGCGAAGTTGTGGCAGCAGAGTTTAGATCGGCCAACGCGCTTGCGTTATATTTCGTTTGAGAAATACCCGTTGGAGAGGGATTATATTGCGGAACATTTGGCGCGATGGGAGGCGCTTTCCGATATTTTGGCGGCTTTTTTGCCAGTTTACAAAGAGGGCGAGTTTCCCTTTTTGGAGGCCATCGATGTGCAGTTGATTTTTGGTGATGTGAATGAGGCTATGCCGTTATTGGGGGCGCATGTTGATTGTTGGTTTTTGGATGGGTTTAAGCCGTCCGGTAATCCTGATATGTGGAGCGATGTTGTGTTTTCGAATATGGCGCGGTTGAGTTCTCAGGGGACTACGTTTGCGACGTTTACAGCGGCGGGGTTTGTGCGGCGGGGTTTAGAGGCGCATGGGTTTTTGGTTGAAAAGGTCCGTGGATTTGGACGAAAACGGGAGATGATTGTGGGGCGTTATGAAGGTTAATATCATTGGTGGTGGTTTGGCGGGGTGTGCGCTGGCGTATGTCTTTAAGAATGCAGGTATGGAGCCTGTGATTTATGAGGCGGGGGATCGGCTTGCGAGTGGGGCGTCGGGGAATGATGTCGGGCTTTATAATCCCCGGATTACTGCAGATTTTGATGGGATTTGGCCGTTTTATTCTGCTGCGTTTTTTCGGGCGTTGACGGTGTTTGAGGAGTTTGGTGAGCTTGTTGAGTGGAATCCTTGCGGGGCGTTGCATCTTATTAATTCCGAGCAAAAGGCCAAGCGGTTTGGGAATGTTGTAAAAAGCTGGGGCTGGGCGGAGGAGGAGATGCGAATTGTTTCGGCGGCGCAGGCGAGCGCAATTTCGGGCATTCAGATTGATCATGATGCGTTGTATCTGGCGCGTGCGGGCACAGTGTCACCGTGGAAATTGTGCCATGAATATGCGCGCGGGGTTGAGGTGCATTTGAATGCTAAACTTGATGAATTGCCAGAGGGGGTGACTGTTTTAGCGTGTGGTATGGGGTGTTTGAGTTTTGAGGGGGCCGCGTATTTGCCGCTTAAGGCTGTGCGTGGGCAGGTCAGTTATGTGCAGGAAACAGAGCAGTCTAAAGGTTTGAAAATGACGGTAAGCTATGCGGGGTACATTGCGCCTGCGCAAGCAGGTGTGCATTGTTTGGGGGCCACTTTTCAGCGCGATGTAAATCATGTAAATTCATTATCGGCTGATAATTTGTCTAATTTAAATGTTTTATATCAAAATATTAACTCCCTTAATGGCAGTTTTTCTGTTTTGCGTGACCGCGCGTCAGTGCGTACATCGTGCAAAGATTATTGTCTTATTTTTGGCCAATTAAGGGAGGGGCTTTATGTTTCTACTGCGCATGGGTCGCACGGGATACTAAGCAGTTTAGAATCGGCTTATTTATTGTCCGATATAATTATAAGTGGTGCTGAGGCTCCACCAGTTTTTGCGCCGCAGCGGTTTTTATAGATTGGATGCTCTTTAATCTTTACTTTACATTATTGTTTTTCTGACAGACTTAAGGAGTGTAAAGAAGGGTTCAGTCTATGTCACAGCTCATTAAAAATTATTTTCGGCAACAAGATGGGGCAACTGCAATTGAATATGGTTTGATTGCGGCTGCTATTGGCCTTGCAATTACTGCGACTGTGGGACTTATCGGTGCAGATATCAATGGATTTTTTGTAACGATGCGCACCTTTTTGTAAAAATATTTTTTGTTTAGTCGTTGACTCTTTTTGTGCCTTATTGTAGTTGATAATCATTATCAATTAAATATAAGGCAAACCTCATGAAATTTTCTTCTAAGCTGTCGCTTCTAGCGTGTGCAGCAATCTTTATTACTTCTCCAGCTATGGCTGATAGTAAAGATGAACGTATCAGTGCGCTCGAAGCGCAACTCAAAATCATGGCTTCTGAGCTTCAAGCTTTGAAGGCTGATCGTGTACAGGATAAAGCAGAGATTAATGCCGAGATTAATGCGGCTGTGGCGCAGGCGGTTGAGCCAGTGACGGGCGGGGCGAAAGTTTCGTTTAAGCACGGGCCGAAAATTGAGTCTGCAGATGGGAATTATTCGTTCCAGCCTTTGGGGCGCGTTCAAGTCGATGTGACGCATTTTGATGATGATGCATCTGATCAGCCAAGTAATACGAATTTACGGCGTGCGCGCCTTGGTGCGAAGGGGACGTTAGGCGAAGATCTTGCTTATAAGGTTGAGTTTGGTTTTTCCGAGGATAATGCAGACATTGAAGATGCTTATCTGTCCTATAGTGGTTTGGATATTGCCGATATCGTTCTTGGGCATCATAAGCCGTCTTTTGCGTTTGATGAGAATTCAAGTGCGAACTATATAATGTTTACCGAGCGTGCTGCACCGAGCAACGCCTTTTCGCAAAGTCAGCGTATTGGTGTGAATGTTTTGGGTGGTGGTAATCACTGGATGGCCGCAGGTGGCTTGTTTGGGGAGAGCGCCGGCAATGGTAACCCAGATGATGATGAGGGGTTTTCTCTTGATTTTAACGCTTCTACGAATGTATTGGGTTTAGTTCACCCTGAAACCACTAATGTGTTGCATTTAGGCGCGGGATATTCGCATCGCCGTCCAACAGGGACAATTGATTTTGATGCACGTCCCACGGGAGATAGTCCGAATATTATTGATACAGGAGATATTAGCGGTGTTGATAGTGTTGATGTTTTTGGCGCGGAGCTTGCGGGTGTTTTTGGACCGTTTAGTTTTCAGAGTGAATATTTTTTGGCTGACGTTGATCGTGGTTCTGCTGTAAATGCAGAGTTTGATGGGTATTATGCACAGGCAGGGTGGTTTATTACAGGGGAGAGCCGTCCTTATAAGGGGAAGTCTGGTAAATTTTCCCGGGTTAAGCCGATCAATCCGTTTAGTTTGAAAAATGGTGGTGCGGGCGCTTGGGAAGTTTTGGCGCGGTATGAGCATGTTGATTTGAATGATGCTGATGCGGGTATTTTGGGCGGCGAGCTTGAAAATACGACGATTGGTGTTAATTGGCATTTGGATAATCATACACGGCTATTATTCAATTATATCCTTGTGGATACAGATGATAATGCTGTTGTTGCGGATGATGATCCGAGCATCTTGAATATGCGTTTTCAGTGGGATTTTTAACCGCAGAATTCGCGGTGTTATAAGAGATTACCGAGGTTTCGCAAAAAAACCTGCCGCACCTGTTAATTCGGGGGCGGCGTTTTCTGTGATAGGGCGATAATTTTTAGCGGCGGCTTCGATGCGGGCGACGATTGTGTTGTAATCCCGGTCATCTCTGTCCATTGGGCCTGGGTTTTTGATTTGGATTGCATTGGCATGCGCGTTTGCGAAGTCGCAGTTTATTGTTGTTTCGTTTTCGCAATTTGGCTCTGCACTATTAAACATCAGTACTTTAGCATAGTCTCTTTGAAAAGGTGCGATGCTTGGCAATTGGTTAATTTGACTATAGTCATTGAGCCGATCATGTGTTTGATAGCCAGCAAGCGTGAAGAGGTGATATGCACCGCCAATGTGAAAAACAATTTTTGCATCTGGATTTTCTGAGGGGATTTGGCCAATGGAGACGATTTCACCATCTAAACGCAATGGATGTAATAGTTGCTCTAAAGTTTGAACGCCTTGTCTATTGGTATCTGTTCTCTCTACATCTATGTTTTTGTCAATTGCATATGCCAAGGATTTTGTCATTGGTCTTCCAAGCTGTGGGTGATTGATGTTGAGTGCTTTATCTATGGTTGTCTCAGCGTTTTGAAAAAACCAGTTAATCAAATTGGGTGGGATTTCGAGGCTTAAAGTGACTTTGTCTGTGCCAACTAAGTTAATGGCTGCGGCTAGTCCGGCGATATGAGAGTAAGCGTCATCTTTAGAAAAATGGGCTTCCCCGCTTACAACGAGTAAAGGTTTGCCTGATTCTTCTGCTTCAGCGAGGCCTTGTTCCATATTTTCGTAGAAGGTGCGGTAGGTTTCTTTGGCGAAGTCTTCGTATTTCTGGCTCATGGTGCTTTTTGAGTTTTTATTTTATGAAAATATTCTAGCAAAGCTTCTGTGACTGATGCAAGTTTTAAGTGTTAGAGTTCTTGCCGTGGCTTTTGAAATATGGGACGTTTATTATATGGATGTGATTTTGTTTCATGCGCTTATTGCTTTTGCTCTCGTGGTTTTTTTGACCATGCCCTTGCGGAAGTTTGCTTGTCTATCTGGTATCGTCGATAAACCGGGGGGGCGTAAGATGCATGCCAAGGCGATTCCTCCAATTGGCGGGATTATAATCTTTAGTGTTTTCATGGCCTATGGGGTGTTTTCGGGGCTTGTGAATTTGGTTTCTTATTGGCCGCTTTATACTGGCTTGATTCTGCTTCTCACATCTGGCGCGTTGGATGATCAGTTTCACATTCCTGCACGTTTTAAGTTTCTGGTTCATATCAGCGCGGCTGCGGTTATTGCCTTTATGGGGAATGTGCAGGCGGCGTATTTCGGCGATTTGTTTGGTCTGGGGGATATTTGGATCGGGTTTATGTCTTATCCGTTTACGATTGTTGCTATTGTTCTTTTGATCAATGCGATTAACTTAATGGACGGTATTGATGGTCTTGCGGGAGGTGTTTCGCTTGTTATGTTTTGCTGGATGGCGTTTGCGGCTGTGATGAATGGTTGGTTTGGATATGCGCAGATTTTGGTGCTCCTTATTGCCTGTATTGCAGGCTTTTTGGTTTTTAATATGCGTAATCCTTGGCGCCGTAGTGCCAGTTTGTTTTTGGGGGATGCAGGGAGTATGTCTCTGGGGCTTGCGATTGCTTGGTTTGCTGTTTTACTTGCTCGTGGGCCCACAACACCGTTAGAGCCGATTGCTGTTGCGTGGATTATTGGGTTTCCGATTTTTGATACATGCGCGCAATTTTATCGTCGCGTGTGTGAGGGGAAGCATCCGTTTTCGCCCGATCGTGGGCATTTTCATCACCATTTTATAGATGCCGGTGTTTCTGTGCGTTACGCTGCGGTTATTATTATCATGATTGTCGCCTTGATGGGCGCGATTGGGTATGGCGGAACCGCTTTAGGGGTGCCGCCCGTTGTGCTTACAATTGGCTGGCTTGCTTTATTGTTGCTACATATCGTACTATCGCGCAAACCACAGCGATATGTCGACTTAATACAACAGTGTCGTTTTAAGAAGATTGGTGTCGCTTAGACATAAGAAGTGAGAGAGTTTATGCGTCATATTGGCTTTGTAGTCGTGTGTTTATGTCTTTTGACATCATGCACGGAGACGTCAAGTTTACCTCAGTTTGTGACGAGGGCTTTGAATGCGTCTGGCCTTTCTGGTGATGAAAATCTTGAAGTTTCTGCGCAGCGTTCGTTATCACCGGAAAATTTTAACAATGCTAAGATTGAAGTTGTTGAGACAGAGGAGCTTTTGAGTGCGGATGGAAACTGGAATGTTGTTGAGCAGGGGCGATCAATGGACCCCGCGAAGGCGCATCTGGCAGCGAGGAATCGGGTTAATACAAAACGTCGCAAGACAATGGACGATTTGACAGCCCATTTTGAACCTGATGCGAAGAGTGGTCAGGATAGCACGTTGCGTATTTTGCGCATTGAGGCGGCAACGGAGGATGCGCCGGAATTTGAAACGGATAGTGTTGTTTTAGCTCAAGCAAAGCCAGTTTCTATTGAGGATTTTGGCAAGAAGAAAAATGCTTTTCGCGGTTTAACGTCTTTGTTTGGCGGCAAGGCTGAGTTGCCTCTTCCTAAGAGAAAGCTTCGTTCTGAGCCAGAATTGATATTAGAACGGCAGGGGGAGAGCGTTTTGAAGCCGTCTATCATTATTCCTCCGGCGTTACCAAATTTTAGAAAGCCGCCGCGCAATCTTGTTGAGACGGAAAAAGACATGGTTGTTCCGAAACGTAAGCCTTTAATGGGCGATTTAACGAAAATAGGGCGTGCACAGCAGGTTAACTCTTCTCTCAAACCAACCGCTCAGGTGGTTGAATCTTCTATTAACACGGATCAGCAACAAGGTGTGCGTAAAATATCTAGGGTGATTAAGATGCGCAGCGGGCGTCACCCCGGCAGAACACGGCTTGTTTTGGAAGTTAGCGAGATTACGAAATATAAGGTTGCTATAGATTCTATTCGTAATGTGTTGCGTATCAAGATGTATAGCACGGACTGGAATATCAAGCAGCAGGGCAGTTTGTCTGGCAGCAAGCTGCTTGGCACGTATATAGCTCGTGAGCAAAAAGATGGAAGCATAATTCTAGAAGTTCGGTTGGCTGAGAAAACCAAGATTTTAGGGACTATGATTTTGCCCCCGAAACATTCTGCAAAACATCGCGTTGTGATTGATTTGGATTATTAACGAAGGGTTTTGATTGTTCTTAGCGTATTATTTTTGTAACCAATTTTTAGAGAGGATTTTATTCATGAAAAACAAGTTTTTATTTGCGGGGCTAATGACTGTGGCTCTTTTAAGTGCGCCTGTTGTTTTTGCCGATCATCATGGTGGTGGCAAAAAAGGCGGTAAGATGTTTGAAAAGCACGATACGAATGGTGACGGCGTTATTAGCAAGTCTGAGTTTTTAGCACATGCAGAAGAGCGTTTTGCAAAAATGGACAAAGATGGTAATGACGAAGTTACGAAAGAAGAAGCTGAAGCGCACCGAAAAGAGATGAAAGATAAGTGGAAAGAGCGCAAGAATAAAGGTGAATAGCGCTGTAGAGATTACGGATGAAGCCCTTATGCAGCGCGTGAAAGCGGGTGATCATGGGGCTTTTTCTGTTTTGGTGCAGCGTCATTCGCAGCGTTTTTATGCGTGTGCGTTTCGGATGTGCCATAATCCTGAGTTATCAGAGGATGTTGTTCAGGAGGCGTTTTTGAAGCTGTGGCAAAGGCCTGAAATTTGGGATGCAGATAAGGGTGCTAAGTTTACGACATGGTTTTACCGTGTTGTGACCAATCAGGCGATTGATGCGCGGCGTAAGATTAAGTCTTCGGAGGGGTCTAATATTTTAGACCTTATGGCGGACGATAATGCGGATCAACACCAAGATTTAGAGGTGTTGCAACAGCAAGAGCAGATAGAGCGTGCGATCTCTGATTTGCCAGAACGACAAAAAACAGCTCTGAGCCTTTGTTTTTATGAGGGGATGAGTAACAGGGAAGCTGCGGAGGTTATGGATGTTGGTGTGAAGGCGCTTGAGTCTTTGTTGATGCGGGCCAAAGCAGGGTTACGTGATGTTTTGATAAGGGAGAAGGAATCGAAATATGGATGATTTAGATAGACTATTGGCGATGAGACGCGATGTACCAGTGCGTGCGGGTCTGGAGGGGCGCATTCTTATGGCGACTCAGCCCCCCATGATGGCGTTTATCTTGTTGCCGCGCCCCATATTTATGATGGTTTTTTTACTGGTTTTTGGTTTGGGGCTTGGTCTATATGGCGCTGATTTTTCGGATTTTAGTGTCGATTATGCAGATTTATTGCTGGAAGAGGATAATTTAGGGGATTTTATATGAGTAAACGAATGAAAATTGTATTTACTGTTTCTGTTGTGCTCAATGTCTTATTGATTGGTATTATAGTAGGGCATATGGTGCGCCAGTTTCATCAAGCACCTTGGCAGTCTGCGAATTTATCAGACGATAGCCGTGCGTTGATGCGGGAGAGTTTTAAAGAAGTTCTTCCTTTAAAGCAGGAGATGTTTAAGAAGAAGCGTGAGGTGCATGCGCTTTTGTCTGAAGAGGTTTTTGACGAGTTGGTTTATGATCGTTTGAATGCCGAGCTTGTTGCACTTAAGCAGGATTTTGAGAAACGTAAGGGGACGGCGCTTAAGGCTGTTATGATGAAGTTGTCTCCTGAGGAGCGAAAAGCCTTTGCGGCGCATATGGCGGACCGTATTGACGGGCGCATGAAAAAGCACCGTTCGTGGGCTGGTACAGGTCGTGATCATAAGGAAAAGCATAGGGAATAATGGTTATTTATGGCTTAATCGCATCAGGTTGATTCGTAATAAAGACCTTTCTTTAAGCCTTTGATTTTTTAATGCATTAAGTTTGTACGTCATCATTCCATAGAGGGTGTTTTTCCATGACTTTTTTGAACAGGTCACTTGTGATGTGATTGTTTAGCCATTTTTGGAGTGGCTTTAGGTTTTGCGCGGTGAACCAGTTTTTGTCGACGTTAGAAAATTGACGGATAAAGGGGAATATTGCCATATCGGCGAGGGTTGTTTTTTCACCTGATAGAGCACCGTTTGCAGCGATGCGCGAATTTAGATCAGTTAAAAACTTTAGGGCATTTTCGCGGGCGCTTGAGCAATCTTCTTCTGGGTAGCGGTTTGGATATTTAAAGCGATCAAGCTGTGGTTTGAAAATTGTGTCGTTACGCTCTATGAGGTCATAAACGTCAAAGCGGTGCATATCGGGAAGCCAGAGATATGGGTCGTTCTCTGAGAGCGCCCAAATCATAATATCAAAGCTTTCATCTATGACGCGCCCAGAGGGGAGGGCGAGTACGGGCACTGTCCCCTTGGGGGAGAGTTTCAGCATGTGTGCGGGTTTGTTTTTGAGTTCTATTTCGCGGTGCTCTCGCTCAATCCCGGCGTATTCGAGCGCTAAACGCGCGCGCATGGCGTAGGGGCAGCGGCGAAAAGAGTATAAAATTGGCTGTACGTTGGGCATGTTTTTTTGTTCTAAAACAGTTTTTTAGGTCTAACTCTTAAGATTGGCCGATTATGTCCGTTTCGGAATAGCGTTCGTTATAATGTTTTTGGCGTGTGCGGAGTGATTTGGCGCGTTCGTCGCTTAGTTCATCAATGCAATGGCGACACGATACGCCTTTTTCGTATGACTTGAGTGTTGTTTCCGCTGCAGATAATGGTTCGCGGCAGGCGTGGCAGATTGTCCACTCGCCTTCTTGTAGTCCATGACCAACTGAAACGCGTTTATCAAAAACGAAACAATCGCCGTTCCATTTACTGTTGTCGGCGGGGATTGTTTCGAGGTATTTGAGAATACCGCCTTTGAGGTGGTATACATTTTCGAACCCTTGCGCGAGCATATAGGCGCTGGCTTTTTCGCAGCGGATGCCACCTGTACAAAACATAGCGACTTTTTTGTGTTTGGCTGGGTCTAGGTTTTCTTTGACCCAATCAGGGAATTCTGTGAAGACGTTCATTTTTGGGTCGAGCGCGCCTTCGAAGATGCCGACTCGGGTTTCGTATTCATTGCGGGTGTCAATGACGGTGACGTTAGGGTCGTTCATCAGGTCGTTCCAATCTTTGGCTTCGACGTAGTCGCCGACCTGAATATTTGGGTTGGCCTCTGGTTTGCGCAGGGTGATGATTTCCTTTTTTGGGCGCACTTTAAAGCGGTTGAATGGTGTTACACTCGCGTGGGAGTATTTAAGCTCGCCTTGTGTGATACCGAGATGTTTGTCGAGAAATGTTATCATCTCATCCAGCGTATCTTGTTTTGCGCCGATTGTACCGTTTACGCCTTCCGGTGCGAGGAGGAGGGTTCCGCATATGCCTTCGCCGTATTTGGCCTTTAGTCTTTCGTCTAATGCATAGATTTGCGTGCGCAGACTATGGATATCGTCAATGGTCACGAAGCGGTAAAGCGCGGCAATCTTATAAGTTTTGTCAGTCATGATGGTGTTTATAAATCAAATTCCTTTAGGGTGTCAAACAAAGCTTCGCAGTGATGCTTTTGTGGTGTTGGTTTTGGCCAGATCATGCCAATTTGACGTGTGGGCTTTGGGCTTTGAAACGGGATTATTTTGACGTTTTTCGGCAAGGGCGCGTTCTTTACGACCATATCGGGCAGTAATGTGACGCCATGCCCGTAGCCTACCATCTGGATCAGGGTTGTAAGGCTGGTGGCGCTGAAGGTTTTTTGTGTGCGCGGTTTTTGGAGTTTGCAGGCTTGGAGCGCATGATCGGTGAGGCAATGACCTTCTTCTAAGAGGAGGAGTTGGTTGGATTCCAGATCACTGATTTTTATTTTTTCTGGAAATTTTTGATTTTTAGGGGCGGCGAGGTGGAAGTCTTCGTTGAACAGGTTTCGTTGTTCCAGGCCTGTCGTGTCATAAGGCAATGCAATGATTGCGACATCGATTTTGCGTTTGTGCATATGCTCGATCAGATTGTCGCTTAGGTCTTCAAAGAGCTGTAATTCTAATTTGGGGAAGTTTTTTTGCAGTTTTGGTAAAATGGAGGGGAGCAGGTAGGGCGCGATTGTCGGGATGATGCCGAGGCGAAGTGTTCCAGAGAGCGGTGCTTGCGCTTGGTTTGCGCGGGCGGATAGTGAGTCGATGTCGTGCAATATAGTGCGCGCCGTGCTTGCGATTTCGGTTCCTAATGCGGTGAGTGTGATATTGCGCCCTGTGCGGTTTACGAGTTGGCTACCGAGGGTGTTTTCCAGGTCTTTTATGCCTGCGCTGAGTGTTGATTGTGTGACGTTACGGCTTTCGGCTGCGCGCGAGAAGGAGTGCTCGTCTTCAATGGCGACGAGGTAATCAAGTTGGCGTAGGGTGGGTCTTATCATTGGTGCATGCTACTATGGGCGATTAAAGTTTGCATTCTTTTTCTGAAAGGGGTTATTATATAAAATGGATTTAAAATAATACTGTAGGGTAGATTATGGCAGGTTTTTATGTAGATAATGCGGCGGCGGTTGCTGCTAAGAGTGGGCCTTCTGGTCGCGCTGAAGTTGATGGTACGGATGAGCGAGATATCGTGTTTGTGGAAGTTAATATCCCTGAAAAAGCCTATAATCCGCCTGATATTTCTACTCAAGGTGGAGATGATCTCGTTTATGTTGATTCTGGTCATGTTAATGTGGATACTGGAGATGGTAACGATCATGTTACTGCTCATGGCCGTGGACCTGTTGATATAGAGCTTGGTGCTGGTGACGATGACGCATTTATTGGGGGCGGTGTTAAAGCGAGGATTAGGGTTGGACCGGGCGATGACACAGTTCATTTGCAAAAAGACCCTGTTTCTCAGCATATTATCTTAAATGAAGATCCTGATACTGTTAATACTGTCTTTGGGTTTCAGCCTTCTTCGAAGGGTGCTGATGGGGCGCATGACGCTTTTGCCGATACAATTACTTTCGAACAGCCTTCTGATTTGTGGGGGCTGATTGACGTTGAGCCTGTTAAGGTTGTTGAGGGAACGATTCCTGAAACGGGTGCGCTTGTTGTTTTCTTTAATACAGAAAGTCAAGGGGTGGGCGCTGCTGTTGAATTTCCTGATATTCCGGCTTCTGATGTTGGTGGTTTGAATGTGCAATCATATGATGGTGGCACAACTTTATCCGTTCTGGTTTTTGGAAAATAGTATATCTTCAGTATCGGTAAAAACGATATTTACTATCTAAATTATTTGTTTGATAATCTTCTGGAATCGTATCATCTTCTCCTTATCTTAAATTACAATTTATTTGGAGACTATGATGCTAACTATTGGTGACTCAATACAAGAATTTGAAATTACGGGCGTTAAGCCTGGTTTTAACACCCATGAAGAAAACGGCGAGAGCGCGTTTGAAACTATTACAGAGCAAAGCTTTGAAGGGAAGTGGAAGGTTTTTTACTTCTATCCAAAAGACTTCACATTTATTTGCCCTACAGAAATTGTTGAGTTTGCAAAACTGAACGAGGAATTTGCAGATCGTGACACAATTGTTCTTGGTGGATCGACTGATAATGAATTCTCTAAACTTGCGTGGCGCCGCGAGCACCCAGAACTTAGCAAGCTTAACCAGTGGTCTTTTGCAGATACAAATGGTTCTTTGATCGATCAGCTTGGTGTGCGTGATCAATCTGCAGGTGTTGCTTATCGTGCGACGTTCATTGTTGACCCTCACAATGTTATTCAGCATGTTGCTGTTAACGGTTTGAATGTTGGACGCAATCCAAAAGAAACATTGCGCATTCTTGATGCGTTGCAATCAGACGAGCTTTGCCCGTGTAACCGACCATTAGGCGGTGATACAATTAATGTATCCGCAGAAGCTGTTAAAATCGCGGCGTAGACCTTGATTTAAGTTATTTTTTTGGCATGCGTTTTCAAGATGGAATCGCCTGTCATATCTTTTCAATAGAAAGACTTTTACCATGATTGTTTCCGAAGCCGTAAAAACTCGCAGAGCCGTTAAACATTTTGATGCTGATTACAAAATCAGCGATCATGATTTTAAAGGTTTGATGGAGCTTGCGTTGCAATCCCCGACATCATTTAATATTCAGAATTGGCGTTTTGTTCGGGTTCTGGATTTGAGCAAACGTGAGAAGATTAGAGCGGCGGCTTGGGATCAGGCGCAGGTTACAGACGCATCAGAGCTATTGATCTTGTGTGCAGATATGAAAGCATGGTCTGACACCCCAGAGCGATACTGGCGTAACACTCCGCCTGATGTTACCGCGTTGATGGTTTCAATGATTGGCCCTTTTTATGAGGGGCGTGAGTGGTTGCAACGTGATGAGGCGATGCGTTCGGTTGGGATTGCTGCGCAGACTCTGATGCTCAGCGCTCGTGAGATGGGATTGGACTCTTGCCCTATGATTGGGTTTGATCAAGACGCCGTTGCGGAGATTATTGCCCTGCCAGAGAATCATGTGATTGGCATGATGCTTGTTATCGGTAAACGTCTTGAAGAGCCTAAGCCGCGTGGTGGTTCTATTGCATATGATGAGGCGGTTATTGAGAATAATTTTTAACTTTTATGATTTTAAGGAGAAACACATGTCTATTAATGAACTGAAGAATAAAATTCCTGATTACGCGAAAGATATTAAGCTGAATTTGTCGTCTTTGGCGGCGGATGAAACGCTTGATACGCAAAAGCTTTGGGGAACGTTTTTGTCTTCTGCACTTGCGACGGGTAATGCTAATGTTATCGCAGCCGTTGAGGCCGAGGCGGTGCAAAACTTGAGTGCTGAGGCTGTTCAGGCGGCGAAGTCTGCGGCGGCGATTATGGCTATGAACAATGTTTATTATCGTTTTGTTCATTTGGCTGCGAACAAGGAATACGGCACAATGCCTGCAAAGTTACGGATGAATGTAATCGGGAACCCTGGCGTTGATAAGGCGGATTTTGAGCTTTGGTCGCTCGCGGTCTCAGCGATTAATGGGTGTGGAATGTGTATTGATGCACATGAGGCGGCGCTTCGCAAGGAAGGTGTGTCATCATCAGAGATTCAGACTGCTGTGCGTATTGGTTCAACGGTTGCTGCTGTTGCGGCGGTGCTTTCTGGAGAGGTTGCTTTGTCTGATCGTGTGCTTGCTGAAGCTGCTTAACCTATTAGATTTTTAAAGTATTAGAAGCCATCTTAATCTACGGATGAGGTGGTTTTTTTCTTTGGCTGTTCCCAAATGGATGAGATGAGTTTTGTGCCGCCTTTTATTAGGTCAATGGCTATGGATGCGACAACGCGCAGTGCAATTAAGCCGAGATACACTAAAACGAATATGCTGATTTCGTATGGTATGGAGAGGCTGAAGTCTGTGCCGTCTAAGTCTCCTGAAAGTGTATAAGGCTCTGTGGTTGGGGGGATCTTGCTGATTATAAAGGGGAGTAGTTTGACCTCTTGTGGGTTTTCAATGATGTTATATGCGGTCATGGCAAAGAAATATGTTAGTGCCGTGCCTGCGCCTATTAGGGCTATTGCGATGGCTGTAAGGAGCATTTTTACGCTATGATTATCTGTGTTCATGTATCTTTTTTCTCATGCATATAGACTTCGCGGTGCGGATAGGGGATTTCGATGTTGTTTTCTTTAAACGCGTCCCATAGGGCGAGCATGGCTTCGCCGCGGATGTTGGTGACGCCTTTTTCCGCGTCTTTTATCCAGAATCTGAGTTTGAAATTAAGTGAGCTGTCGGCGAATTCGGTCAAGTGGCAGACTGGCGCGGGGGATGTGCAGATGCGCTCATGGGCATGTGTGACGCATTCTTCTGCAATGCGTTTGACGTCATGGGGGTTGGATTTGTAATGTACGCCGAATTCAACCTGAAGGCGGATGAGCGAGTTTCCGTGGCTCCAGTTGACGACGCGCTGGGTTATAAATTCTTCGTTTGGGATGAGGAAAGATTTGTTGTCACGCGTGACGATTTCAGTGTAGCGCGCGGCCATTTCGTTGACCCAGCCGAAGGTGCCGTTTTCAAGCTCTATGACGTCGCCAGGTTTGATGGAACGGTCACTGAGGAGCAGGATGCCTGAGAAGAGGTTTGAGATTCCTTTTTGCAGACCAAAACCAATCCCTAAACCAATCGCACCACCGAAGACGGCGAAGAGGGACAGGTCTATTCCTGCGCTGGTGATGCCGATGAGCAGGGCGATGACGATCAGTGCGACGCGTACGACTTTTGCGATGAGCACCTGAGATGAGCGTGTGAGGCCGCTGATTTTCAGGACGCGGCGCTCTGCGAAGGATGAGATGAAGGTGGCGAGGTAGAGTAATGCGAACAGGTAGAATCCACCTTTGATGACGGCGAGTGCGGAGAGGCGGAAGTCACCTATGGTGAAGCCCAGAGAGTCTAGTGTTTCTGTAGCATTGTCTAGTTGCCCGAAAATGCTGAGTGCGGCGACGATCCATATGGTGGTGGCGAAGGTGTTTCGTGCGGCGTTATTGTCAATGAATTGCACCATGGCGCGGATGGCGATCCATGCGAAGGTTACCTTTATAATGGCATTCAGCAGTGATACGTTCATGCCGATAGGCTCTGCGCCCACGATTTTGGTGGTAATGAATAAAATGATGAGTGTGATGAGCGGAAACAGAAGTTTTCGCAAATTATGGACGATGCGTTTTATGCGTCCCGGCCAGTCGGCTTTCTCAATGGCTTCGCGAAATGGGCTGCGGAGTATTTTATAGGTTGCGTATCCTGATATGAACGCCCCTACGATGATGATGAGCTGATATATTGTGTTCGGATCCGTCGCATAAGCAGTTAAGATTTCCAGCGTTTCGGTTGCAGTTTGCGTGAGATTAAAATTTTCTAAGTTTTCTAACATGACCTAGAGTTTAGTTGATTTTATTCTTTGCGCCAATAGGATGGTTACAGATTGGTAACTGGAAAGGGATAACTATGGCGATGGACTATTTACATACGATGGTGCGGGTGCGGGATTTGGATGTCTCGCTTGATTTTTATTGCAATACGCTTGGGTTGGTTGAAATTAGCCGTAAGGATGTAGTATCGGGTCGTTTTACGCTGGTGTTTTTGGCGGCACCCGGCGATGAGGAGGCTGCACGTACATGTAAAGCGCCTATGGTAGAATTGACGTATAATTGGCCAGCGGAAGATGGCTCAGTTGAGCACTATGATGAAGGGCGCAATTTTGGGCATCTCGCTTTTCGCGTGGATGATATTTATGAGACATGTCAGATGTTGATGGATGCGGGAGTAACGATTAATCGTCCGCCGCGTGATGGGTATATGGCATTTATTCGCTCTCCCGACCATATCTCGATTGAGCTTTTGCAGCGCGGTGATGCGCTCGCGGTGCAAGAGCCGTGGGCAAGTATGAAGAATACTGGGGTTTGGTGATTTTTAGTTCGCGCTTTCAGGGTCGAGGATTTTGATCGACTCTTTTGGGTATGCTTCGCGGAATCTGTCATCCAAATTTTTGGGGTGCGCCATAAGGCGGAAGAAGATCGGGCCGCAGAGCATATCAATTGCGAGTGTTGCGGTGATATCGTCGCGGAATTCGCCTGTTTTTTGGCCTTCATCGATGCTGTAGCGGATGGCGTCCATTAGGGGTTCGAGGAGGTTGTCCTTGAAAATCTTGAGGGATATTTCGCTGGCTTGGGCCTCGCTGAAAAGCTGTGCGATTGTCTGGCCGTTATTGCCATCTACGAGGCGAATGAGTTTGTCGATCTGCATGACGATCGCTTCGCGGTGGCTCGATGCGGTTGGAAGG
>CAYGSA010000031.1:0-17160 GCA_964352375.1 uncultured Micavibrio sp.
GTCTGGTTTGGATCAGGACGCGGTGTCTGCGCTCACGAATTTGGGGTATGCCAGCGGCGATGCGTTCCGTGCGGTTCAGGCGAATAAGGATAAGGCGAATGATAATTTGCAAACATTGATCAGGCTTGCTTTGCAGGAGTTGAGTGCATGAATGAAGCTGCAAAAAATATTGAGCTGGAGCAAGAAAATCAGCCTGACGAGAAGCCTGTTGAGGGGGCTTTGCGGCCTTTGTCGTTGGATGAGTTTATTGGGCAGAAGGACCTGCGCGAGAATCTTTCCGTATTTATTCAGGCCGCCAAAGCGCGTGGCAGTGCGATGGATCATGCGCTGTTTTTTGGTCCTCCGGGTTTGGGTAAGACGACTCTGGCGCAGATTGTGGCGAAGGAACTGGGTGTGGGGTTTCGCGCAACATCTGGGCCGGTGATTGCGAAATCTGGGGATTTGGCGGCGATCCTCACGAATTTACAGCCGAATGATGTTTTGTTTATTGATGAAATCCATCGCCTGAATGCGGCGGTCGAGGAGATTCTTTATCCTGCTATGGAAGACCAAAAACTTGATTTGATTATCGGGGAGGGGCCTGCGGCGCGATCAGTACAGATTGAGCTTGCGCCGTTTACGCTTGTAGGGGCGACGACGCGGAGTGGTTTGCTTACGAATCCGCTGCGGGATCGGTTTGGGATTCCTTTGCGATTAGAGTTTTATAATGCGCAGGAGTTATCCTTGATTGTTGCGCGGACGGCACGGCTCTTGGAGATGCCGTTATCGAAGGAAGGGGCGTTGGAGATTGCAAAACGATCTCGTGGGACGCCGCGAATTGCCGGGCGTTTGACGCGCCGCGTTCGTGATTTCTTTGATGCGTCTGGCCTTAAGGAGGCGAGTTCAAAGTTGGTTGATGAGGCGCTGGGGCGTTTGGATGTGGATTCTGCAGGCCTTGATTCTATGGATCGGCGGTATTTGAAATGCATTGCCGAGAATTATAATGGTGGGCCTGTTGGTGTGGAAACGCTTGCGGCGGCGTTATCAGAGCAACGCGATATGATTGAGGATGTGATTGAGCCGTATCTGATGCAGCAAGGGTTGGTGCAGCGGACGCCGCGTGGGCGGATTATTTCGGCGAAGGGCTGCACGTATTTGGGCATAGCGCTGAATGTTGATGCTCAGGGCGATTTGTTGGGTGAGTAATTATGTATAACGAAACGTCTGTACGTATTTATTACGAAGATACCGATGCGGGAGGGATTGTTTATCATGGGCAGTATTTGAATTTTGGAGAGCGCGGGCGAACAGAGTTTTTGCGCTCTTGCGGGTATTTAAATACGCAGGTGGAAAAGGATTTTGGATGTATTTTTGTGGTGCGCCATATTGATATTGATTACCTGAAACCAGCAATTCTTGATGATGATCTTGTAATGCGGAGTTCTATTTCGGAGCTGAAAAATTCCAGTTTTATTATGCATCAAGCGCTTTATCGTGGTGAAGAGCAGATTTCAGATATGCATGTTGTGTTGGTTTGTGTGGATTCAGAAAGTTATAAACCGATGCGTTTGCCTGTAACCATCAAAGAGTCTTTTCAGAAGTATATCGAGAGCGTATCCTAACGCTTGAGTGTTATCCTGAGCATATGCGAAGGACTTGACGATAATAACAAGATCCTTCGGTCGCTATGCTTCCTCAGGATGACAATAAAGGAAGGTTTAACATGGCAGCAGAAATTGTCACGGAAAGTTTAGGCGTTGCCGCGGCGCACGATATGAGTGCGTGGGGTTTGTTTATGCAGGCTGATATTATTGTAAAAAGCGTCATGATTGGTTTGATTGCTGCGTCTGTCTGGAGCTGGACTATTATCTTTCACAAGCGTGCTATGCTTGGAAAATTAAATCGTCGTGCGAACCGTTTTGAGGATTCGTTTTGGTCGGGGGAGCCGCTTGATAAAATTTATATGCGCGTGAAAAAGAGCAAGGAAGACCCGATGCTTCGTACGTTTTCGGCGGGGATGGATGAGTGGAAGGCGGGGATTGTTGGTGGTTTGCCATCGAACAAGAATATGCAAGTGAGCCTGCAGCAGCGCGTCGAGCGATCCATGAGTGTTGCGATTGGGCGTGAGATGAATCACTTGGAGAGTGGTATGACGTTTCTGGCCAGTGTGGCCTCTAGCGCGCCGTTTATTGGTTTGTTTGGAACGGTTTGGGGGATCATGAACAGTTTTACCGCGATTGCTAGCAGTAACAATACAAGCCTTGCTGTGGTTGCGCCGGGTATTGCGGAGGCGTTGTTTGCAACAGCGATCGGGCTTGTGGCCGCTATTCCTGCGGCGATTGCCTATAATGTTCTGTCTGATCGGCTCAATCGTTATGCGGATCGCTTAGAGGCTTTTTTAGATGAATTTTCGGCTATTCTCTCTCGTCATCTGGATTCGCAAGACACTACAAAAGCGAGTAAGCCATAATGGGCGCTATGCTACCGGGGAAAACGCGAGGACGCCGCCGCCGTACGGGTGGATCGTATAAGCCTATCGCGGAGATTAACGTCACGCCAATGGTGGATGTGATGTTGGTGTTGCTTATTATATTTATGGTGTCTGCGCCGCTGCTCAGTTCTGGTGTGCCGATTGACTTGCCTGACTCGAAGGCGAAAGCCATTCAGAATGAGGATAATAAGCCGATTGAAATAACAGTTGATAAAGAGGGTAAAGTTTATTTGGCGGATACCGAGATTAAGAAGGGTGCGCTTGTGTCAGTTCTTAAGGCTTCGGTTGAGGGTGATCAAGAACGGCGTATTTATGTGCGCGCGGATCAGGCGATTGATTATGGCAAGGTTATGGACGTGCTTGGTCAGCTTAACAGTGCGGGCTTTCGTAAGGTTGCGTTGATTTCAAAACCGAAAGATTGATACTCTCATGAATGCGGCAATTCAAGTGCAAAAGCAAAAGAAAAAGGAGCTTTATACTCCAAATATGAGCTTTCCTGTTGCTGTTTCGTTTATATTTCATGTCGCTATTTTTGCGTTGGCGACTATTGGCATGCCCTATCTTGCGAAGCCAATTGAGCCGCAAGAGATGTCCATAGCTGTTGAAATATTTACGCCTGACGAGATGTCACAAACGACGAAAATTGATGAGCCAGAGAAGGCAGAGGACGATATTCCGCCGCCGCCGGATATAAAGCCTGTTTATAACAAATCTGATAGTCAGCCTGATCTCTTAACGCCTAGTCCGCCAGAGATTGAAGAGATTGTTGAGCCAGCCGTGGCTGAGCCTGAGCCTGAGCCGATTGTTGAGCCAGTGATGGAAGAAAAGCCAGTAGAGATAGAGCCTGTAGCTGACCCGCATTTGATTAAAGAACCGCCAAAGCCCAAAGCCAAGCCTAAGCCTCCTACCAAGCCAAAGCCAGAAGAAAAACCTGCCTCTGAGGTTAAACCGTCTGAGCCAGAACGTGATATTAATAGTTTATTGAAGAGTCTTAGTCCGGATGAGCCTGAAGAGGTCAAGCAATCTGTGCAGGTAGCGCAATTGGCGGAAGTTTTAACAACTTCTGAATTTGTTGCTATGGGGGAGGGGGTTGCCCCCTGTTGGAATGTTGATGCAGGGATGACGTATTCCGATGATCTTTATGTCGTTTTGCATGTCAAAGTTGATCAGAGTCGAAAAGTGTTAAGTGCTGATATTTTGCCACGAGATGCTGGAAAATATAACAATAATGCTCGATTTAGAGCTGCTGCGGAAGCGGCGAGGCGTGCTCTGCTCAATGAGTCGTGTCGTACTTTACGTTTGCCTGCTGATAAATATGAGCAATGGAGAGAATTTTATTATCCCTTTGATCCACGTGGGATGTTAAGGTGATGAAAATTAAATGAAAGGTAATATCCTTATGAAGCGTTTTTTGCTGACTTGTTTATTTGTTGTTTTTTTACCTGCTCTTGCCTATGCGCAGGATGATATCATTACTGCGCCTGCTTTGACCAAGGGGGTATTTAAGCCGCGACCAATTGCGGTGAGTGACTTTAGTGCGAGTAAACCCGCTTTGCAGAAATTAGCTTCTGATATTCCTGGGATCGTGCGCGATAATCTGGAGCGTTCTGGTTTGTTTCGCCCGATCAGTGAAAAGGCGTTCGTGCAGACAGCAGGATCAATTGAGCAGGAAGGGGTACGTTTTCCTGAATGGCGTGCGACGGGGGCGGAGACTATGGTTTCTGGACGTGTCAGCATCGATGAGGAGGGGCGTACGCGTGTTGAATTTCGTCTTTGGGATGTACTTTCACAAGAGCAGTTAATTGGTATGGCTTATACGACGACGCCCACGAACTGGCGGCGCATTGCTCATATTATGTCGGATGAGATTTATAAGCGCATTACAGGTGAAGATGGCTATTTTGATACGCGCATTGTTTATATCTCGGAGACTGGGGCGGCGCATCAGCGGATTAAACGTTTGGCGATTATGGATCAGGATGGTGCCAATCATAAATATTTGACGGATGGTAGTTTTTTGGTTTTAACGCCCCGTTTTTCACCCAAGACACAGCGTATTACGTATATGTCTTATCGTGATGGTGCACCGAAGGTTTACCTTTACGATATTAACACAGGAGCGCATGAGGCGCTTGGGTCTTTTCCTGGGATGACATTTGCGCCGCGCTTTTCACCTGATGGGCAAGATGTTGTGATGAGTATGGCGCGCAATGGAAATACGGATATTTATGTGATGAATTTGAACTCTCGTAAGGTGTTAAGAATGACAAGCGGTAGTGCGATTGAAACCGCTCCATCTTATTCGCCTGATGGGCAGAAAATTGTGTTTGAATCAGATCGTAGTGGTACGCAGCAGCTTTATATTATGAATCTTGATGGTTCGGGCATGAATCGTTTGACGTTTGGTAAGGGGCGATACGGAAACCCTGTTTGGTCGCCGCGGGGGGATTTGATTGCTTTTACGCGTATGTATAAGGGAAAGTTTTATATTGGTGTTATCCGCCCGGATGGTTCGGGCGAGCGTTTGATTACGAATGCGTATCATGTAGAGGGGCCGAGTTGGTCACCGAACGGGCGTGTTCTGACGTATTTTAAGGAGACGCCGAATGGAGATCGTCGCTCTGCGCGGATATACACGATTGATATTACAGGGTATAATGAGCGTTGGCTGAGGACACCAAAGGATGGGTCTGATCCCGCCTGGTCGCCCTCCAACCCCTAGTGCGGCCATCATTAAGCGTGGATCTGCTTTGCTGCGTCCAGTTACTTACTGCTTGTAAGCTCCATCCTTGCGCATAGTCTGCTCTAAACTGCATAAATGTTCTCGTTTTGTTTCACGTGAAACATTTTATGGGACTTTAAGCCTATAATTTTGTTTTTATTGGCCTAAATAGGCTAGTTTATATTGTGTGAGAGCTAGACCTTCACCATCCAGTTCTTCGTCGAGTTCAGGCCAGAATTGCATTATAAAAGCTTGCGTCATAGGTTGTGGGAACGGGTGTTTTAGAGGTTGTTCTAGTGGAATATCGTTTGCTATATGTAATTCACTGTGAATATAGTTTGCAAGTATTGGCGCCATGTCAGGATCGCTCATAAAAGCTTTGTAACGCATTCCTGTGCGTATGTGTGTCATTGCCGTCGGGTTGTAGGCTGTGAATTCTGCTATTGCTCGTGCACTCTTGTTTCCAGCCTGTATCTCTTCAATAAATGTTTCAATTTCTGTGCCATGTTCATCATAGAATTCTTCCGCGCCTTTTAGAAACATCAAGACTTGATATTTGAAGTAGTCTTCGCGCAATTTTTCGTAATCTTTAGGTGTGATTTGACTATCTTCTAACTCTAGTGGTTCAGGTATTGTCATTTCTGCCCTTTTCTCAGGGCTTTGTGTCCAAAGTGTTCTAAACCTTGAATAAAGTTCTTCTGAATTGTATTGATCCAATAAAACCCAATCTATGTCGCATGTACGGCAAAGTTGCTTTGCAAAAACTGTTTGGAAGTCATCTTCTTTGAATTCTGGCATATGACTGTCTCTTTTTTTTTATTATGTATAGCAGTGTTTTATTTTGTGATGCAAGAAAAGAGTTCAATTACTTGTTTGTACAAATCACGTTTGAAGGGGACGATCAGGTTTAGTGTGTCTTCGAGTTTGACCCACTGCCATTGTGAGAATTCTGGTGGATCGAATGCGCTGAGGTTGATGTCACAGTCCTTCCCGGTGAAGCGGGCTGCAATCCAGGTTTGCTCTTGCCCGCGGTAGCGACCGTTCCAGAGGCGTTGTATCATGTCATCAGGAAGGTCGTATTGAAGTTTGCGCGATGCGGTTTGGATGATGTCGGCCTTGTTTGTTCCTATTTCTTCGGCAAGTTCGCGTAGGGCGGTTTGTTGGGGTGTTTCGCCGTCATCAACACCACCTTGAGGCATTTGCCATGCGCCGGGCGTATCTATACGCTCACCGACAAAGACTTTTCCTTCTGAGTTGAATAGTGCGATGCCTACACATTGGCGATAAAGGAGTGTGGATTTATCAATGATTGTGGCTGTTTCCCGCGTCATAATGATCTTTCTCAGGGTCAATGAAGTCTTTGCTTTCCAGTGCCGCCGGGTCTATATTTTCTAGTGTTGGTAGGTCATAAATTGCCGATATTGGTGCTATTTGGTAATCGATATTGCCGATCTTTTCTAGCCATATTGAGAGATTGTTTATTGCTGTGGGATGGCTTGGAATGATCGCTACGGCATAGCCTTTTTGTTGTGCGATGTCTTCGAGGGTGTCATAAGATTGATCGCCTGACATGCGCAGAATTTCGATGTTGGCCTTAATGTATGGCGCGCCTTTGGCAAAGGCTGATCCTTTTATGATTTCGGGTGCTTCTGGGTTGATTTCGAAATAGCCGATGCCGCGTGAGTAGAGTTCATCAAAGATCTGTGTGTAATCATCTTTAGCGCGATCGAGGCCTTGGTCTGTGTATGCGCTTACGCCAACATAGCCAAGCGTTTTGGATAATGTTTGATAGATCGTCGTTTGCTTGTCATTGAGTGATGCATGATGGAAGATCGTCATGGGGCCTGAGTCTGTGGTTTGTGTATTTTGCAGGGGGATGTGCATCCAGACTTCATGGCCGTTATTATGGGCTTGGGCGACCCAACGGGAGGGTGAGTTGGCATAAGGCGTAAGCATGAGTGATATTTCGGAAGGGAGCACTCTGGTTGCGAGGTTGGAACTTTTTTGTGATAGGCCGTAATCTTTTAGGATAAAGGCGATAACAGGTTTTTTGCTGTTTGTGTTCCAGGTGAACGGGGTTTGATAAGCGCGGAAGCTTGTGAGATAATCAGAGGACCGTATGATCGGGAGTTTCCCTTCGCTTGTATTTTGCGAGAGCCCTTCGATGAGGAAATTGTTGCGAACTTCCATATCCAGATCGGCGGTTGGTCCGCTCTTTGCTTCAGCTTTTGTTATGGCTGTGGTTATAGAGGGGAGCTGTTCTTCCAGATGTTTAATTGTAGATGCGCTCATCATCCACACATATAAGTGCATTAGAGCGTAGAAGGTGATCACTGCTCCAAACCCTTTTATGAGGGCAGGTTTATCGATTAGGCTTATAATTTGCTTTAGCTGCTTCATATCCAGTTTGGGGACTGGGGGCAATGTTTTTGGGATGTAAGCCTTTAAGTCAATATTCATTGTCTGTTATTGTGCGCCGACTTTTTTAGCGTCTTGGTACAAGGCGAGGCCAGCAAGCAAGTCAAGCGCGCGGATGAGTTGGTAGTCTTGAATTTCTTCTTTCTCGGCGTCTTCCTTGCCCTTTTTCTTGTTGTCGTTTGCGGCATTTTGTTTATTTTTCTTTGGATCTTTTTGCGTGTCTTTATCCAAAGCACCGCGCAAATCTGATTCACGCAGACGGATTGATGAGAATTCCTCTATTTTTGCGGGCTCTACATTGATGTTTGGAGTGATGCCCATGGCTTGGATAGAGCGACCTGATGGCGTATAGTAACGCGCCGTCGTTAAGCGCATTGCGCCATTGCCTGGAAGTGGCATGACGGTTTGTACCGAGCCTTTGCCAAAGGATTGTGTGCCCATGATGATGGCGCGTTTATGGTCTTGGAGCGCGCCTGCAACGATTTCAGATGCTGACGCTGAACCACCATTGATGAGAACGATAATTGGTAAGCCATCTGCGAGGTCGCCGACGGTCGCATTGTTGCGCTCTGTGTCATCTTCGTGACGTCCTCGTTGGGATACAATTTCACCTTTATCAAGGAATGCGTCAGACACTTCTATGGCTTGTGATAGGAGGCCGCCTGGATTATTCCGTAGATCGAGGACGTAACCTGTTACGTTTTCTCCAAGTTCTTTTTTAATATCTTTAATTGCTTCGCGTACGCCAGGACCTGTATTTTGGCTGAAGGTTGTTACGCGGATATATCCGACTGTTCCTTCGATGCGGGAGCGAACAGATTTTATTTGAATAATATCACGGACTATCGTGATATCGATTGGTGCTTCCGCCCCTTCGCGGCGAATGACGAGATCAATTGTAGAGCCGACTTTGCCGCGCATTTTGTCAACAGCGCTATTGAGTGACATGCCCATGACGGCTTCATCATCTATTTTTACGATATAGTCGCCAGCCAGAACGCCTGCACGAAAAGCAGGCGTGTCGTCAATTGGGGATACGACTTTGACGAGGCCGTTTTCGAGGGTGACTTCGATTCCTAGCCCGCCAAACTCACCACGTGTTTCTGTGCGGAGGTCGTTAAAATGATCTTCGCTGAGGTAGCTGGAGTGTGGGTCCAAGTTTGAAAGCATGCCGTTGAGTGCATTTTCGATGAGTTTTTTATCCTCGACTTCCTCAACATATTCTGCGCGGACGCGTTCGAACACATCACCAAAAAGGTTGAGTTGTTTATATGTTTCACTCAACCCATTTTCTATTGGCTTTTCTTTATTTTTGTCTTTCTTTGCGTTTTGTGCAAATGTGTTTGCCGTAAATAAAGACAGGGTAATGAGTGTGAGACCTAAAATTTTTTTCATCTGTGCTTAAACCTTTAGAATTATTAACCAAGCTGTGCAAATTTTTGTGCAGGGTTGACGGGCTTTCCATTCCGTCTAAGCTCATAATATAGTGTTGGGCGGGGATTTAAAGAGGAATCTGGAAGAGATCCGATTGGTTCACCTGATTTTACGTCTGCGCCGACATTTACGTTGATTATGCTTAGTCCTGCGATCAGGCTGTGATAGCCGTTTGCGTGCTCGATGATGACAAGGTTGCCGTATCTTTTGAATACACCAGAAAATTGAATTTTGCCATTCATCGGTGCTATGACGATGCTGTCTGCGCGGCCTTCTATTGTTAAACCTTTGCTTTTTGCGCCAACACTATCTGTTTTATTATAAGCTGTGCGTATGATGCCAGAGATGGGCAGGCGTGCTTCTCCGAAATTCATTGCGACGGGCGGTTTTGGTTTGGCGCTGGTTAAGCGTGCGGCTTTGCGGCGCTTTTCTTCTGCTTGTTCTTCTGCCTTTATTCGTGCCACGAGATCTTCCAGATTTTTAGCTTGGAGGGATATTTTTTGGATTGTGATTTCGCGAATTTTGATGTCTTGGTCTATTTTGGCATGCAGAGTTTGGCGTTTATCGAGAAGTCCTGACAGGCGCTGCTGTTGTTTGACAAGATTATCTGATGTCTCCATAAGCGTTGTACGTTGTTGTTTTAATTCAGCGCTGACTTGATCGAGTGTTTGCAGGGTTTTGTTTAGTTTTGCGGCGTGACGATTAATGGTTGGTATGATGTCGCTCATAATGAGAGCGCTTTGGGCAGTTTTGTAAGGGCTCTTGTCTTGTGCGAACATAGCTTCGGGAGGTGTTCTTCGTAGGCGCTGGAGTGCGTTTATCAGTCTGGCGATTGATTTACGGTCGACTTGAACATTCTGGTTGAGTGCATTTTTACGATGCTCCAGCCTTTGAATGCGGATTTCAAGTGATTTGAGGCTTTCTTGATTGTTTTGGATGTCGCGCGCGCTATCAATTAGTTTTTGTCGTGTTGATCTTAAATCACTTTGGATGGTTTTAATTTTTTTCTTGAGCGTGCCTTTGGCTTGTTCTTCTTGTGTTAGACGTTCTTGATATTGGTTTAGTGCATCATTTTTTCGTGTTGGAATAGGAGGGTTTTCACTCGCCCAAACAGGGTGTGTGCACAGCAGAGCTGTTATGGCCAGTAAAAGACGTTTCATGGTTTTTAATTATTCCCGATGATAGGGGTGCCCTGCAAGGATTTGTTGAGCGCGGTAAATTTGCTCTATAAGCATAACACGAGCGATCATGTGAGGCCAAGTGAGTTTCCCGAAGGACAGGCTGAAATGTGCTTTGTCACGCATTGAGGGCGGTAATCCGTTTGCGCCGCCGATCAGGAATTGGAAATGGTTGCTTTGAAAATCTTCTATTTTTTGTGCGAGCTGCGTAGATTTGAGGTTTTGGCCGCGCTCATCCATTGCGATTAAAATCGCTGAGGGTTTAATTAATTTTAGGAAGCTGGCTTCGTTGTCTTTTTTGGGATCTATTTCATGAGTGGTGAGGGACCATCGCATACGTTTTTGGTAATCCTGTATCAGATCAAGATGTGGGCTGGGTTTCATGCGTGAGACGCATATGATATCTATGTTCATAGAGCTTGTGCTTAAGCTTGTATTTGATCACTTACGATATCAAAGGCCGGATGGGCGGACCACATTTTTTCTATGCTGTAGAAGTCCCGCACTTCGGGGCGGAACAGATGGATGATTATATCACCTGCGTCTATGATCACCCAGTCGCTTTGTGAAAATCCTTCAACATTAATATCTTTAATGCCGCGAGCGTGCAGCATTTCTTTGAGTTTGCTACCCAACGCGTTTACGTGACGTGATGATGTGCCTGAGGCTATGATCATATAATCAGCGAGTGCCGATTGATCAGTGAGAGGAATTGTTACTATATTTTCTGCTTTTCCTGAGTCTAAAGACGCGAATATTAAGTCTTTTACTTCAGTAGGTGTAAGCATGCCCTGATTTTGGTTTTTTTGAATGTTGGTGTCTCCTTATTCTGTTTCACAAAAAAAGCCGAGCCTTGTATAAAGCTCAGCAGTTAAAAATTGAAGTATTTATAATTAACCTCATATATTTATTATAGCGTTTTTTTAGGTTTTTACAAAGATAATTCGGTGTTTGCGGTGCGTCATTTCTTCTTATGTGTTTGTGTTTAAAGCATTTTTCTTTCTTATTTCTGTGGATGAAATATTGACCATTTTCTTCTGTAACAGCCAATATGTTGTGTTTGATTTGAGTTTGACGCGCTTACCGTGGTCGAGGGTAATGTGGCGCTGTGTACCCATCATACGGGCGGGGCATTGTTTTATAAGATCTACGGGCGGGTGACGGGTAACATGAATCATACAAATTTCGTTCAAAATATCTTGCCAGTTGTTCCATTTATGCAGGTTATGGGCGTTGTCCATGCCTGTAATCCATGCGAACTTTGTATGTGGAAAGTGTTTTTTGAGCTTTTTAATGATGCCGTAGCTGTGGGGTTGGTTAAGCTGTTGCTCTATTGTTGTCACAATGATTTTCGGATGTTTTGTGATTTCTCGGCAGAGTTTTGTTCGCTCCTTAAGAGGTCTTGTTTCATGCGATGATTTTAGCGGGTTTTGGGGCGTGACGAGCCACCATATGGCATCTAGCTTTAGGGCGTTGAGCGCGAGTTTTGAAATGTGGATGTGGCCTTCATGTGGGGGGTTGAAAGAGCCGCCTAGAATGCCGATACGTTTGTTTTTCCAGCGCGGTGAGTTGAGCAGATGTGGTTCGGTGAAAATGGCCATTTTAGGCACGTGTTTGCCCGTTGCCGCGCACGTGGTATTTGTAGGTGCAGAGCTGTTCTAATCCTACGGGGCCGCGAGCATGCATTTTTCCTGTGGCTATGCCGATTTCTGCGCCCATGCCGAATTCTCCGCCGTCGGCAAATTGTGTTGAGGCGTTGTGCATGACGATGCCGCTATCGACGTTTTTGAGGAAGTAGTTTACGGCTGTTTCATCTTCGGCGAGGATACTGTCTGTGTGGTGTGATCCGAATGTGTTGATGTGATCAATTGCGGCGCTGACGTCATTAACGAATTTTACGCTGAGTTTATTGGTTAGATATTCGGTTGACCAATCTTGGTTTGAAGCTGAAATTACCCTGTTGTCGAGGGATTGAGCGGTTTCATCGCCCACGATGTCGCAATCAGCGTCTATAATGTTTTGTAGAATTTCAGTAGCGAGGCCTTTATCAACAGCCTGGTCGATCAGGAGTGTTTCCATGGCCCCGCATATTCCGGTGCGGCGCATTTTTGCATTGAGCGTTACGTTTTTGGCGGTGTCTGCTCTGGCGCTTGGATGGACATAGATGTGGCAAATGCCGTCAAGGTGTGAAAAGACAGGCATTTTAGCTTCGTTTTGGACGCGTTCTATCAGGCTTTTGCCGCCGCGAGGGATCATAACGTCTATATGCTCGGAGCGAAGCATTGCACCGACGGCCTCGCGGTCTGTTGTTTGAATCATCGAGACACAAGCTTTTGGAAGTCCATTGTGTTCCAAGGCATTCTGAATGATTTTGTGGAGCGCGAGGGAGCTATGAAGACTTTCTGAGCCGCCGCGCAGAATGACAGTGTTATGTGATTTCAGGCATAAAATAGAGGCATCAATCGTGACGTTTGGGCGCGATTCATAGATCATGCCGAGAACGCCAATTGGACAGCTGATGCGTTTTATGTTTAAACCGTTGGGGCGGTTTTCTTCCCAGAGGACTTTTTCTGTGGGGTCGTCTAGTTTTAAAACGGTTTCAACCCCACTGGCCATGGCTTCTATGCGTTGCTGATTCAGCATGAGGCGGTCGAGCATAGCATCGGTTAGGCCTTTTTTCTTACCTGCGCTTATGTCTTTTTTATTTTCGGTTATAATCGTATTGACGTTTTGGCGCAGGCTTTGTGCCAGCGTCTGGAGCGTGTCGTTAATCACACATGTTGGGGCTTGCGCAAGTATTGCAGCCGCTTTTTTTGTCGTATGACCAAGGTCATTTACAATTTCTTCCTGAGAATGCTTATTGGTTTCCAGTGCTGCCGACATATTTATGCCTTTAGTCGTGTTTGATGATTAGTGAATATTGCTTTCAATATTCGAAATAGCTTCATCAACTAACTTTGCATTAGTCTTGTTGTCAAGTTTTTCAATCACAATTTGTCTTGCAGCGTTCATCGATAATTCTGCTGCGTAGGCCTGAATTTCGTTGATGGCATTTTGTTCCATGCGCTTTAGACGTTCTGTAAGCTGTTGTTCACGGCGAGTCATGATATCATTAAGTTCGGCTTCGGCTTGTATTTTATATTCTTTTGCATTTCCTTTTGCTTTTTTTACAATAGCTTCGGCTTCCTGAACCGCATCGCGGTGTTTCCGTTGGTACTGTGCGAGCATTTCCTGAGCTTCTACGCGGAGGTTTTCAGCTTCTTCAAGGTCTGCTTTAATTTGTACAATGCGCTCGTCTAGTTTTGCTAAAATGACAGGGATACCGAACTTCCACACGATGCCTGAAAATATAATAAAAGAAAAAATGTACCAGAGATTTGAATCGTAAAAGTTCATTATGCTGCCTTATTCAGTGCGTCTACGACTGCTTTTGCGCTGCCTTTATCTGTTTTTATGCCAATAATTTTTGCTGCGGCTTCGGCTGCGACTTCGGCTGCGATTTCGCTCATTTCTTCCATCGCTTTATCACGGACTTTTGCGATATTGGCTTCTAAATCGGCGATTTGTTTTGCAGAATGTTCTTTAAAATCCTTAGTGTAGGTTTCGGATTTTTCTTTGATCTGATTTTCAATATCTTGGAACAATTCTGCAGAACTGTTCCGCGCACCAATCAGGCTGTCTTCGTATGACGACTGAACAGATGAGACTTCATCTTTTAAACGTTCAGCTGAATCGAGGTCGTTATTTATGCGTTCAGATCTATTTTCTATTGTGTTTTCAATTGTCGGGAGCGATTTTTTTGCGAAGACCGCATACATCAAGCCAAAGACAACCACCAGCCAGAATATCTGGCTGGGGTAGGTCGATGTATCCAATTGCGGAAGGCCTGAGACTTCAGGATAGTCTCCATGTGCTTTATCTCCTGCAGCATATGCCTGCGCCGAATAAAGGGAACATAGAAGAGCTGTTTTGAAACCTTTTATACGCATTTAGTGCTCTCTCGCGGTGATTAGCTTACAAGGATATAAGCAGCCAAACCAATTGGCAAAATACCAAGCGCTTCGACGAATGCTACTACGATGTAGAATTTTGAATCGAGAATTTTTTGTGTTTCAGGGTTTCTTGCGATTGCGTTGTTATACGCAGCAAAATACATGCCCAAACCGATTGCAGCACCTAATGCAGGTAGTGCGACTAAACCAGCGCCAATTGCTTTTGCAGCTTCTAATTCCATGTTGTTTTTTCCTTTTCACTCTTTGTTAAAAAAACAGTTTAATTTTTCGCGATAATACATATTTAATGGTGAAGTTCAACACTATCTTTCAAATAAACGCATGCTAAAATCGCAAAAACATAGGCTTGAATTCCTGCCACTAGAAATTCGAACATTATCATGAGGACGTTAAATAGTGTAGGGAATATTCCGAGCAATACCCATGCTCCGCCAGCTGTTGCTGCGCCTATTGCAAAGCCAATAACGATTTTAAGAATGAGATGTCCAACCATCATGTTTGCGAATAAACGTACAGAATGTGTAATTGGGCGAATAAAGAATGATATCAGTTCCAATGGAATGATAAAGGGGGCGAGCCATATTGGTACGCCAGCAGGCATAAATATGGAAAAGAACTTCAGGCCATGATTATAGACGCCAAAGCCAATGCACATTGTAAATACAAGTACTGCCAAGACCACTGTAACAATTAGATGTGAGGTATATGTAAAGGCTGTGGGGAGAAGGCCGAGCATGTTGCCCATAAGAATGAACATAAATAATGTGAATATAAACGGGAAATACTGGCGGCCTTTTGAGCCGATATTTTCGTTAACCATTTTGCTGACGAATTCATACATAATTTCGGCGCTCATTTGCAGGCGGCCTGGAACCATTGCGTTTTTGCGCATAGCGATCGTGAGGAAGAGAATAGATATAAACGCACCAGCAACCATATAGGCAGCAGAATTAGTGAAAGACACATCATATCCTGCTATCTCTATTTGCCCTCCGATGGGCTCAATTACAAATTGGTGAATAGGATTGGCCAATTTATGCTCCATTATTGCCAGATTTTCCTACTTTTTAGAGGATTTTAGATTGTTTCACAAGAGGTATTTGTCATTTTTTATTTGTGATGTGGTTTGCCCTTAGGACGGCGGCGACAAACCCTAATATTATGAAAGAAAACATGCCGAGTGGGGCAGTTCCGAAGTATTTATCAATGACTATTCCAAGGAGTGATCCTGACATTACAAGGCCAAGGAATTCTGATGCTGCGCGTTTTCCACGTTTTGTGTCGTCTGATTCTTCTAGAGGCACGCCCATATGTTCCTCTTCTTTGTCTTCGATATCTTTACGGGCTTCGGCGATTCGGTCTTCGAGGGATTGTTTTTTGGTTTTTTGGTTGTCCATGGCCTAGGCTACCTGTTTGTCGATGAATTCGAAAGATTCTTGCAGGTCTACGGAGACGAGTTGTGAGACGCCTTTTTCGCTCATGGTGACGCCGTAGAGCCTGTCCATGCGGGCCATAGAAATACGATGGTGTGTGATGATGAGAAAGCGCGTTTCGCCGCGCGCGGAGATTTCGTCGAGTAAGTTACAGACACGATCCACGTTTGAATCATCCAGTGGTGCGTCGATTTCGTCTAGCACGCATATGGGTGATGGGTTTGTCAGGAACATGCCGAAGATGAGTGCGATGGAAGCTAGAGTTTGCTCTCCGCCTGAGAGGAGTGATAGGGATTGCAACGTTTTTCCGGGAGGCTGAGCGAAGATTTCAAGTCCTGCGCCGAGGGGGTCATCTGAGTCTATAAGCTCTAAATGTGCTTTACCGCCTTGAAAAAGGCGTTCGAATAATTTTTGGAAATGCCCGTCGACGCTTTCGAAGGCTTTGAGTAGGCGGGCGCGAGCTTCTTTGTTAATTTTGTTAATGCCGCCGCGGAGTTCTTCCACAGCTTGGGTCAGGTCTTGGCGTTCATGAAGGAGGGTGGTGAGCTCGGTTTCTAATTCGGCGGATTCTTCTTCGGCGCGCAAATTTACAGGGCCGATGGACTCGCGGTCACGGTTTAGGCGGTCTTTGTCGTCCTTAAGTTTTGGCAGGTCGGCAGGCTGATAATTTACCATATCGACGGCACTGTGTTGGGCGAGGTCTTTGGGTTTCATCTCTAAACGTTCATAAACGGCGTTCTCCATCGCGGTGAGTTGTTCATTGAGGGCGGCCAGCATTGCTTGTGCTCCTGCACGCTTTTCGCGGGACTGTGCGAGGATTTCTTCGGATTCTTTAAGTGCTTTACGTGTGGTTTCGACTTCGTTTTCACGGGTTTGAAGAGTCTCTATAGAGTTACTGTGTTGTTTTTCGAGCTTATCTATAGCCGTGAGCATATCCTCTTGGCCATCGGGTTTTGTAGCGGGGCTTTTCTTGAGTTCTTCCAGTTTTGATTTGAGTTCTTCTTGACGCTTTGTTAGCTGTGACAGTCGTTCTTTTGCGCGGATGTTGCGGTTTTTTAGGGAGATGCGCTCGTCTGCGATGGCTTGAAGGCGAGCGGAGCGTGTACTTTGGTTTTGGGTAAATATATCAAGGGCGCGCAGGGCGTTTTGAAACTCTTCTTTTTTTTGATCGAGGCGTTTTTTTAAAGCCGTTATTGTTTCTTGATGGGCGTTATCCTTATGCTCTGATAGGGAATTAAAGTCTTGTTGATCGTTTTTTAATGTTGTTTGAAGTGATTTAATGTCTTCATTAATTGATGTGAGTTGATCAGTAAAACGTTTGCGCTCGGACTCTATGCGCAGGGATTGTTCTCTTATTTTTTGTAGGGCAGGGCGAAGTTCTTTGAGGGCTTGTTCTTTTTCATAGATTTTGTTTCGCAGCGCATCATAGTCTGCCTTGGCCTTGTTTTGGCGTGCTACGGTTTTTTCATAGAGTGCATGTTCGGTTTCTAGC
>CAYGSA010000032.1:0-16960 GCA_964352375.1 uncultured Micavibrio sp.
CGCGCTTGCCAATCATCGCCGCCCGCGCGCTCACAAGCCCCTGACCCGGCCCATACACCAAAATCACCCGCGCCGCTTTATCAGGCGATGTCACAAATTGCTCAAGCTGACGAAACTGAATCTTCATAACCCAACTCTAGCGCACTCGTACCGCCATGTCACCCCAACCCTAAATGTCATCCTGAGCGAAGTCGAAGGATCTAACAACGCCGTGCCCTCCGTATCAATTTTTCTTGATTTCTTTTCACATAAAGTTATAAAATGGAATAAAACAGGGTGAAACAGCATGCCAAAAGATGGCGAAGGCCACGAAACATACATACAACTCAATAACGCCGCGCGTTACACCATCGGCCTGCCTTTCTCACAAAGCTGGGAAAATGACGTGATCGAAACGCTCCAACGCCTCGAACACTACGAAAATGAACACGGTTTAGAAAATAAATCTCACGACCTGCTCGAAAACGCCATCCTCGACAAACTCGCCCTCCAAGACGACATGCCCGCCGACGAGCTGGAATCCTACCTCCTCGCCCTCGGCGTTCCCATCGAAACAGGCGGCGAAGTCAGGCATGAGGGAACCACCGGCCCACGCGGTCCAAATAACAACGACGCGCCAAAAACAACAGGCAAATACCGACCCGACCCAAAAGCCGCCCGCATCATCGCCAGCCTCGTCCGCGATCACGGCATCAACCCCGCAGAAGACCTCGATATCAAAATAATTCCGCAGGCAAAAGGCCATGATCATAGAGAGCCATACTGGATCATCGGCATCAAACCATGGGAACGACAAATAGCCATTTGTAACTTTACAAGTGAAGGATCTTATGTGGGTAGAGGCATGCGGCCAATAGAAGCATGGCAAAACCATCTGAGCGATAAAACCAGATTAAATACGAAAGAATACCAGCAAGAAAACAAGCTTATTTGCCTACGTAAAACAGGAGTCTCTGATGAAATACACACAGCACGCCTGATTGACGCCTGTCAAAACGGTATTCAAAATGCACGTTCTACCGCCGAAACCATCCTTGACTGCATATATCATTTCATCACCCAAACAAACGAGCTACCAAGAGTAAAAAGTAAAAATCTCCACAAACCTCAGAATAGTTTTGAGGCATACGATGCGATACTATTAGATGGAAAAGTAGAGGGACAGCCGACAGGCTCTAGCCTAGCGCAACTCCTTCTCAATGATCTCGCCGATCGCGCGCAGCAATGGCGCGGAGTAAAAGGCGTTTTAGCCGATGAAAAAACCAATGAAGTCATTGATCCAGATCATCTCTTCCTCTCCAAAATTACATGGAAAGAGATCGGCACGCTGATCAAAAAAAGTAGAGGAAAGTCCTACGGTTTCTGGCTCAGTGAGGAATGGCAAAACCGCGGTTTTGTTCGGCCTAAAACACCACAGACCCCCCGCGACCTCACCCGCACCAACGCCGCCATTAACCATCTCGCAGAAAACGATGCTCTACCCACACAAAAAACCGAAACAAAATTACCAAGTGGCAGAACATGGTCTAATGAAAAAATGTGTCTGAAAAACGAAGACTCCTCCCTCGCCCGCTTCTTCCGCGCGACAGGCCTCAAATCCACCGAGGCCGCATGGCAAACAACACTGACATCAGAAGATTTCAAAGCCGCCGGCGATTCCCTGAACGAAGGGCTGGAAGGCCAGCCCAGCATCTCCCTCCTCCTCGAAGGCCACCCTGTCGAACAAGCCCAACGCGCAGCGCTAGACCCAGACTAAACAGCCCTAACTTGCGTACACGGCGCGCCGGAGCGCTCAAGTTCCGCTTCAAACACCATTTTAGCGCATTGGTTCGGGTTAAAGAATATCTCGGCATCATGCGTGCGCTGAAACGCCATCGTCTCCTCCAATGTCAGGCATAAATGCCTGTTCACTTTCGCATCCGTGCACCCCGTGCGGCAAATCGTAATCGCAGGCAAAAGCGCATCTTCCATACCAATATCACTCGCCAGCCCCTCCAACAAATCCGCAAAATCCTTCGCAAAATCCGCCATAGAGCCATTACCATAAGCAATATTAAAGAACTGACCGCCATGCTTACGCGCCGCTGTGTACGCATCCTGTACGTGTCCAAGTAATTCAGGCGAATCGCCCAAGCCATAACGCTCCAGCAATTCGTTCACACCTTGCGAAAACCTCTCATGAAACGCCAGCGCACTGGTGATAATCATCGCCGTTTGATGTTGATGCATCCCAACGCCGAACATCCGCGCCTCATAACGATGCCCCGTCACAGCACCCGCAGAATTCTTAAGCGCGGCAATCTTCACATCAGGCCACAAAACGCTCTGCCCTAAATAGTAATTGCTCGCCGTATTCAACCCCCGCTCTTTCAGGGAATTAAACGTCACACCCCAATCACCACTCGGCACGCCCTTAAGGCTTCCATCCTTGCAGTAATACATAAACAGCGGATTATTCATCACATGTTCAATATGCGCAGCAATAAACTCTTCACCCGAACGCGCGCTAAACACGTACGGCAAAATCCCACCGCGCCCTTCAAGCAAACCATTATGCCGCAAATGCATCCCGCCATGCCCTTTAAACGCATGTCCTTCAACAAACCCCGCACTGTTATCCGTCAGCAAAAACAAAAACGGCGCGAGCACGTACAGCCTGCGCACATTTTCAAGCAAATGCGCAGGATCGCGATGCGACACAGACACCTGATTAGACTTACATACCGCAAAATATTGCACGCATTTCTTCATATCCGCGCGGTACGGCGCATACATAATCTGATATCGATCAACATCCACGATCTTAGACAGCAACTCATCCGCCGTTTTCTCGGGTAATTCTTGAAAATAGGAGCGTTTCAAACCCAATTCCTGTGCTTTTTCCGTCAAAAGCCTGATTTTTTGATTGGTTTCATCCAAAACACTGCGCATAGTCGCAAAATCAGACGCAGAGCTCGCAACCTCCAGCAATTCAGACGTCGGCTCATTATGGACCCAATCCCCATCCAAAGCGGCCGCTGCGCTATTTTTCAAAACACGGTTCTGCGAAAGGCTCATCACATCCAAATCAGGAGTGTCAGGATTAAAAAATGCCATTTCAACCTCAAGACCAGCCTGCGCCTGATCACCAGACCCCAGATACAGATCATAAACATCTTCAGCGCTGTTAATCAGCGTTTGATCAGTAGCATTAACCTCGGACATAAACCTCTCCCGCTTTAGCGTAAATTCGTAATCATATAGAGTACATTCGTGTTTTACAAACATCGCGTTACACATTTAAATATTGACAGAGACCAGCCCGTTATGTAACAAAAAATCATCGTCATTGGCGATCGTGGAATTTGAAGGATCAGCTTGCACCACGTTATCAATGCTAAAGCGCCACAGATCAGGACAATCCTATCCCCTGCCGCTGTGGTCTCCGAAATTGGAAACCCGGCGGGATTATAATATCTCCCAAAGGATTATAACGGTAACAATTGTTCAAGTTGAACAATAATTGGGATGATAATGATGGATGGCGTAATACACACACCAGAACGCGTAAGAAAAAACTTCAACGCAAGACCAACAAATGAATACGAAGCAGCCGCAAAACGCATAGAGTGGGATTTGGTCGTAAAACAGCTCGCAGAAAAAGCGAAAGAACGCACTATCAATCAAGAAAGACCTGTTAATATCGCAGATATTGGCACTGGGCCGGGCGTTTCCGCTAGAATACTAAAAGATACCTTCGCAGATAAAAGCAAAATTATAGGAATTGACCCAAGCGATCAACCTATTGAAGCTATACAAAGAAAAGGTGATGACAAAGTACTTGACTGGGCAATTGTCCATCCCATTGAAAACTTAAACAAGGCATACGGCAACGACTTAGCAGGCCAATGTGATATCGTCACCATAGTTGGCGTAATAGATTTCATAGACCCTGATGACTTGGAAGCAGCTGTAGAGGAATTTAACGCCCTACTCTCAAAAAACGGTGTCCTTGCACTAACGATAGAGCCAGAAAACATCAAAAATCCTGGCGTGAGCTCTAAACAACATAATTTAGAAACCCTAAAAGGCTTGTTAAACGCAAACGGAATCACAGATATAGAAATGGCTCCAGCCACATATAAAGCCTGGGGATCAGCTGCTCAAAAAGGCCAAGACAGAATTGATACCATGATTGTAACAGCGATAAAAACCGAGAGGCCAAGTAGTTTAGAGCTATAAAAAGATGATTAACGCTTCATATAAAGCGCGATCTGCAATTCAATCTGACGCGCAAGGTCATCAAGCGCATTCTCACGGCTACTATTTTCAGAGATGCGCGTAGCAAACTCATTCTCCAGCACGTTAAAACTAGACAATGCATAAAGGTTACGTTGCATCAAAACACTGCCGCTTTCCTTAATGGTTAACGCCACAGAAGTATCAAGGCGTAATTGCTCACGTGTAGTATCAGACTGTATCGTGATATCAAGAGCACGTTTAGTCTCTGTAATCGGTGCTACAACTAAAACGTACTCTGGCTGCACAGGCCAGCCCTCTCTGTAAAACTTGTCTATTAAAGCATTACGCAAATACTGCCCCTCACTGTCCGGGATATTTGATATCTCAATGTTTTGAAAACCCGCAAAATTATTCTCGCCCTTAACGAAAGCATATCCGTGCAACGGCTGAAAACCGCAAGCGCCTAGAACCAATAGAAACGATAAAACTGCAAAATTTTTCACCTGATTATCCTCCGACAACATTAATAATACGGCCAGGAACATAGATAAATTTCTTCAAATCTTTTCCTTCCATCGCGCGCTGCACTTTTTCTTCAGCCATCGCCACTTTTTGCGCCTCATTTTGGTCAGCATTGGCTGACAAAGTGATGGAAGCACGCAGTTTTCCATTTACTTGAACGCCAATAGTCATTTCATCAGAAATCAATAAATCTTCAATATATTGTGGCCATTTTTGGTTAAATAGTGGCGTTTCATGCCCAACTAGCGCCCAAAGCTCTTCTGCAAGATGAGGCATGATAGGGTTAATCATAACGATGAAAGACTCTACGGCTTCTTTCAGGGCAAACGCATCACCAGCATCCTGAACCTTAAGGCCCGTCAGGCCATTATAAAATTCACGCAGCAAAGCAACCGCCTTATTCATCGCAAAGGCTTCAATAGCCTCGCCAACGCCCTTAATCGTCTTATGCGTCAAACGGCGCAGATCTTGGGCTTTACCATCCACAGTGGCCTCATCACCATCTTGCAAATTCATCGCGCTCAAGCTCGTATAAACCTTGTTCACAAAACGCCACGCACCCTCAATGCCGCTCTCCGTCCATTCCAAATCACGTTCAGGCGGGGAATCAGAGAGAATAAATAACCGCGCCGCATCCGCGCCGTACGTCTCCAAAATCTCTTCAGGGTCAATCACGTTCTTCTTGGATTTCGACATCTTGATCGACGCGCCAACAGTTACATTTTCGCCAGTTTCTGCGTGTGTCCACGTCCCGTCCTCACCCTTAATCGCATCGGTTGGAAAAATCCACTTCCCACTTTCATCCACATAAGTTTCATGAGTCACCATACCTTGCGTAAACAGCCCCACAAATGGCTCTTTTATGTCTTTAATAAAACCGCATGTATTCATTGCCTTGGTAAAAAACCGCGCATAAAGCAAATGTAAAACCGCGTGTTCCACCCCGCCAATATATTGATCAACCGGCGCCCAGTAACTGGTTTTCTGGGGATCAGCAGGTAATTTATCATTATGCGCGTCGCAATATCTGAACTGATACCAGCTGCTCTCAAAAAACGTATCAAACGTGTCTGTTTCACGCATTGCGTCCGCGCCGCAAGACGGGCAGGGCACATGCTTCCATGTTGGATGATGATCAAGCGGATTACCGGGCTTATCGAACGAAACATCGCGCGGCAGCTCCACAGGAAGTTGATCCTCCGGCACAGGGACCACGCCGCAAGACTCACAATAGATAATCGGAATAGGGCAACCCCAATAGCGTTGACGCGAAACACCCCAATCACGCAGACGATATTGCGTCGTGCCAAAACCAGTACCACCACTTTCACAGCGCTTAATCACTTCGGCTTTGGCCTCCTCAATACTCATGCCATCAAGCCACTGCGAATTCACGAGCGCGCCCTCACCCGTGTAGGCCTCTACCATGCCATTCTCAGCCATAGGCGAAGAATCTTGCTCATCTGCCTTGGATCCTTCGCTTTGCTCAGGATGACACTGAGGAGCAATTACAGGCAATATCGGCAAATCATATTTCGTCGCAAAATCAAAATCGCGGCTATCATGCGCAGGAACACCAAACACCGCGCCGGTCCCGTAATCCATCAAAATAAAGTTCGCGATGTAAATCGGAACCTCACGACCGAGGAGAGGGTGCGTCGCCATATGCCCGGTATCAAACCCAATCTTCTCCGCCTTTTCAATCGCCGCCTCAGACGTGCCCGCCGCCTGACATTGCGCAAGAAAATCCTCAAAACCATCTTTACCAGCACATAACTGTTTCGTCATCGGGTGATCAGGCGCAAGCGCCAAAAACGAAGCCCCAAACAAAGTATCAGGCCGCGTTGTATAAACCTCAATCTGACACGCAGTATCATCCTGAGAGAGCACTGCGACCGAAGGATCTTCTTGCCCCATTTCAGATCCTTCGCCTTGCTCAGGATGACAGGGAAGGACATCCCACTTAAACTGCAATCCAACCGATTTCCCGATCCAGTTTTCCTGCATAATACTTACCTTTTCAGGCCAGCGCTCCAATCCCTTTAAATCCTCAAGCAACTCTTCGGCATAATCGGTAATCTTCAAAAACCACTGACTCAAACTCTTACGCTCAACCGGCGCGCCTGTACGCCAGCCCTTCCCGTCAATCACCTGCTCATTTGCCAAAACCGTATTATCAACCGGATCCCAATTCACAACAGATTCTTTTCGGTATGCAATCCCTTCCTCAAGGAACTTCAGGAACATGCGCTGCTCATGGGCGTAATACTCTGGATCACACGTCGCAAACTCGCGGCTCCAATCAATCGAAAGCCCCATCGTCGCAAGCTGAGCTTTCATCGCTGCAATATTCTCATGCGTCCATTTCGCAGGGTGCTCCCCGCGCTCAATCGCTGCGTTTTCTGCGGGCAAACCAAACGCATCCCAGCCCATCGGGTGCAAAACATTAAACCCTTGCGCTGTTTTATACCGCGCCACAACATCCCCAAGCGTATAATTACGAACATGCCCAACATGAATACGCCCAGACGGGTAGGGGAACATCTCCAGCACATAATATTTCGGTTTATCTGGGTCTTCGGATACACCAAACGCATCACGCTCTTCCCAGAACGTACGCCATTTCGCTTCGGTTTCTTTTATATTGTAACGCTCAGACATAATTTACTCTAATTCAAATGCGCAATACGAAGTTCACGCGCACGCGTTAAAATTGCATCTTCAAGTTTACGCGCCGTATCATCCGAAGTCGGGGCATCAACCCATGAGCCGCCACTTAACCGCTGTCGGAACGTACGAACACGAATACCATCAGACTTTAATTCACGCCCCATTATAAAAGCATTAATCTTCACGCGCTCATCAGGCACCGCTGGGTCAACATACCAATCCGTCAGAATAACCCCACCAAACGGGTCCGCGCTCGCAAGCGGCATAAACGACACCGTATCCAAACTTGCACGCCACAAAAAACCATTCACACCAATTGCACCCGCCGCATCTGCTTGCGCACGTTTCTTCTTGGAGCCAAACAAACCGCCCTGACCAAAAACACTTTCCTTCTCCCCATAGATATTATTATCACCACCTGTTTGATTGCGATCCATCCCCGTAGGATATTTCGCCTCGCTCTTAACCCCTCCACATCCTGCTAGCGCAAGAGTCGAAACAAGAACCACAGGAATAAGTTTGTATATAGATGTCATATTTAATTCCAAGCTTATAATATAAGTAAACAGATTAACTTCATTAACACGCACAACGCCCCCCCACAAGAGCTATGGAGTGAATTGATATGGCTTTCTGGCAAAACACGAACACATAAAACCGCTGTTGCAAAAATGCAACGAACCAAAAAATCTTAAACACCAACGCTTTGAACAGATTGACGATACACCCGAATAATGAGGTAATAGCCGTGTTCTCTCGCACTGGGGGAACATCACTTTAAAAAATTTTCAGTTTAACTGAATTAACTTTAACTAAGTCACATCTAACGTGACGGAGGAAACTAAAATGAAAAAACTATTACTCGCAACTGTTGCTGCTGGTAGTTTGGCTTTGGCATCTGCACCTGCACATGCTGACGTTGAACTTGAAATTGGCGGCTATTTTAAAGGATACGGAACATTTGTTGATGGCGAAACAGACGACGCTTTTGACATCATCCGTGACACAGAACTTCACATTGGTGGCGAAACAACTCTAGACAACGGTCTTACAATTGGTGCGCACTTTGAATTTGACGCTGACGGCGGCGATAACTTCGCAGTTGATGAATCATATGCTTACTTCTCAGGCAACTGGGGTCGTGTAAATGTTGGTCGTGAAGACGGTGCTGCATACCTATTACAGGTTGCTGCTCCTTCAGCTGACTCAAACATCGACGGTATCCGTCAATATGTGTCACCATTCACAAACAACATCGACTATGCACATGACCAATACAAAACGGCTGATAAGTTCACATACCTATCACCAATCGTAAATGGCTTTCAGGCTGGTGCGTCTTATGCTTCATCAGACAACGTAGCATCATCTACTGGTGCGGATGTTACAACTGATTCTGCTTATGAGATCGCTCTTCGTTATGAAGGTCAGTTCGACAATGTTGGCGTAATCGCTGGTGCTGGTTGGTCTGCTGCTGAAGATGAAGAACAAGCATACAACGTTGGTCTAGATCTAGATGTATCTGCATTTGGTCTTGGTGTTGTATACGGTAATGAAGAAGTTGATGCGTCAACAGAATCAGAAGTTCTCGTTATTGGTGCTGACTACACAACAGGCCCATTCAAGCTTGGTGCGTCATACCTCAACAATGAAACAGACACAAGCACACCTGCAACAGATGAAGAACTTGACCGCTACACAGCTGGTGTTGTTTACCAATACGGCCCAGGCATGTCCTTCCGTGGTTCTGTAAGCTACCAAGACGAAACACTTGGTACAACTGATTCTGATTCAACTGCAGTAACAATCGGTACACAAATCAACTTCTAATTTTATAAGAAGAAGATCGTAAGAAATTCCGAAGGGGCGCTTAACGGCGCCCTTTCTTTTTGCCGTAAGCGAGCTATGATGCAAACTATGAGCATCAAACAAAATATCGAAAACATAAATGCACAAATCAAGAAGACCTGCAACCCATGGGGCAGGGGCCCCGCAGACATCAATCTTGTCGCCGTCAGTAAACGCCAACCTCAAGAAAAAATCCTAGAGGCCCTCGATTCTGGCCATCGCCTCTTCGGTGAAAACCGCGTCCAAGAAGCTTACGAGCACTGGGAACACCTCAAACCAAAATACCCAGACCTCAAACTCCATTTAATCGGCCCCCTCCAAACCAACAAAATCAAAGAAGCCATCGCCCTGTTTGATTGCATAGAAACCATAGATCGAGAAAAACTAGCCCGTAAACTGGGCGCCGCGCTGCAAGAACAAAACAAACGCCTGCCTTGCTTCATTCAGGTCAACACAGGCGAAGAAGCCCAAAAAGCAGGTATAACACCGCAAGACTTCGCCGAGTTCCTGAAATTCTGCCAACAGGATTGCGCGCTCGATATCCAGGGCCTGATGTGCATCCCGCCCGTCGATGACCCTGCCGCGCTCCACTTTGCCTTACTGCAAAAAATGGCGCATCAACACGACTTAAAAAACCTCAGCATGGGCATGAGCGCCGATTACCAGCACGCAATACCCCTCGGCGCAACATATATCCGCGTTGGAACAGGCATCTTCGGAAACCGCGAAACCTAAACCGGTTTATCCAGAACAGGCAAAGGCCTCTGGGCAAAAGAAAGCAAGCTCACAGGTAAATCATCATAGGCAATGTGTTCCTGAACCGCAGAAGCAACAACAGAAGCTCGCCCCCCGCCAAAAGCCAAAGACGTCACATGCCCGCCCAAATCTTTACCCGTCTCCGCTTGTATAATCGTATTCACGATGCCACCCGTGGCCCCTGCAAATCCACCAAAAACCGCACCACCTATAATTTGGCTAATCGGCTTAATCTCATCCCCCGTCAGCGCACGATATGCCATATTGAGCACAGGAATATGCTGAAGAGGATTCACCATATCAACCAAATCAAAAAAGCTAAAATCACCATCACCTTCCGTCTGAGATCCATCGTAAGAAGGCACAAAACCGCCCATACGCTCATTCCTGACCATCACATAACTTTGTGGCGCAGATAGACTCTGATCAATAATTTGCATTAATCCCTCCATTTGTGCTTTTTAAATCTGCAAATTATGTGCCATGTTAAACACATGACAAAAGCAAACCTCACCGCAAACAAAAAAACCATAACGGCCTTAAACGAAAATCTGGGCAAAGCACTCTCACTGAACGACCTCTGCAACATCACAGAATCAAACGATTCACACATCACACTTGATGACAAAACCTACAACACTCCAGTGCGCTTAGGAAAAGTGCTAGACGACATTACACGCCTTCATAGATCCCCGAAAAAAAAACAAAAACTAATCCAGTTCGGCGCAGCAGAACTAAACACAAATCAGTTTACATTTAAGCGCCTTGATGAAAGCACAGTTCCTCTCACTGAAAAAGAAGCAGAAATTCTGATTTATTTGTATGAAAACAAACCAAACAAAATAACAAGAAACACCCTCTTAAAAAGAGTTTGGGGATACGCCGATAGCATCGAAACACATACTTTAGAAACGCATATTTACAGACTTCGTCAAAAAATAGAAATCAACCCTGCAAACCCGCAAATTCTTCTCACAGGCGATAACGGATACACCGTTCTATAAAAGCTCACGCGCGCGCAGAACCGCCATAGAAATTCCATCGATAAAATCAGTATCAGACTCAAGCCGCAAAACATGAACGCCAGAGATCTTAAGAGCACGTAAATCTCTGATCAAACCATAGATATGAGACAAATCCGTTTCATGAGAACCCACACTTACATCAACATGCCCCCCCGCGCCGCGTGCCGTCTTGGCCCCCTGTTGATAGGCGCGCGCCGCGAAATTACAATTGCCAGGCTTCTTCTTAAACCATCGATCAAATGAATTGGGCTTCACCTCAGGAGCATCCCGCAGCTTTGACCCTAAACGCGACTCCAGAAAATCTTCCAGAAACAAGATCAATGCCTGAACAGATAAAATCGGCCTGTGATCTTGATCAAGAATGTCATCATCAGATTTTTGCTCAGAGTTTTGCCTGCTCTGATAGTCACGACGACGCCTCTCAAGCCGCGCATCAAAAGGTTTAACAGAACCAATATTCGGTACATAAGAAGACATGGGCTTGCCTCATTTGATAATTAAATATACAAACAACGTATCAGAAAGCGCCCTTATTTACAAATAAAGGGTTTAATCTTTAAATAAATCATACGGATGCGGGTATTTTTCTTCTTCTGGCGTGTTTTTTAGGGTGTATTGCTCTTTGTACCAAGGCGCCAAATATTCCCACAACACCACCTCTTGCTGTGAATAAACCGATTGATAAACACATTTTATATAACCAATCTCCCCAAGCATCGGCCAAACATAGAGATTTTTTGTAGGAATTTGGTGGTCATAATTTGCTTGAACAACCTTTGTGTGAATATACAGCGTCGCATCAAAATCATCGCCAAAATAAGGCACCTTAGTACTCACCACGGCAGCCTCTTCTTCTGACAACTTAAGATCCGAAAAACCGTCCAAACGATTGAGTACTAAAGAAAACAGGCCTTTTCCGAAAGGGAAGTTAAATGACGGTGTTTTTTCTGCCCCCAAACCAAAAAAGCGAAATTCAATACTCGGCTTTTCTCCTTCTGACTCTGCCTCACGATAACGCGCAACAATGTTGGTTTTAATCTCCAGAAGATCTCTATCGACCTCAAATTCACCATAACCGCGCCCCAAACGGATAATCTCTCGAATGACAAAATCCTCCCTCTTTCGATCAGAAGGCAAACTCTCATAAAATCTCGTAGATTTAAGCCAAAAATCATAGTCAGGAGGAACTCCGACAGCCCGGAAAAACGCAAAAACAGCCTTTTCTTGTGGCGTAATCGTCGTATCAAAAGAAGATCCTGCAAAACTAGGGCAAGCAGAAAAAAACAACAGGGATACAACATACAAAATATGCAAAAAATATTTCATCTTATTCTTTTTCTAGGCCACATAATTCATAACATAAGGTTATACTGATAATCATGACCGAAAAAGATGACAAAAGCCAGAAAGAAGATAACGTCGATAAAGATAAAAAGTTATGGGAGCACGTGACGCGCAGCATCACCCCCCTTGAAGGCAAAGATATTATCAAACCAGAGCAATCAAAAAAATCAAAACCCCAACCAACACCGATAACAAAGCAAGAGACAAAAATTGAACCACCGTCTAAATCTAATGAAATAGACCGCCAGACTGCCCGTCGCCTCAAGCGTGGCCAAATCCCAATCGATATGTGCCTAGACCTCCACGGCATGACCCAAACACAGGCCTTCGACGCGCTAAAACACACCATCCCAAGTGCCCACGCAAACGGCAAACGGTGCCTCTTAATCATCACCGGAAAAGGCACACGCCGCAGCTCCAGCCAAGGCTATAAAACAGGAATTCTCAAACAAAAAGTACCTGAATGGCTAAATGAACCGCCCTTAAAAAACATCATCCTCAAAATTCAAACTGCGCATATAAAAGATGGCGGAGAGGGCGCCATATATATTTATCTCAGGCGTCAGCGAACCTGAACACTGTACATGCGCTCCCGCACAATATCACCGCGAGTAATACGCGCAACGGCTTTGTATTCGCCTTCTTTCAGTTGAACTTTACCAATCTTACGGCCCGTAAAATAATATTGCCGCGCACGCGTTTGTAGCACTTCATCTAGGCGAGAAACAAAAACGCCGCCTTCTGGATCAGTAATGCTCAAATCAACAACATCCCCCTTTTCAACATTATAAAACCCTGCCCAAAACACAAACCCCGCACTGCTCAAACTTATCTGCTCTGGATTTTCTTCGCCTTGCGCAATGAATACGAAATCAGGAGGCCCAACGCGGAACCCACCATCAAAAATCACCACAGGCTCATAAGAAATCGGCAAGCCTTTATGCCACAAAGACTCTTTCACCTCACCACATCCATCTTTATGTGTCATGCCCGTAAAGGGGTCAATCACATTGCCCTGTGAATGCACGCCCATATGCAAATGTGGAAATTCTGTCGCACCCGATAAACCAACTTGCGCTATTTTCTGCCCCGCTTTCACACTCTCTTTGGGCTTTACAACAATCGAGCCCATTTTCAAATGACAATAAAGTGTGTTCAGCCCATCCCCATGATCAATAAAAACGCCATTACCACATTCTTTCTTCTGCTTTTGTAATTGCGCAATCTCATCACCAGATTTCACCGCATCAACATGCCCATCACGCACCCGCAAAACCTGGCCATCCGCCGCCGCCAAAACATCAACACCGCGCTTAATCTGCGCAATATTACCCAGCGCAAAATCAGTGCCCTTATGCCCATCATAACTTTTACGCGTGCACTTAAAATCAGAAACTTTATCACTTGGATCGACATCGACATAATTCACAACCCAGCACTCCTGCCCATACACGCAATCAACAGGGGCAATAAATTTAACATCGCTCTGCGCCAAAACGGGCAAAGTAAAAATAATGCCGAACAAAAAAACCAGCCTAGCGCAAAACATCACGTGCCCCACCATAAGAATCTGTTACCCTCAAATACGGCTCACCATTGTGCCCCTCAAGCCCCATAACAATGCGGTCGCGCCCTTGCTTGTCTTTCATGATAATCACAGGCGAATCTTCACCGCCATATAAACGGTTCAGCAGCCTCAAATTGCCGGAACGATCATGTAAACCAAATAAACTCTGTCCATTCTCCGCGCCTGAACCATAAGATCCGAGCTGCGCCAGAATTTTACCATTCGGGCTAAATAAAAACAGCGCGCCCTGCTGGCCGTTATTCGCACCCAGATATCCAACACGTTTACCTTTTGAATCATAGAGCTGAACGGCGGAATAATTTACCTTCTGCAACGCCGCCTGCAAAGGGGACGCCGTAAAAATATAGGAGCCAAAAACTCCACCAAGAAAACTAAAAACAATTAAAAGAAAATATTTCATACCCGACTATAGCAAAAACAAGGCATACCGTGAAGAATGAAAAATACCCTGTCATTTCGAACGCATGTGAGGAATCTCAAAACAGATGAAAACAAGGTCCCTCGTCGATAACGCTCTGTAGGGATGACAATATGCACCCAAACCCGCAGAACAATAATCAAAGCAATTTATGTCTTCGTGAGGCGCAAGTGACGACAGGTATTTTAACGCCGCAACGATGCGAGGGTGTAAAGGACGCAGATTAAAGAATAAACTTACTAAGATCCGCAGCCTTGACGAGCGCCTCGACATGCTCGCGCACATAATCGGCGGTAATCACAACCTCTTCACCACTACGATCACTCGCCGTAAAGCTCAGATCTTCCAGCAGTTTTTCCATCACCGTATGCAAACGGCGCGCACCAATATTCTCGACCTGCTCATTCACTTCGAACGACAAACGCGCAATCTCGTCAATCGCCTCATCTTCAAAGCTCAGCGTGACACCTTCCGTCCCGATCAGCGCCTCATACTGCTTAATCAAACTGGCTTCGGTCTCCTTCAAAATTCGCTGAAAATCCTCAACCGTCAGCGCACGCAGCTCCACGCGGATCGGCAAACGTCCCTGCAATTCGGCCAATAAATCGGAAGGCTTAGCGGCATGAAACGCCCCTGATGCCACAAACAGCATATGGTCGGTCTTCACAGGGCCATGCTTGGTCGTCACTGTCGTGCCCTCAATCAACGGCAGCAAATCACGCTGCACCCCTTCGCGGGAGACATCACCGCCGCGCGCATCCTGACGCGCCGCAATTTTGTCAACCTCATCAATAAACACGATCCCGCTATTCTGAACCAAATCCAGCGCATTGGTGATGATCTTATCTTCATCCAAAAGCTTATCTGACTCCTGCGAAATCAAAACCTCATAGCTCTCCTCAACGCTCAGCTTCTTCTTTTTGGTCTTCTCTCCAAACGCCTTGCCGAACATGTCACTCATATTAACCATACTCATCGACGCGCCCGGCATCCCCGGAATATCCATCATCCCACCCAGCGGATTACCACCATCAACAACATCAATCTCAATCTCACGGGAATTCAGTTCACCTGCGCGGAGTTTCTTGCGGAAATTCGCGCGCGTATTCTCGCCCGCCGTATCCCCGACCAATGCATCAAGAACGCGTTCTTCCGCATAAATCTCAGCCTGCGCCTTCACGGTCTTGCGCATCTCTTCCTGCGTCATACGAATGGCAACCTCGGTCAGATCGCGAATAATCGATTCCACATCCTTCCCAACATAACCAACTTCGGTAAATTTCGTCGCCTCAACCTTAATAAACGGCGCGCGCGCCAACTTCGCAAGGCGGCGTGCAATCTCAGTCTTACCAACCCCTGTTGGCCCAACCATTAGGATGTTCTTCGGATACACCTCTTCCTGCAAATCAGGCTCCAACTGCGAGCGCCTCCAGCGATTACGCAACGCAATCGCCACCGCGCGCTTGGCATCTGATTGACCGATAATATGACGATCCAACTCACTGACCGTCTCCCGAGGAGAAAAATTCGCAATTTCATTTAATTTTGACATGCAAGAAGTGATAGAATTTTATAGACGCGCACGCAAGAGGAAATTACCCTGCGGTATGATCTGAGCGAACTTGCGGCATCATAGACTTATCACGGGCCATATCAACGACATCATCCCAACCCTTATCTTTAGCTCTCGCAAGAAAACGCGAGGTCAGAGGGCTTGCTGTTTCCATTCGCGCTAAAACAGCAGCAGATGTTTCCTGCTGTTCCCCTGCGACCGCAGCAGCAAATAACCCATCTAAAGCGACATTAGAATTTTCACTCGCAGCATCAACAACATCCGTTAAACCAAGCTGAGCAGCTTTCTGTAAATGTCGTTGCGCTAGTTCAGAAATACTATCCATATGTGAAACAATAGAGATCGCTGTTTCAGATTGCTCACCATGAACTGCGTGACCAAGCAGTTCATCTAAATCAACACCCTCTGTACCGGCTGAAGTCTCAATAACATCCGTCCAGCCCATAGCAGCCGCTTTTTTAAGTTGATGATTTGCACCAGAGTCAAACTGTTCAATTTTTTGCGCAGTGAAATTGGCGATATCTTGGTGAACTCTTGCTACAGCAAACCGAAATAAATTAGGGGCTGGCATAGAACGTTAAGATTGATTGTGTATTTTAATCCAATATTTCAGAGTTTCCAACAATATTTTCGGTGGTCCATAATTAAACCTCCATTCGCACTCTTTCAAGAAGAGATGAAAATGCTTTTCAGGAATGCCATTATATTTCCTTAAGTGCCTTTTGGCTTGGTTCCAAAAGTTTTCGATGCCGTTGATATGGTTTTTCTTATCAGCAAATAATTTTGAATGATTGATCCGGTAGTGCTTGAATTCTGATACATCAAGTGCGTTATATTCGCGAGAAAATTCAGCCTGATTCAATCGTCTATTCTGATTGTTGGCGGGGCTATAATGTGCTGGACGTGTCGGGGTTTAAACATTACCGGATCAACCACTCAAAATTGTTTGCAAACAAGCATAATCACATTAATGGAATCGAGAATTTCTGGAACCA
>CAYGSA010000033.1:0-16239 GCA_964352375.1 uncultured Micavibrio sp.
GTGTGAATGGAATGCAGCAGATAATTTAAGGGGTGCGATGAAGACAAAACCTAAAGAACATTTCAGAACGATAGAGGCGAAACAACTGCCTTCTTTCTTGCAAGCCTTAGAGCGCAATGAAGCGAGATTGTTTGAGCGCACACGCCGTGCGGTTTGGTTATCGCTCTATACGTTTTGCCGCCCCGTTGAGATACGCAAAGCGCGTTGGCAGGATATTGACCTAGAGGAAGGGCTTTGGACTATCCCAGCGGAATTTATGAAGATGCGCCGTGACCATGTCGTGCCATTAAGCCGCCAAGCAGTTTGTATTTTTCAAGAGCAATATAATGAAATCAGTGTGTTAAACACCCCTTGGGTTTTCCCGTCTCAGGTGCGCCCTCGTAACCCGATGAGTGACGGCACAGTGAACAAAGCGATTAAACGGTTAGGTTACGGTAAGGATATGGTGGCGCATGGATTTAGAGCTTTGGCACGCACGACCATTAGGGAGAAGTTAGGGTATGACAGCGAGATTATAGAACGCCAGCTTGCGCATAAACCCTCTGGCGCATTAGGCGCGGCCTATGACAGAACACAGTTTTTAGATGAGCGCGTCAAGATGATGCAAGACTGGGCGGATTATGTAGATGCGCTGGGCGGGCATGGTGAAGTAGTAAGGGTGAGGTTTGGGGGATGAAAGAGAGTAATCAGAAAGAATTAGATTATTGTCATTTAACCGAACAGCAGATTGAGACTTTAATTTCTTCTATCTTTAATCCAAATGAAAATTCCAAAAAAATTATTCAAGATGCTTACACTCAAAGAAAATTAGCACCAGAAAATAACCTTGTAAGCATGATGTGGGATGCAAGACACTCAGTACCAGGTGGTTATAATAAAGATTATTACAAAAGAAATACAAAAAAGCTTAATCTGATAAAAGAACATGCCGAAGAACTAATTAACATTTTTCAGTTTAATGGAGATTACATAGTCGAAAATTTTGATAACCTAGCATTAAAAGACCTCACTTATTCCTACACTACGGACGATGGTATAGATACTTTTGCGGGGCAATATAAAACATGCGACGAAATATGCGATGTGATGGCACAACTTATTGAAGGCGTTGAACATCTTAAAAAAATTAGAGTTAAGGGTAGAGCTAATGGTCGCCCTTCATTATTTAGTTATTATGAGTTTATGCTTATGAATGCAAAATTATATGAACAGGTAAGCGGAAATAATTTCAAAGTTCTTAGACACAAAAACGAAGACTTTTACGAACCTATAACAGAAGGACATCTCTTCTTAGATAGGGTAAACAAAATTCTCAACCATAATCGAAAATACAAGTATTCAAGCGCCAACCTTATAAATGCGTGTGAAAAGGCTGTAAAAAGACTTAAGTTATCCCGATAAAGTATAGCTGATTGCTTCCTATTTTATCGTTCCAGCTTTTCGTGACACATACAAAGCACCATGCCACCCTATCCATATTCATAACCCAACAAAGAAAGGTTTAAATATGGATACAACAACACACGCACTAGACGTCAGCAGCTTTTGTGAGAAGTTTGGTATTAGCCAGTCTTTTTTCTACAAGCTTAAACGACAAGGTAAAGCACCCCGCACACTCAAAGTTGGCTCTCGCAGGATTATCACAGCAGAGGCCGCAGATGAATGGCAGCGTGATATGGAACAATCACAGGCTAACTTTTAGAAAAGGAGATTTTACTATGAGATGGTATTCAGATGATACACATATTCGCTGGGCATGCAGGCAACTTCTTAAAGGGCGTGAGATTTCACACGCTGATGAGATTGCAGAGGCAAAACACTGGAGGCTCTCAGCGATAATCTACAATCTACGACATCGCTATAAATGGCCTATATTGACTCGATACGACTCAAATCGCATCGCCTATTACAAACTAGGGGCAGAAGCAGACAAGGCACTCCTCGAGAAACCTCGAAGCTTTTACGCAAAGAAAAAGGACGCAGCAACGTCCTCTTTCCAAAATTCGGATAGTAATAATCCTAAATCTGAAGATAGCGATAAATAAAAACATGAGCAAGAGATAAGGTGCGGGCACATGCTTGCCCTTATCACTTGTGCTGTTTTCAACATGGATAAAAAATCATGGGCAGTTACCCTCAAAATAAAGGGCGTGGCAAAGGACATAGCTTTGTTATGCTTCGGCACGACATCATGGATAGCCCAGCGTGGCGTTCCTTAAACTGTAATGCGCGGTGTGCATGGCTTGAAATCATGCGGCGATACAAGGGCACCAATAACGGTGATATCGGTTTGTCTTGCCGTGAACTTGCCGTCCTTTGCAATATTTCCAAGGCCACAGCATCCAGAGCGTTAAAAGACCTTCAGGAAACAGGCTTTATCAAAATTGATACGTTTGCAGGCTTTAAAAACAAGTACCGCGTTTCTACAAGATGGATTGTTACGCATGAGCCATATGGTGAGCAAAAACCATCGAATGAATGGAAGAAATGGACGCCTAAAATTTAAAACACGGTTTCATATGAGGTACAGACGGTTTCATCTCAGGTACACTGAAGAGCTGTGTGGAGTGTAAATGGCCTTAACGGTTTCACCACAGGTACGCTAAACAGCTCTGTGGAGTTTGAACGGTTTCATATGAGGTACAGTATCTATATATATACCATATAGGGTGCGTTCTTTTTTACAGTGTGAGAAAACTCTTTTTATCGTATGACGAAACTCACTGCCTGTTAATACAGGTGAATAACAGCTGACTAAGCTAATAATTAGTGAGAACTATGTGAGAGCGTTTCGTGTAGCTGCCCCCAAGCAGCAAGCGAAGCGAAACGCGGTTAGGCGCAAGATTAAAACAAGGCCTTTTGCAAAATAATCAATCCAGGTTTATGCGAAGTCGTAATGAGCACAGAAAAATTCAATTGTTTTACAGTAGTAAGTGATTGATTTTAATTTGGTTTTCTGAGCTGTCTTAATATTACTTTCGTGACCAGTACGCTCGAGCGTGTCGCTGTTAGGAAAGGTCATAACAGGGGTGGTTATTATAACTAGCTGAAATTTAAATAAAAATAGTATCTTAAAATGCTTATTTCTCAATTATTTTTATCTAAAGTAGACCGATATAGAGGGGGGAGATTGTAAAGTAAAAGCTTTCCGAATACATAGACCGACCTCTCTTACTTCTTTGATATCAAATACAGTTTTGCCTCGTGCGCACGCGCGCGCAATTCTCCGAGAATGGGATTACAGAGCATCAGCTTGCAGGTTCTCCTTAGCATCTTCATCGGTGGGTGCTGCGTGAGCGCGCTCTTTGTGTAGTCACAAAAATTTTCAAGGGTTGAAATAGAAACCCGCAATGAACATATTCTGAGTTCTTATCGGCTCATGACCAAATTAGCCACCCTGTAACCATACCCAATGGAAAGCCCATAAGTGCGCCTGAAAACGCCGCCGCACAATATGCTATGACGTTTGCTGATTTATTGTCTTTGCTCATGCTGAAGCCTTATGGAGAGCTACGACCTTTTGTTCATCTTTTGATTTTTGTTTGTTGGCGTTTTTATACGCAGCTAGATATTTTTCTCTTAACTCTTTTGCCTTTTCCTCTGCGTAGCCTGCAATAAGAATTCTTTCTTTTTCTGTGTTTCCATCAATTTGAAGCTCTATATCAAGAACAAGTTTCGTCAATAACTCTACATCATGAACCAATGGCTCTAGACTTCGAAAATCAATCTCATCTTTTTCTTTCTGTTGACTGATTTCATTGTTTTCTAGAGCTTCAATATTTCTAAAAATGGACTTTATTAACGCGCAATCTGTATATCTTTCTTCATCATTTGAGTCTGCATTTTCATCATAATCTTTAGAAACCATAGCCGCTTTTTGCTTTAACCCCTCTATAGTTGTTGGTGTGTAATCTGCGACTTTACGCTCTAGTTTGGTCAGCGGTTCCAAAGCGCTATCCTCAAGGTCATCGGGATAAAGACAAAACGAACTCTGTAAGTGTTCTATGGATTCCAATAACCTCCATAAATTATGGTCTGGATGTGCCTCTGATTTAAGCGGCGTATTGTTGAAAATTATTTTTTGCATGATTTATATCCTTCTAAATGTTTGAAAATTTAAGAGGAATATCAATCAAAGAAGTTTGTGCAGGGGTAATATAGGGGGTAATTTAATAAACCTGATTAGTGTTTTTATTTTAAAACAATATCTTAATCTATTAGTCCTATCCCGTCTCGTCCCATTTTCTCAATGCTTACGTTGATATTATCGTCGTTTCATTGCGCCCATTATTCCGCGAATAATTTGACGACCGACTTGGCTGCCGATGCTGCGGGCCATGGATTTTATGAACGCTTCCCCTGCGCTTTGGCGGTTTGAACTGCGTTTTTTTGGTTTTGCGCGTTCTAATTCGCGCTGTTCGGACTCGGCTCGTTCGGCGGCTTTTTTTGTGCGTTCTTTTAGGATTTCGTAAGCTGACTTGCGGTCGATTGTCTCGCCGTATTTCCCAAAGAGCGGGCTGTTTTTGATGGCTTTTTTGCGGAAGGATTCATCGGCGCAGCCCAGGCGGGAATAAGGCGGGCGAATGAGTGTGCGTTGCACGATGGAGGGTTGGCCTTTTTTTTCTAGCGTGGAGACGAGTGCTTCTCCGACGCCTAGCTCTGTGATGGCGGTCTCTACCTTGAAGTCTGGGTTTGTGCGGTATGTTTGCGCGGCGAGTTTTATGGCTTTGCGCTGTTTTGCGGTGAAGGAACGTAAAGCGTGTTGGATGCGGTTGCCGAGCTGTGCCAGCACTGAATCCGGGATGTCGGCGGGGTTTTGGGTTATGAAGTAAATGCCAACGCCTTTGGAGCGAATGAGCTTTACGACTTGCTCGATTTTTTCCAACAATGATTTGGGTGCGCCGTTAAATAGCAAATGTGCTTCGTCGAAGAAGAAGACGAGTTTGGGTTTACCTGAATCTCCAATCTCGGGGAGTTCTTCGAAGAGTTCAGAGAGTAACCACAGCAGGAACGTTGCATAGAGCCTTGGGGTTTGCATGAGTTTGTCAGCCGCGAGCAGGTTGACCTGGCCGAAGCCATTTTCGTCAGTTTTGATGAAATCATTCAGATCCAGTGCAGGTTCGCCGAAGAATAAATTTCCGCCTTGCTCTTCGAGCTGGAGGAGGCGGCGCTGAATTGCTCCTACGCTTGCGTTGCTGATATTCCCGTATTCGAGAGAGATTTCTTTTGCACGTTGTCCGATTGAGATGAGGAGGCTGCGCAGATCTTTTAGATCAAGGAGAAGGAGGCCTTCTTCGTCGGCGATGCGGAAGGCGATGTTCAGTACGCCTTCTTGTGTGTCGTTCAGCTCTAAAATTCGTGAAAGTAAAAGCGGGCCGATTTCGGTGATGGTTGTACGAAGAGGCAGGCCTTTTTCACCGAACATATCCCAGAAGGCTACGGGGAAGGCGTGGGGTTTGTATTCATCAGCGAAACCAATGATTTTGGCGCGTTTGACGAGGAAGTCTTCCATATTTGACGGCTGCGCGATTCCTGAGAGGTCGCCTTTAACGTCCGATATGAACACAGGTATGCCTTCACGAGAGAAACCCTCTGCAAGCCCTTGAAGGGTAACGGTTTTTCCTGTCCCTGTGGCTCCTGCGATAAGGCCGTGGCGGTTTGCGTATTTGAGTTTGAGTGTTTCTTTATCGTTTGGCGAGCCAGTGCGCGATCCTAGGTAAAGTGTGTCGTCCATGGTTGTCACTTTCTTTTATTTTTAAATTTACTGCGCTAAGACTATAAGTATATATATGTTTTCATGAAAGCTTAAATATATCGCTCCGCCCAGAAGGCGATGACGTTTGCGGCGTATTCGGCGTGTTCTTTTTTGGTGATGAGGTGGTCAGAGTCGTCGAGGGAGATATAGCTTTTGGGGTGCCTGGCCCAGCCGAAAATTTGTGCGGCATTTTCGATACCAACTGTTTCGTCCATTGGGGCGTGCATGACGAGTAAGGCTTTCTTTAAGTTTTTTACATGGCTTTCGAGTTTAAAGCCTTCTATGTCATCAATAAATTGCTTTTTGATTTTGAAGGGGCGACCTGCGAGGCAGATGTCTGCTTCACCTTCTGTCATGATTTTGGCGCGGTCTTGTTCGAAGTGGTGGGCGACGTGTGCGACGTCTGCGGGGGAGCCTAATGTGACGATGGCTTTCGATTCTGGTATTTGGCTGGCGGCGGCGAGAACGGCAGAGCCACCAAGGGAATGCCCGATCAGAATTTTTGGAGCCTCTAGTTCTTGGCGCATAAAGTCTGCGGCGGCGATAAGGTCTTCTATGTTGGAGGAGAAATTCGTGTTTTCGAAGTCACCCTCACTGTTGCCGAGACCTGTGAAGTCAAACCGTAGGACGGCGATGCCGTGCTCTTTGAGTTTGCTGGCGATGCGGGAGGCGGCGTAGATGTCTTTTGATCCTGTGAAACAGTGTGCGAAGAGGGCGTACGCTTTTGGTTCTGTGACATCCAGCCGCGCCGAGAGCGTTTCTCCGTTTCCGCCTTTGAAGGTTATTTTTTCCATTGCTTATGCGCCTTATTGCTATAATATTGGTTACGTCATGTGTTAAAAAAGGATTTTATATTGTGTTAGTTCGTATCGTTTTATTTGTTGCTCTTTTGTCATTCGTCACATTCGATGGCGCTCATGCGCAAGGTTTTTTTGATCGTATCAAGAAAGCGGTTGGATCTAAAGTAAATGTTGAGGGGGGTACGGATAAAATTATCACGACGCCTGCTGGCTTATCTGAAGGAGAGATTAGCGCAGGTTTGCGTGAGGCGTTGCGCGTTGGCACTGAGCAGGTTGTTTCGCAGCTTGGCCAAAATGGTGGTTTTTCTGATGACAGTAATATCCGCATCCCCTTACCTTCAAGTCTTGCACAAGTGGAGCGCGTTTTAGGGCGTTTTGGGATGTCGTATTTAACGGCCGATCTTGAGGCACGCTTAAACAGCGCTGCTGAGGTTGCTACTCCCAAGGCTAAGACACTCTTTGTTGCGGCAATTTCAGAAATGAGCATAGAGGATGCATATAGAATTTTGCGAGGACCTAATGATTCTGCAACATCTTATTTGCGTTCAAAGATGGGGGCTGATCTTGAGAAAGAAATGGAGCCTATTGTGCGGCGCGCCTTGTCTGATGCGGGGGCGATAAAGGCCTACGACGCAGTGATTAAAGACTATGATAATCTTCCCTATATGCCTGATGTTAAAGCAGATTTGCGTAGCTATGTGGTTGATAAAACGATGGATGGGATTTTCTTTTATGTTGCCAAGGAAGAGGCCGCAATTCGTGAGAATCCTGCAAAGCGCACAACAGATATTTTGAAGAAGGTTTTTGCGGCGCAATAGGGAATACTATGAAAACCATTGGTCTTTTGGGCGGAACGAGTTGGCCGTCTACGCCGCAATATTATACGTATCTAAATCAGAGGGTTTCTGAAGCGCTTGGGGGGCATCATAGTGCGAAGATTATCCTTTATTCGATTGATTATCACTCTATAAAGTCTCTCTATCCTGATGGCTGGGATAACATTCCTGATATTTTAGGAGAAGAGCTTAGGTGCCTTGACGGTATGGGGCCGGATTTGATTTTGATTTGCAATAACACGCTTCATAAGGGGTATGATATTTTGGTTGAGTGTCAGGAGCTTGCGCTGGAGGGGCAGGTCGTTCATATCGTTGTTGAGTGTGCGAAAAAAGCCCTTGATTTGGGCGCGAAGAAGGTTCTGCTGCTTGGTACGAAATTTACGATGGAAGATGGTTTTTTTGCTGATCGGCTTCAGTTTTTTGGTTTGAATGTTGAGATTCCTCACGAAAAAGACCGTTTAGAGATTCAGGAAATGCAAAGCGCTATCTCTGCAGGGAAAATGGATGACAGTTTTAAGGCTCGTTTCTCAGATATTCTTGCACATTATAATCGTAATGATGCGGTAATTCTTGGCTGTACCGAGCTTCCGCTGGTGATTGATTCCGATGTTACTGATATGGTAATTATTGATCCTATTCTCGCGCAATGTGATGCGGCGATTAAAGCTGTTCTGGCGTCGGTTTAGGAGCTTTTTTTGTGCTGATGTTCCAGATCATGGCCATAAACATGCCTTTTGCGCGAGGGAGGATGATCAGGCTTAGGGCTGTGATGAACAGGATTGAGAGTGTGATGATCAGGAAAACGGATTCCAGGCCGAAATCAAATAGCGCGAAGACGAACGGCATGCTCAGGTGGCCTGCTATCATTATTGTTGCCCATGCGGGGCCGTCATCGGCGCGGAGCGGTGCGAAATCAAGGTGACAGTTTGAGCAGGATTTGTGTGGGGTGATGTAGTTAAAGAGCAGCTTGCCCTTGCCGCATTTCGGGCAATTTAGAAATAAGCCGCGCCTTAGAGTTTCTTTTACATTTTGCTGCATGGCTTTTATCCTGTGATTTCGCCGGACATTCCTGCATTTACATCAAGGGTGATGCCTGAGATATTGGCTGCGTCTTTGGAGACGAGAAAGGCGGCTGCATTGGCGATGTCTTCTGGTTCAAGCAGGCCAACAGGAAGGCTGTGATATTGACGAATCATTGTGTCTGTGGCCTGACTGCTCCAGCCGCCTTCTGTGTAATTGCCGAGTAACATGGTTGTTTTCACGCCTGTTGGAGCGATACAATTGACGCGGATATTCTCGGGGCCTAGCTCTAGGCTTAGGGATTTCATCATACCAATGACGGCCCATTTGCTGGTGGCATAGCTTGCGGTATGTTTTACTCCACGCCTGCCTGATATAGAGCTTATGGCGATCAGGCGGCCGCCTTGTTTGCTTTTTTTCAGGTGAGGGATGCTGGCGGATGCGATATTGGCAACGCCATTTACGTTTATATCAAGTGTATCTTCTAATATGGCTTCGTTTTCATATTCGAAAAGTTGTCCACCGGCGCCAATGCCCGCGTTTGCGATAACGATATCTAGGCTGCCGAATGTTTCTATGGTTTGCGCGACCGCTTTTTTCATGGCGGTGCGGCTGCGGACGTCTGCAGTTATGGGGAGGGCGCGTGCGCCAGTTTGGATGATTTTTTCAGAGGTTTTGTTTAGGTCTTCTTGTGATGACAGCTTATAGGAGATGCTTCTTTTTAGTGCGTCTGGTTGCGAGATATCGATGAGGGCAATGTTTGCACCTTGCTCGGCTAGTTTTAGGGCTATCGTGGCGCCTATGCCCCGTGCTGCGCCTGTAATGAGGGCTGTTTGTCCAGCTAATGGTCTATCTTTTGGTTGTGACGCTGCGGCGAGTGAGGGGGCGCTTGCAACAGCGGCGGCTCCTAGGGCTATGCTTCCTGCCTTTTTGAGAAAGTCACGTTTTGAATTGTCGTCTGCGCTCATTTTATGGGCATTTTTTCAAGTATAGTGCAGTCGCACTTATAAAGTTTTACTGTGTTTTCATCAAGGATACGCAGGTTATCGTGGCATTCCAGTGTTACTGATTGAATGAGTTTTTTTTCTGTTGTGCCGTTCTGTGTGACATCAGAAAAATACTCTTGTTTTATAATGAAATTGGTTAGAATTTCATTAGTTTCTTCGGAATATTTGATGCTCTTCATATCGATGTTCACTATGTTGCCTATTTCGGCGCAGTTGTTATCTCAAACAATGCTTTTGAACTTTTCTTTGCCGTAAGTGAATTCTCCGTCATCATAGTGGGCAAAGTCTTTTGCCACATATTTATCGATCAGGCCTAATGTTGTTTTGTAATCTCCAGCACTCATTGAGCTTTCAAATTTTTCATAGAATCCTTCTACTTCGTGGATCAAGTTTTGAGATGCGTGGAGCCTTGTGGGAGCTGCCAATCCAACAAGACAAAGTAAAAGTATGAAGTGCTTGCGCATGTTAACCCCGTTTTTACGTGTGATTTTATTTTCTGCTTTTGCGCATAGAATTGCAACAAAAAACATATTTTATGGCTTAACTGGTGCTTCTTTGCCGTCGTACGATCTAATATCTTCTGTAGGTGATGGGATTTTCTTTTGTATTGGCGGTTCTAATTCTTCTACGAAAGATGTGTTTCTTTGATTACATGTTACAGGAAGTCTCAGAAGCTCTGGCCATTTATCAACCCAGCCTGCTTCATGCTCTGCTTCTTGTACGAGCAAAGTCTGTACGCAATTTGTTGGCGGCATAGCACGAAGATATGTGCTTAGAACAGATGGGGTCACTGTATTGTCTTGTCCACCTACAAAGTGATATTGAGGAATTTTGACGATGTCGCTTGCATGTTCTGTGGCGCTTCTGGTGGCTGAGATTGGGAAATCATCCGCAACTTGGGCGTAGGCTGTGTTATCCATTATTCCGGCCACTGTGCGCACAGATAAGATATCTCTGCGACTTCCGGCAAGCATTGTTGCTATGGCGGCTCCGCCTGAATATCCAATAATATTGAATCCTTTTATGCCATAGCGTCTTGAAATTTCGTTGAGGGCGGTATTATAAGATTCAATGACTTCTTGGGAGAAGCGATTTGTCTGCCATTCTTCGTTACTGCAGGTGTGCGGGTATTCTATACGCCCATTATATTGGCAGGGTCTTGCGAGATAGATCAAGTTTTGTGCATTATCCTTTGAGGCCAAATGCAGTGCTACGGGATTTACAGGGGTAAAATCTGCGTTTCTTCCGCTTGAGTATTTCCCGACTATGCCGTCTCCTTCAATGTATAGATTTGCAACTCCGCCGCGTTCGTGGATGCGTTCATAAGCGCGGAGTATATAAGGCGCTGCGTGGATGTCACGTTTAATCATCCACGCGGGCGCTGCAATGCGTTGAGCGGTTTCTGTTCGAAGTGTCGGAATTGTTGTTGCGATACAGCCTCCTAGAATAAGAGTGGCGGCGATTGCGGCTTTTACATGGAGATATGATTTCATTGTGCTACACTAAAGGTTAATAAAAATTATATGTAACTCTATCACTGACTTGCGTGTGATGCACTGCCTGCTCTGAAGTTTTCCTCAGCTTTCCACCCTTTTTTCCAAAGCTTTAAAGGAACGACCTCTGCAGGGAAGCCGTTGTCGTGAAACCATGAATCGACGGCGTAGTGATTTTTGCTCTGATTTTCTTCGATTATGGCTGTGCGGTGGGGCCATCGACCTGCATGAAGTATGGGCACGCGTGATTGAGGAGGTTTTACACTATAATGCTTTAGATGGCCGCGTTGTTCGAGCAGGCTGAGATAGATTGTTGTGTTTGTGCTTTCATCTATGCAGTCTTGCTGATAGGGGCCAGTTACCCTGAAAGTTCCATAGACATCGGATTTTGTCCCTGTTTTTCCGCCAGCTATTGCTTCAAATAAACCAATGGCCTGGGATATTTTTCTGCGCTCTTGTTTGGGTGTGGTGCTGTTGGATTCAAAGAGAATATCTATAGCTTTCCAGTCTTCTTTGTTGAATGTAACCTCTGCGATTTTGTCGCAGCCGTACCGATAGCAATGCGGGAATTGATCTTGTGTGGGCTTTGTTATCCCTTGTTTTGCGAGGTAGTCATATTGTGTGTATGGTTTAATGGCGCATGCCTGCAAAAGGATCAGGGGGATGAGGTTCAGTCGTTTATTCAAGGATAAGCTCTATTGGGGTGTGGTCTGATGGCTTGTCCCAGCCGCGCGGTGTTTTGTTAATAGTACAGCTTTGTAAGCGGTCTGCGAGTGTGGGGGAAAGCAGGAAGTGATCAATGCGAATACCGTTGTTTTTTTGCCATGCGCCGGCTTGGTAATCCCAGAAGGTGTATTGCTCTGCGGCGTTGTTATTGACGCGGAAAGCGTCTGTAAGGCCAAGGTTTAGAAGTTTGCGCCAGACGGCATGCGTTTCGGGGCGGAACAGGGCGTCGCCTTGCCAGTCTTTTGTGTTGTGGCAGTCTTTGTTTTCGGGGATGACGTTGAAATCGCCACCGATGACAAAGGGGGTGTCTGTATCGCGCAGATGTTTTAAGCGCGCGTAGAGATGTTCCATCCATTCCAGTTTGTAGTCATATTTTGGCCCAGGGGAAGGGTTTCCGTTGGGCAGGTATATATTTATTACACGTATCGAATTTATATTGGCTTCAATGTAGCGCGCTTGTTCGTCTTTTTCATTGCCGGGCAGGTGGCTGTGTATGACATTTATGGGGTGTTTTGAGATGATGGCGACGCCGTTATAGGCTTTTTGCGGGACGGCGTGTGTATGGTAGCCAAGAGATTTAAATTTTTCGGCGGGGAACTCTAGGCCTTTGAGTTCTTGGAGCATCAGAATGTCAGGCGATTCTTTGCTGAGGTAGCGTTTGACGTGCTCTAGGCGTGCTTTGATTGAATTGACGTTCCAGCTGACAATTTTCATCTGTGAATTACATCACAGAAAAAGACGTTCCGCAACCGCAGCCTGCTGTTGCATTTGGGTTGTCGATTTTGAACTCTGAGCCGATGAGCCCTTTTTCGAACAGGACGGTCGCGCCGTCTAGAAAATTTAAGGAAATTGCATCTGTTAATACAGTGCCTTCGCAGACGACATCTTGATCGTTTTTGTCCTCGGTGAGTTTAAGGATGTATTGAAAACCAGAGCAGCCGCCACCTTCGACGCGTACTCGAAGCATCAGGGCGTCTTTGGCTTGCTCGGTTCTTAGTTCATTTATGCGCTTTACCGCGCTGTCATCGATGTTTAGGCTCATGCCTTATTATATAGCCTATCGAATCAGGGAACAAGGACTATGGAACAAGTATCATATAATTATTGTGCTTTGCCGCTGGCATCTTATGCGAGTAAGCCGGAGGAGAGCCTTGGGCGTGTGCATGAGGAGCCTGAAAGCCGTCATCGTAATGCGTTTCAGCGGGATCGGGATCGGATTATTCATTCCAGTGCGTTTCGCCGTTTAAAATACAAGACGCAGGTTTTTGTGTATCATGAGGGCGATCATTACCGTACGCGCCTGACGCATACGTTAGAGGTTGCGCAGATTACGCGCACCCTTGCGCGGGCGCTGATGGTGAATGAGGATTTGGCAGAGACGATTGCGCTGGCGCATGATTTGGGGCACACGCCGTTCGCGCATATTGGTGAGATTTATTTGCGCGAGGCAATGGAGCCTTATGGGCGGTTTGAGCATAATGACCAGTCTTTGCGTGTGCTGACGACGCTGGAGCGTAAATATCCTGAGTGGAATGGTTTGAATTTGACGTGGGAAACGCTAGAGGGCGTGATTAAGCATAATGGTCCGATAGAGGGAGAGCTTCATATTGCTGCGCGTGAATTGCAAGATAATGTGGATATGCGCACCGGTACTTATGCCTCGATGGAGGCCCAGGTGGCGGCTTTGTCGGATGATATTGCTTATAATAACCACGACATTGAAGATGGAATACGCGCCGGTTTGTTTAGTATTGATGATTTGATGGAAATGCCTTTGGTTGCAGAAGTTGTGGAGAGTGTTCGCAAGGCTTACCCAGATATTGCAGAGCGTTATTTGATTCAAGAAATGAAACGTGACCTAATCGGGGTGATGGTTGATGATGTCATGATGCAGACGCAGGCTAATCTGGCGAAGGTGAAGCCCGAATCACCAGAGGATATTCGTTTGTGCGGTATGCAAATCGTTGCTTTTTCGCCTGAAATGTTCGAGGAAGTGCAAAAACTTAGGGCGTTTCTCTATAATCGGATGTATCGCCATTTTACGATTAACCGCATTTGGCTTAAGGTTGAGCGCATTGTAGGTGAGCTGTTTCAAGCTTTCCACAAGAATTATATGCTGCTTCCTGATAACTGGCAGCGCCGCGTTGTAGAGGCGGAGGCGCTAGAGAATGAAGGGCTTAGGGCGCGTATTGTAGCTGACTATATTGCAGGTATGACCGACCGCTATGCTATACGCGAGCATGAGAAGTTGTTTGATCTCTATTGGGATTTGCGTTAGATTCTTACATACATTTTCAAGATATATTCAACAATGGCCAAGCTGCAGCTTATTACAGGAATTCGAGTACCATGGGGAAGAACGAACAATTTCATCAATACGGATATGATCATTACTTAAAGGCGCCAAAAAAGCCGCGTCAGAAGGGTTATAAATCCAAGCTGTCTGGGTCATCTTTTCTGCATAAATTACAAAGCCCTGCTGTTGCGAGTGTTGCTTTGCTGGCGGCGGCAGTGATGTTTACTGGGGTTGTTATTGCGACCTATCCGTCTGATAAAAAGGCCGAGAGGCCGATTCCGATTGTTCAGGCGGATTTGAGTCCGATGAAACGCGCCCCCGTTGAACGTGGTGGGATGGATATTCCAAACTCTCAAAGTACTATTTTATCTCGCTCTGAGCCTGCAGGTGTTGAGAATTTATTGTCACGCAGCAAGTCAGTGCCGCTTGTCATGAAGGACGATGCGATTGAAATGGCGATGAGCCAGCCCAAGGATGAATATTTTGATGCACCTCCAGTAGGTGTAGGGAATGAGCAAGATTTATCGACGTCTCTTGAGCAAGTTGAAACAGTATCAGAGTTAAAAGAGCCTCCATCGCCTGTGATAGAAGTTGTTCCGTCTGAATCGCTTGATGCGCAGGCTGCTGCTCAAGTTTTGCAAAAGATTGGTTCGTCTGAAATACAAGAAGGTTCAAAGTTTGAGCAGCAAGTCGCATTGGCGGCCGTTGCAATGAAGCCGAATTATAAAAAAATGCATGCGCCGGGACAGTCACCAGAAACACTGGATTTTGTTCGTAATGTTTTGAATAGCACATCAGCTGATCAGGTTGCTGGTATTGAACCCTCGGCGGGCGCCGCCTCTCCTAAGGCTGCTATTGCGATTGCCCCAGGTGATTACTATGTGCAGCTTGCGAGTATTAAAGATAATTCGCGCGCGCCGTCTGAATGGATGAAAATGCAGAAGACATATAATGCGCTGGATGGTGTTGGTTATCGTGTGCAGCAGGCGAGCCTTAACTCTGGTACGTTTTACCGCATTCAGGCAGGGCCAATGAGTAAGGATTCTGCGGATAAGGTGTGTCGTTCTTTGAAGGCGGCGAATAAACCAGGGGGATGTTTGGTTGTTAAATAATGATTTCTCTGGCGGCGCGGATGGTGCGCTGCCCTGTATATTTTCGGTTGAGGGGATGATGTTAAGCGAGGCTGAGGCTTCGCTTTTTCGCACGAGCAATCCGTTTGGTTTTATCCTTTTTGCGCGGAATTGTGAGAGCCCAGATCAGGTTTTGAAATTATCTCAGTCTTTGAAAGAGGCAGTTGGTCGGGAATGCCCTGTGCTTATTGACCAAGAAGGCGGGCGCGTTCAACGTTTGAAGCCGCCGCATTGGCGTAAATATAGCCCGATGAAACGCTTTGGTGATCTTTATGCCGATGATCAGGCACAGGCGTTGGAAGAACTTCGGTTTGAAACTTTGCGTTTGGCGGAGGAGTTGGTTGAGGTTGGTGTGAATGTGAATTGCGCGCCGGTACTTGATCTGTTTTTTGAAGGGGCGCATGACATTGTCGGAGATCGGGCGTTTTGCGATGATCCTTCTGCTGTGGCCCGGTTGGGGCTATCAGTGTGCCGTCATTTCTTGGCCGCGGGGATCACGCCGATTATCAAGCATATTCCGGGTCATGGGCGTGCATGTGCTGATAGTCACTTGGAATTGCCGTGCGTTGATGCGTCGCATCAGGATTTATCCGCGCTCGATTTTGCGCCGTTCAAAGAAATTTCTGCGTCTGATGTGAGCGCTGCGGTGTGGGCGATGACGGCTCATATTACTTATCCTGCGCTTGATAAGGTTGATCCTGTTTCATTATCTGCGTCTGTAATTCAAGATGTGATCCGCAGTGAGATCGGTTTTGACGGGGTGTTGATTTGTGATGATTTGGATATGAAGGCGCTGGATTGTTATGGCAGTGTCAGTGATAAGGCGAATGCGGCGCTTAAGGCTGGTTGTGATCTGGGTTTGTATTGTGCTGGTGAGTTTTCGAAAATGGAAGATCTGGCGGAGAATTTGCCGCAGATGAGTGCAGAGGCGTTGTCGCGTTTGAAGAATGCTGCAGGTTATCGGGGGCAGCTGGCATGAGCGCCAATGTTGTGGTTCAGGATAATGCCCCGCTTGATGATGAGGTTGATAAGCTGTTGCTTAACATTGATGGGTATGAGGGGCCGATTGATGTTTTGCTGGAGTTGTCGAAAAATCAAAAAGTTGATTTGATTCAGATTTCAATTCTTCAATTGGTGCGGCAGTATCTTGCGTTTATTGATCGGGCGAAGGAGCAG
>CAYGSA010000034.1:0-15591 GCA_964352375.1 uncultured Micavibrio sp.
CCCTCATTGTCGTTGGCCAAGGCCAGACTCATGCCGATGTAGGTCAGCGCGATCGCGTACGAGGGCGGGTCGTCTATTTTTTCGGCCTCGATTCGTAGTTTGCCGAACATGTCGTTCAATTGCTCTTGTGTGTGGTTGTGTTCGGCGAGGGCCATTCCGATGCCGCGAATAGTAAGCGCTTTGGTGTCTGGCGTTTGTATTTTTTCGATCAGTGCGAGGGCGTCATTGAGCATTCCGTCGGCTGCATATGTTTTGGCAACTTCGCGCAATGTTTGATCTTTCCAGGCGGTGTTATTGATTTCGTCTGCCGTTTGTGTGATTTGCTTTAATATACAGGGGCGGTCTTTTATTTCGCATACCATCTGTTGTGCATGACTTTGACCTGCGAGGAAAACGAAAAAAAACAGTAAAAAGCCATGTTTTTTGTGGTACATTTTATAACTCCTGCGTTATGCGTGTGCATAGTATCTCCTTTTTTACTAAACTGAGGCCAAGAAGAGAAGAGCCAAGATAAAATGATTCTGAGTTGTCCCAATTGTTATAGTCAATTTAATGTTGATAGTGAAGCTTTAGGCGCGGAAGGGCGTAAGGTGAAATGTTCTTCTTGCGCGGAGGTCTGGTTTCAAGAGCCTGACCCTGATTGGCTGGAGGCGCAATTGGAAGCGCAAACGGTTAAATTGGAAGAAGAGCTTTCTGGGTCGAATGAGGATGATGATCAGGAGGAGGGTGAAGGTAAGGAAGACGGGGGCAGCGCTCATACTCTTTCTGATGATAAGGCTATTTTCCCTGTTTCGAATGTAGCGCGTGCACATAAGGTGGCGAGTTACGGGCTTGTGTTTAGTGTGTTTTTGCTGACTTTGTCTTATTATATGGTTAATTATGCTTCGATCATGCGTGAGAACCCGTCTATGGCGGCCTTTTATGGTTTGTTTGGAATGGGGATGGCCTTGCCGGGAGATGCGCTGACCTTTGATCAGGTGGTTGTTCAGGATGATGGGAAAATCTTAAGAGTTAAGGGTAATATTACGAATTTATCGCGGGAGCAGTTTGATCTTTTCCCGCTGGAGCTGGCGGTGCTGGATGCGCAGGAGGATGTTCTTACGACGTGGTTTATTCCTGCGCCGCAGGAGTTTGTGGGCGGAGAAGAGACTGTGCATTTTGAGGCGCAGCACCCGTCAATTGGTGCGGAAGGGTCTGTAAATGTCCGTTTTGTTTTGCCGTTTAGAATTGACGCAGCAGGCGACGATAATATTGAAGTTCATCATCAGGGCGAGAGCGATCACCAGAGCGTTCGCGAAGTTCACGGAGAATCTCATCTACCCGCTTCTTCTTTGCCTCATCAGGAACCTCAACCTGCGTTCCATGGTTCTGACCGTCATTCTGATCCCCACCATAAGGACGACCAAGCGGATCATAGCGCTGTTGACCACCACTGAGAGCTATACCGATCATTTGTTGCATGCGTTGGCGGAATTGTTGCGAGAGCTGCTCTTGGCCTTCTTTAAGATATTCGATTGCTTGTTCTTGATGAGGGATTGACCCATTTGGGTTATTGTTTCCGAGATTTTCAGATGAGCCGCGCATCTCTATTTCTGCCTTACCTAAAGATTCAGGGACTTCGTCGATCTTTTCAGCGGCTTCGAGCATGAGTTGGCCGAGTACGAAGCGCAGGGCTTCTTGCTCTGTTTTGTTGCCTTCAGTCTCGGATTCGATTTGACTTTTGTCGCTAGATTTTGATTGTTTCTGTTCGTTTTTTTCAGCTTTTTCGACTTCTTGAGAGTCCGGCGGTGGGGGGAGGCTGTCGAAGCCGAAATTTTTAAGCATTTCGTTTAGGTCTTGTAGCTCTTTTGGTTGTGCTCTGCGCAGTTCTTGTCGTTTTTGGCGGCTTTGTTGTGCTGCTTGTGTTTGGGTTTGCTCTAGCAGGGCTTCTTGCTTTTCGATGAGTTGTTGGAGTTCGTTTATGCCGTCTTGCATCATTTGCATGTCTGGCGGGAGTTGCGCGCGTGATGATGGGTCCATCATTTCCATCATGCGCTGGAGCTGCGACATTAATTCTTGCGCTTTGGTTTCGTCGCCGTCACGTAAGGCTTGTTCTATTTGTGCCATCATCTGAGAGAGTGTGTCAGGGGAGATCATCTGGCCGAAGTCTTCGGGTGAGAATTCGGGGAATTCTTCACCATTTTGCATTCGTTTTTGCATATCACGTGCCATTTCTGCAAAATAATTATTCATTTTCTCGCGCAGCTCATCCATCAGGGCGGAGATTTCATCGTCTGGCGTGTTTGGATTGCGCATGGCGTTTTCGAGTGCTTGTTGTGCATCACGGAGTTCGCGCATGGCGAGAGACAGATTACCTTCTTCGATTGCGATTGCTGTGTGCCAGAGGAGGCTGATCACATCCTTTATTGCTTTTAAACGTTGATCGGCGGGGGCTTTATCGTTGTAAAATAAGCGTGCGGCGGCGACTTTTATCGCCAGGTAGATTGCGGGTTTGTTTTGGAAGTATTCGGGTGCACTCAGGAGTGTTTCTAGGTTATAGGCGATCTCTTCTAGCGGGCTGTCATAGTTCCATGCCAGTTTTTTGCGCATTGTGATGAGAGATTTTGCCATCGGGTGTTCAAACTCGCGTTCGGGTAAGATAAGAGATATAGGTGCGAGTGTAGCGATCTGTCCTTTGTGGTCGATGGCTTCGAAGGTGAAGGTTACGGGCAGTCCGGCCCATGTGTGCCAGTTCATATCATATATAGGTGCAATTTTGAATTCGGTGTTTGGTTGTGACATGATGAGGCGTGTTTCGCTGGCGTCCTCGCCGAGCGGTTTGTCTTCGATCATGGGATCAATTTGCATGGTCATGCGCAGGTCTTTGACGCCGTAATCGTCGAGGACTTTGAGTGGGAATTTAACCTGTCCGCGATCGACAATTTCGTAGGGGTCGAATTGATTTTGTTCTTGAATCTCTTCCGTTTCAGTTAGCACTTCTTCAGGTGTTTCTTTTTGGTCTAGGGTTATCTCTGGGGGGGCGTCTTGGATGTATTTGTAATTCCAGCGCGCGCGCGGGATATAAAATTGAGTGACGGTCAGAGTTGAGCCGTCTGTTATGATGTCTTCTGCGCCGTAGAGGCCTTCATCAAGGTAGGTCATTTTCTGACCTTGGAAATGTGGAGGAAGGGATTGACCGAATATGTTGTGCAGGCGGATTTTTACGGTGCTGCCTTCGGGGATATTTATCGGTTCTGTGGTGTTTGTGCCGATGACGTGGATTTGTGGGAGTTGTGTGTAGTTGGGGGGCTTAATCCAGAGGTTTGTGACTTTGCCTTGCCCCAAAACATAAGAGGGGGTGATCGGGATCAGGCCGTTTATGATTTTGTTTTGCCAGTTATAGCCAGAGACCATGAATCCTGAAATGAAGAGAAGGACAGCGATAAACCTGATGGCGCTGGGGTCTTGGCGGGCGAGAGACAGGTTTATTTTGGGTGGTTTTAGCGATTTAAAGCTGAGGAGTGCGGTTTTCTGGGCGATGTCCCAGAGCGCTCTGGTTTCTTTTTTCTTTGGGTTGACCAGTGTGTCTTCGATTAGGTGGATTTGGCCGCGGGGGAGGGCACTGTTTTGCTCCAGGGCATGGTCGAGGCTGCGTCCGCGGGGGAGTTTAAAGGTTTTGAGGTCTTTTCTGAGCAGGTAAATCATGCCGATGATGAATATCACGGGTGCGAGAAGGCTTGTTATCTGGCCGAAGAAGTTGGGGATATCCAGCATCCATAAGCCGCAAAACATCATGATCCAAAATATGGGGCGCCAGATGTGATTTTGAAGCGTTTTTATGGCGAGTACTAAAAAGGTGCGTTTACGCTTGCGGGCAAGCGTGGCGAGGAGGGGGCGGTTCTCTTGATCGAGCGTATCTAGCATGATTATAGAATATCGTATTTTATAGGCAGATGTACAATATTATTCGATTAGTTTTCAGGAATAGTTTCGCGTGCGATGAGGTCTTCTTGTGTCTGCCGTCTTCCTGCGAGGGTGATTTTATCGCCATCGATCATGATTTCTGCGGGGAGGGGGCGGCTGTTATAGTTTGAGGCCATAGCAAAACCGTAAGCGCCTGTTGACTCAATGACAATAAGGTCGTCTTTTTCGATGGGCGGTAATGAGCGGTTTTTTGCAAAGATATCGCCGCTTTCGCAGATGGGGCCGACGACGTCATAGTTTCTTGTTGCACCTTTATTTGGTTTGACGGGGCGGATGGCGTGATAGGCCTCATAGAGGGTCGGGCGGATGAGGTCGTTCATGCCTGTGTCGAGGACGAGGAATGTTTTGGATGGGGTTTGTTTTATATATTGGGTCTTGGTCAGCAGCACACCCGCATTTCCGACCATGTAGCGCCCTGGCTCCATTTGGATTTTGGTGTCGAGTGGCAGGATGATATCGCGAACCCAGCCTGCATATTCGTCAAGGTCTAGGAGGTCTTCGTTGTTATAAGCAATCGGGAAACCGCCGCCAATGTCGAGATGAGTGACTTTGTGGCCGTTTTTGCGCAATTTTCGCGTGAGGTCTGCCAGTTTTTCGAATCCCGGTTTGAAGGCTTCGGCCTGCATGACCTGGGACCCGATGTGGATTGAGACGCCAACGGGGTTGATATTGTTCATGGCCTCGGCTTTGGCGAAGAGTTTTATGATATCTTCGGCAGTGTTGCCGAATTTATCTTCTTTGCGTCCTGTTGATATTTTGCCGTGGCCGCCGCCAGAGATATTTGGGTTCAGGCGGAAGACAATATCGGCGACTTTGTTTAGGTCTTGTGCGCATTTATTAATGTTTTCCAGTTCATCGGGGGATTCGATGTTGAATTGCATCAGGTTTGCTTCGAGGCAGGCTTTGATTTCTGTTTCGTTTTTGCCGAAGCTGGTGGAAATTATACGCTCGCCTGTAAAGCCGACTTTCAGGCCGCGGTAGAGTTCGCCTTCGGAGACAATTTCTAGGCCTGCACCGAGTTTTTCGAGTATGGAGAGAATTGAGAGATTTGAATTTGCTTTGCAGGCGTAGCAGAAAAGTGGCTGGCGGTTTGCAGGCAAGGCGCGCTCCATAGCCTGTTTTAGAGCGTTATATTGGTGGCGGATGACGGACGCGCTGTAGATATAGGTCGGTGTGCCGAATTGCTGGGCGATTTTTGTTAAAGGCACTGTGTCGCAATGCAGGATTCCATTTTTCTCTGTAAAGCCTTGCATTATTTGCGCTCTAGGCCGGGAGGCACGGTATTTGTGTAGGGATCAGGATATGTTTTGGGGAATTCCTCGTGCTTTGCGCCTGCAGGTGGTTCGACATAAGCAGGTTTAATCCCGCAGCCAACCAGAATCAAGGCATTTACACAGAGCAGAATGAGGGTACAATGTTTCATATGTTTTTTTTAACCTGCAAAAGTTATGTTGTAAATGGCTGAGTTTCAAAGTGGTTTCCAGAAATATTTTATTTTAATTGGGGTTGCTGGAATTTTTGGCGTTCATTATGGGATGAGCCGTGCGCATAGCTATCATAAGCTTCAAAACCAAGAGCGGGACGTTGCTGGTTTGTTTAAATCTTTTAAGCGGCTTGATGGCGGTACGAAGATGCCTGAAATCAGAGTGGTTAGCCCGAGTGGAACGGTCGTCGATCTGTCTAATACGGGTGGTGATTATGTTGTGCTTAATGTATGGGCAACTTGGTGTGCGCCGTGTGTTAAGGAACTGCCAGCGCTTCAGTCTCTGGATCTATTTTTAAACCGTAAGGGGGGCTGGAAAGTGATGGCGGTTTCTATTGATTCTGAGCAGAATTTGAAGAAAATGTTCGGATTTACGAAGAGGTTAGGGGTAAGCAGTCTTGCAAATTATAATGACCATAATCTTGAATTGCAGAAAGTTATGAATGTGACACGTTTACCAACAACGTTTATTGTTGGTGCGAATGGATCGCTTTTATATGAAATTCAGGGTGAAGCGCGTTGGTATGACGTTAAGATTTTAAGCTTTCTGGAGTTGGTAAAAAAAGTTAGATAGGGTTTTATTAACCTAATCTGTGATATTATTTTGTTGTGTTTATCTGATCAGGATCGTCGTTCATCATGCAAAATACTCAAAACACCCCAAACGCCCTTGAGGTTATTTCTCAGGATCAGCTTGATGCTCTTGTAGGGCTTCACAATCGTTTTTTGACAGGGCGTGTTGGTGGTCGTAGGGCGCATTTGGAGAATGCGAATTTGAACGGACTTTCGTTGAATGGGAAGAATCTGCGTCAGGCGCATTTTTCTGGATGCAATATGGAGCGTATGGATCTGTCTCATGCAAATTTTCAAGAGGCGGCACTTTATGCATGTAATTTAAGTTATTCAAATCTTTATAATGCGGTGTTTGTGCGTTCTGATTTACGGGGTGCACGGATTGAGAATGCTAATCTAGAAAATGCGGATTTAGAGAATGCGGATTTGCGTCAGGGGGGGATCGCCAAGGATGGTGAATTCAGTGCAACGACAAAGGCGGTTAACTTTAAGGGCGCAAATCTTAGTGGTGCGAAGCTTGCTGGGTCTATGGCGTCTCATGCTGATTTTTCGGATGCGACTTTGGCGGGGGCTAATATGTCGCAGGCTGATTTGAGTGGTGCCTCGCTAGAGGGTGCTAACCTTTCTAATGCGAATATTGATGGTACGCAATTTGCCGGGGCGAATATTCATTCTGCTCTTTTGACCGGGGTGTCTATAGAAGGATTTCGGCTTTCGGGAATTGATCTTTCTGATGCGATTACGGATGAAAATGTTGGCACGGCGGTTGGTGACCTTGCTCAGCCTTTGCCGCAAATGCTGGATCAGCACCGTGAATGGCTTAACAGTCGTGGGACGCAGGGGCGGCAGCTTGACTTGAGCGATGTTGACCTCAGGCTCTTGGGGTCGCTCAAGCAGGAAGTGATGACAGCGATTAAGGCGGTAGGTGCGAAGTTTATTGATATGAATTTGTATCAGATAAAATTACAAAGCGCGGTGCTTGATGGGGCTGATTTCAGGAATTGTGATATTGTTGAAGCGGATTTGCGCGGCGCTTCCTTTAAAGGCGCTAATTTTTCTCATGCTGATATGAGCAAGATTGACGGGACGGCTCTTATGCTGGGCGCTGGGGGGACGACTAAATTCAACCCTTGTGATTTTTCGAAGGGGCGTTTGAGGTATGCCAAATTGCCAGGGGCGCAGCTTAAAGATGCTTTGTTCAGGGATGCTGATTTATCTTATGCTGATTTGACTGGCGCTGATTTACGTGATGCTGATTTTACAGGTGCGAATTTGAGCAATACTATTTTAGATGAGGCGCTGACAGAGGGTGCCAAGTTTGATCGTGATGAAAGCAAGCCTGTCTTTCGTTTGGATCTTGTTGATAGCGAAGATGAGTAATTGATCCTCTTACGAACTAATCTTATATAAATACGTAACAAATGCTTGACTTGGCGCGGTCGGTTCGATTATGTTTCGCATCTGTTTGATAATAACACATGAATTATAAGGAATTTGGCTATGAGCCGTCGTTGCATGATTACAGGAAAAGGCGTGATGAGTGGAAATAATGTTTCTCACGCACAAAACAAGACAAGACGTCGTTTTTTGCCGAGTGTGCAGGAAACAAACCTCTATAGCGAGATCTTGGGCCGCTGGGTTAAAGTAAAAGCGTCAAGTGCGGGTTTACGCACCGTTGAGCATAAGGGCGGTTTTGATGCGTTTTTAAGAGGCACGGCCAAAAGCAAACTTGATCCTGCTTTGCAGCCCGTTAAGGTTCAAGTTGAAGCGGCGTTGGCAAAAACAGCCTGAAATCTTTTTATTTTGCGAATAACCCGCTCTGTTATTTTACGGGCGGGTTTTTGTATGCCAGGAACATGCGATTATGTTGAATTATCCAAATTTTTCTTTTGAAATCTCGACGCAAGATGAAAAATCAGGCGCACGGACTGGTGTTTTGCATACTCCGCATGGTGCGATTGAAACACCAAATTATATTTTCTGTGGGACGAAGGCGACAGTTAAAAATGTCTCGCCCGATCAGTTGGTTGAGGCGCAGACGGATATTATTCTCTCTAATACATATCATCTTATGCTTCAGCCGGGGGCGGATTTGATTGAGCAGATGGGTGGTTTGCATAAATTTATGAATTGGAATGGTCCTATGCTGACCGATAGTGGCGGGTTTCAGGTGTTCTCTTTGGGGGAGGGGACGATGGCGAATGAGATTAAAGGTAAGGCCAAGCAGGGGCATGAGAATAAGAATTTACTCTCGATTACGGAAGAGGGCTGCACGTTTAAATCTTATATTGATGGTACAGTTATTAAGCTTACTCCTGAATATGCGATGGAGATACAACGTAAATTAGGGGCGGATTTACTGATGCAATTTGATGAATGTACGCCGTATCATGTTGATAAGGATTATACGGCGCGTTCTATGGAGATGTCTATTCGCTGGGGAGATAGATGTTTGGCCGAATTTGAGCGCCACGACACGCACGCGCAGGCGGTTTACGGGATTGTGCAAGGTGGTGTTTATTCCGATTTGCGTAAATTTTCGGCGGAGTATACGGCGGATCGTGCGTTTTTTGGAACAGCGATTGGTGGATGTTTGGGGGGCACTGATCAAGAAATGTATGATGTTGTGGCGGCATCCGTGCCGCATATCCATCCAGAGCGGCCTGTTCATTTTTTAGGGATTGGGCAGATTAAAGATGTTTTTCGTTTTGTCAGGCTTGGAATTGATACTTTTGATTGTGTTATTCCGACGCGTCTGGCACGTCATGGGAGTGCTTATGTCAAGGGTGAACAAAAAGAGACGATTAATCTAAAGAATGCGCGTTACCGCACGGATGAAACACCACTTGATTCAAATATCGGTATTGCGGCGTCGTCTCAATTTTCCAAGGCTTATATTCATCATTTGCTTAAGGCGGATGAGCTTTTAGCGACGCAAATTTTGGCGCAGCATAACATTGCAACGATTAACATGTTGATGCGTGAGGTACGCGGTGCCATTCAGGCGGGGACACTTGATGTGCTGCAAAAAGAATGGTTGGGGAATATCGCCTAGAGTGTGTTATATTTAACTCTTGCTTAAGTAGTTTTGTGTAATATTTAGTACATCAGGGATAAGGATTTGAGCAGCTATGCCCCTAAAATATGAAGAAAATGAAAATTGGAATAGGCTGTTACCGGTTCTTGAGGAGCATGGTGACTGGTTTTTGTATGTCATGCAGTTTTTATTTTACCCTGATCAAGTTTCGGAATCTCCAGAAGGCAAAAGACCCACATCGTTCGCGCAGTGGGTTGTGGATTCAAATCGTTCAGGTTCTATTCAGACGGAAGTTATTGAGAATTTGACAACACTTCATCAGGATTTAGTTAAAAAATCTGATATTTTGGTGCATGGAGTGAAAGCTCGTGGTGTCCAGCCTGAATGGGCTGAGTTTAGAAGTTTTGTTACGCTTTATGAGGAATTTGTGCACCATGTGAGGCGTTTGGAAAAAGATCTTGTTATTGAAGGTAGCGGCTATGACTCCCTGACGGGGCTTAGAAGTGAAGCGATGTTCAGTATTGACGTGAAGCGGGAGCTTGACCGTTTGGAGCGTCAGGGGAAGAGTTTCTGTGTTGCGCTTGCCAGAATCGACAATTTTGAACTCGTTAAAAAAGGAGTTCAGAAATCTGAGGTCGATGGGTATGTTAAGCTTATTTCAGGTTTAATTAAAATTAGTATCCGTTCTTTTGATGATGCTTATTATCTTGGGAATGATGAATTTTCACTTTGTTTGAAACAAGCTGATGTTTCGGGGGGGATTGCTGCTCTGGAGCGTTTGAAGCGCGAGCTTGAGTATCAAAAAATTATGGTGGATATTCCGGAGCGAGGTGAGAGTCTTCTTAGTATGTCTTGCTGCATTGTTGAGCCGACAACGAAAGACAAGCCCCATGATTTGATTTCGAATTTGCGAGATGATCTTGTGAATTTTGTCGATAAAGATGTTGATACCATATTGAAATATCATGAGCTTAGCCCTTTGCAGCGTTATGTTCAGGACGGCAAATAAGTTTTTTATTATTGCTGCAGTGTGTTTATCTTATGAAAATTACTGAAGATGTTTTTCATACTTTCTTGAACAGCATTCCAATGCCTCGATTTATTGTTAGTTTAGAGGATCGTTTGGCAGCTAATGTCTTATATGTGAATGATGCGGCTGTTCGGTATTTTGATGCGGCGCGCCTTCATATTGTTGGTGCGAAAGTGGTTGATTTTATGGCGGCTGAAACGGCGCGGCATTTTGAGCAATCTTTTCAGGTATGTGTTTCTCGAAAAAGAATTGTTTCAGTTCAGTCTGTGATCACAGATGTTAATGACTCTTCTGAACTTTTTAGTTTTTGGGTTAGTCCTGTTACTGATAGTGCTGGTGATGTTGTTTATCTTGATGTGATTGGTCAGCTTGATAGCCGCCAGCATTCATTGCTGCAGCGCGAGCGTGATGATGCTGTATCGTTTCTGGCTTCGGTTTTTGAAGTGAGTGAGGTCGGGATTATTGTTTCAGACGCTGTCGGTAAAGTTGTGCGAGTGAATGATAGTTTTCTTAGGACTTATGGTTGGTCGCGTGATGATATTGTGGGGGATAGTTTTGTTTCATTGATTGCCGAAGATGATCGTGAGCGGATGCGCGTTAATCACAAGAAGTTTATGAGCGTGGATATGCGTAGCAGCGGTGAAACGAAGGTCATGCGAAAGGATGGCGGGGTTGCGAATGTTCTGTTTACGTCTGCGACGCTGAATCTTAGTCAAAACCGTAAGTTTCTTATTTCTACTGTAATGGATATCACTTTGCGTAAGCAGATGGAGGAGTCTTTCAAAGTTGCGAGGAATCAGGCAGATTCTTCTAATCGTTCGAAATCAAATTTTCTTGCGAATATGAGCCATGAATTGCGGACACCGTTGAATGCGATAATAGGGTTTTCTGAGCTTATGATTAAGGGCACCTTTGGTGCAGTCGGAAATGAGAAATATCAAGAGTATCTTGAAGACATTCATATGAGCGCAGGGCATTTGCTGGATATTATCAATGAAGTTCTTGATATGTCCAAGATTGAGGCGGGACGTTTGGAGCTGATTGAAGAAAATTTTGATATTGGTGACATTATTTCTTCTGTTTGCCGTATGGTCAGTTCACGTGTTTTTGCAAGTAACATTGAGCTTGTTATTGATATAGAAGATGGTTTGCCGCTGGTGTTTGCAGATTACAGGTTGATTAGGCAGGTTCTTATTAACCTGGTTTCGAATGCTATTAAATTTTCGCCTGCAGGATCGGAGATTAAGGTGAACGCAAAACGTGCGCCTAAGAATAAGGGGCTGATTATTTCTGTCATAGATTGTGGTGTTGGGATTGCAGAAGATAAGATCGCCAAAGCGCTTGAGCCATTTGGGCAGGTTGATGACAACCCTGATCAGCGGCATATTCATAATCAGGGGACGGGGCTTGGTTTACCTCTTGCGAAGGCCATGGTCGAGATGCACGGTGGAAAATTCTTAATTAAATCAAAAGTTGGTGTTGGTACTACTGCAAGTTTTACTCTTCCCAGTCCAAGGATCATTTTTTAGTTTTTACTAAATAGCTTGACCAAACTTATGTGCTCTTTATGATGATATTATATTGTTAACATATGGGAGTATGATTGTGTCTGATCTTGAGCAACGCTGTGTTGAGGCTGGTTTGAAAATGACCGGGCAGAGAAAGACTATCCTCAAAGTGTTGGGTGAATCGGATGATCATCCTTCTGTTGAGGATGTTTATGATCGTGCGAGAAAAATTGATAAATCTGTCAGTATTGCGACGGTATACCGTACTCTAAGTTTGCTTGATGAACTTGATCTTGTTATTCGTCACGAGTTTCAGGAGGGGTATTCCCGTTATGAACTCAATTGGGACCATCATCATCATTTGGTTGATCTTGAAACAGGCAAGGTTATTGAATTCCAGAATGAAGAGATGGAGCGGCTCAAGGTGCAGATTGCTAAAGATTTGGGTTATGATTTGGTGGATCATCGTCTTGAGTTGTATGGGAAGAAAATCAAGAAGGGTAAAAAGTAATGTCGTGTCATATTCCTGTCCAAGAAGGTGTCAGAGAGCCTAAAGATTGTAAATGTTATGGTGCGGTTATGCGTGCTTATGGGAGCCTAAGAAAATCTGGTGTGCCGCAGAGCTTTGCTCTGGATGCTGCGCGTATTGTTTATGGGTATCACCATCCAGAGGATAGCAAAGAAGATCAATGTTTGACGGTTGAGCGTTGGATTAATCAAGGGAGCCTGCATTGAGTGATAGTCGTTTACCAGTCCACCTATGGATAGATGCGCAGTTAAAGCCCCTTAATGATAGAGGGGTTTTTTATTATATTCAGCAGCGCGGGGAAAAGAATTCAGGTGTTATCCTTTTAAAGTTAAATGGGTTACATGGAGCGTGTAAATTGCTTATACAGCAGCGTGATTTAGAGGGTGATTTGGGGTGGATGCGTGTATTGGGGAAAGAACAGGTTGAAGAAGATGAGGCGGATGCGTATATTGAGCGCGCAAGATCGCGTGATCCTGATCTTTGGGTTATTGAAATTGAGGATACGCAGATGCAAAACCCCTTTGAAGGAAAGGCAATTTAGATGAAAAAGCTCTTTTTGTTGGCTGTTGTGACGGTATCTCTTGGTGCGTGTTCTACGATTGAGGGTATTGGTGAAGATATCTCTGCAGGCAGCCGCGCTGTGCAAAGAAATTTATAATTTATGTCTCACCTCTCTAGCGTTATTCAAAATCGCCGTACGTTCGGTATTATTTCGCATCCGGATGCGGGTAAGACGACGCTGACTGAAAAGCTTTTGCTTTTTGGAGGAGCGATTGAGCTTGCCGGTGCTGTAAAGGCCAAGGGAGAGCGTCGCCGTGCGCGCTCTGACTGGATGAAGGTTGAGCAAGAGAGAGGGATTTCTGTTGCGTCTTCTGTTATGACGTTCGTCAATGAGGGGATTACTTATAACCTTCTTGATACGCCTGGTCATGAGGATTTTTCCGAGGATACTTACAGAACTCTTACGGCAGTAGATAGTGCGATTATGGTGCTTGATTGCGCGAAGGGTATAGAGACGCAAACTCTTAAGCTGTTTGAGGTGTGTCGTCTGCGTGATATTCCGATAATTACCTTTATCAATAAAATGGACCGTGAAGGGCTAGACCCTTTTGATTTGTTGGACGAGGTTGAGCAGAAGTTAGCGCTTGAAATTGTGCCCGCCAGTTGGCCGATTGGTATGGGGCATGATTTTAAGGGGTGCTATAATCTGCTTGAAGATAAGCTTGTGCTGTTTGATCGCAGTAAGGGGGAAGCCTTGATGCAGGCGGTTGAATGTTCTGGTTTGGATGACCCTAAAATTGATAAATTGATTCCTGCGGTACAGGCTGCAAAGTTGCGCGAAGATGTGGAGATGGTGCGTGGGGTTTTTCCTGCGTTTGATTTGGATAGTTATCTGAGTGGTGGCATGACTCCGGTGTTTTTCGGGAGTGCCGTGAATAATTTCGGTGTACGGGAATTGCTGGGTGGTCTTGCAAAGTTTGCGCCATCGCCGCGTCATCAACCGACAGAGGAGCGTGATATTGATCCAGAAGAGCCAAAAGTTACGGGGTTTATTTTTAAAATTCAAGCAAATATGGACCCTAAGCATCGTGATCGCATCGCTTTTACGCGGATTTGTTCGGGTCAGTTCCGTAAGGGGATGAAGCTTAAGCATGTGCGCTCAGGTAAGACTTTGACAATGCATTCGCCGCAATTGTTTTTGGCGCAAGACCGTGCGTCTGCTGATGAGGCATATGCCGGCGATATAATAGGTCTTCCGAATTATGGTGGTCTTCGGATTGGCGATGCGCTCACTGAGGGGGAAGATTTGGTTTTTACGGGTATTCCCAGCTTTGCGCCTGAATATATGCAACGTGCACGGGCGGAAGATCCGCTGAAGGCCAAGCATTTGGGGAAGGCGCTGGTGCAGCTGGCTGAGGAAGGCGCGGCAAAGGTGTTTAAGCCTTATAGTGACCCTGATTGGGTTGTTGGTGTTGTTGGGCCGTTGCAGTTTGATGTGCTGCGTGATCGTATTCGTACGGAATATGAAATTCCAGTGAAGTTTGAGGCGACGTCGCTTTATACGGCGCGCTGGGTGTCTTGTGATGACGCGGGCAAGCTCAAGGCTTTTATTGATGCGAACCAAACGGCGATCGCGCTTGATCATGATGATGACCCTGTGTTTATGGCGCGTAATGCGTGGCATTTACAGGACGCGGAAGAGAAGTTTTCTGACATTCGCTTTACGGCGACGAAATAGATTTATCCCTTGCATCTGATTCCCTAAAATGTGATATATAGTACTAAGTTTGTACTGTATTGATATTGAGATTTATTCTCAATAACTTAAGGGGTCATTTTTAATGATTAGAATATCAAAAATGGCGGATTATGCGGTAGTGATTTTGGCTGTTATGGCCGAGGATCCTGACGCGCTTTCGACGACATCTGCGCTGGCGGAGCGCACGCGATTGGCGGAGCCTACTGTTTCGAAAGTTTTGAAGATTTTAACCCGCGGGGACATTATCTCCTCTACGCGTGGGATTAACGGTGGATATTCGCTTAGCCGCGGTGTATCAGACATTACGTTAGAAGAGATTATCCGCGTTGTGGATGGGCCTGTCAGTGTGACGGCCTGCACCGATGGCGCGGAGCCTGATTGTTCTCTTGCTGGCTCGTGCGGGGTTCGTGGGCGTTGGGATGGTGTAAATGCGGCGATCCGCGGGGCGCTGGAAACTGTAACATTAAATGACATGAGAGGATAAATCATGGTCGCAACTGAAGAGACAATTGCACAAGTTGAGGAAATGGCGGGCAAGTATGCCGCGGGATTCTCTACGGATATTGAAACGGATAAAGCACCGAAGGGCTTGAGCGAGGATATTGTGCGGTTTATTTCGGCGAAGAAGAAAGAGCCTGAATGGATGCTGGAAAAGCGCTTAAAGGCCTATAATCACTGGTTGAAAATGCCTGAGCCGAAATGGGCGAAGGTTGATTTTCCGCCGATTGATTATCAGGATTCATATTACTACGCCGCGCCGAAATCGATGGAAGATATGCCGGAGACGTTGGATGATGTTGATCCTATCTTGCTTGAGACATATGAGAAGCTTGGGATTCCTCTGCGGGAGCAGGAAATTCTTGCGGGCGTTCAAAAGCGCACGCCGGTTGCGGTTGATGCGGTGTTTGATTCTGTGTCTGTTGCGACGACGTTTAAGAAAGAGCTTGCCAGCCATGGTGTGATTTTCTGTTCGATCTCTGATGCTATTCGTGAGCATCCTGAGTTAATTAAGAAATATATGGGCAGCGTTGTGCCGTATTCTGATAACAAGCATGCGTGTCTGAACAGTGCGGTGTTTACGGACGGGTCATTTGTGTATATCCCCGAGGGCGTGCGATGCCCGATGGAGCTTTCGACCTATTTCCGCATTAACGAGCTGAACACAGGGCAGTTTGAGCGCACGTTGATTATCGCGGAGAAGGGCAGTT
>CAYGSA010000035.1:0-1878 GCA_964352375.1 uncultured Micavibrio sp.
CAGGAAGCCCAACTATATTAAACGCCGGCAACCCATTCGAAAGCTGCACCTGTACGTCTACGGCTTTGACGTCTATGCCTTGGAACGAGACTGTGTTGACTCTGGCGACCATTTATTAACCTTCAAAAGACATTAGAGGTTTTCGATAAACACTTATAAAAGTCCAAATTATTGTTAAAAAGATAATCATTAACACCAAATATATTCCTTCTGTATCGTTAGAATTTAAAATTTCAAACAAAGGCGTAACAACAAAACGAATTGGTATCAATACAACCAAAAACGTCAAAAGAATAAGCCCTGAATCTTTAATGGAACTAGCACACTTCATAAAGATACCTGCAGGTAATACCGTAAAAAATGTAATAAAAGGCAATAAACCAGCCGCAGCACCCTCACCTTTACATGACCACCAAGGACAGGCATAAAGACTAAGAAGAACAGAAGCCAAAAAAATCACAATACATAAATGACCAAAAAACAAAATTGTAAAACGCATAAAGTTTTCAAACATCTTATCCCCCATAAATAATTTGCACACACTGAAATTGCATAAAATCACAAAACCTTCACCCTGTTAAGAGTTTGTTCAGATTTACGCTTTAAACAGGATCACAGAACAACTGATCAGGAGGCCATCATGGCACAATCAAATCAAACACGCGCATCACTCAAGAACAGGTTACAAATGCCGCTCATCGTGCGCGATCTGCTAACAACAAACTTAGCCGCAAACGCTGAGTCAACCTACGCACTCCACGAGATGCTCAGCGATTACAGCGCCGAAGACGCCCTCCTCGCCGCGGCATTCACAATGCAAGAAATCGCAGCCTATCAAAACGTTGCGGCAACAGACCTCGCCTTCCTTCATCTTGAATGTGACCGCCTGATCGAACGCTACAGCGCACGTGATGACCTATTCCAAGAAAACCCAGAGCTATGGGCCGAAACCCAAAACGAAATGGTTAGTGAAATCGCCGAAGACCTTGAAGGCTTTCTGGATCTACTATCACTCTGCATGCTTTCATTCGAAGTCACAGCACCAAAAATCTATGAAATCCTGACAATTTTGGACACCCAACTTCAAGCACAAATCATCATTATCGACGAACTCCAAGCCATGTTAGATAATCTGGAAACCGAGCAAGTAGCCCAAATAAATAATATCATAATGTTCCCCGTTCAGACGCAAAAGAGAATCATGAACCAAGCATAGCCCCAAGCTTCTCTCCGCCTAGTAAATGCATATGAAAATGCGGAACCTCTTGCCCGCCAAAATGACCCGTATTCATAATAGAGCGAAATCCCTGCTGCGTTAACCCTTGCTCATCTGCAATCCTAGCAACAGCGCTAAAAAACGCTTTAACCTCCTCATCACGTCCATCACGACCAAAATCTTCGATAGAAACATACGCGCCTTTTGGAATAACAAGAACATGAATGGCCGCCTGCGGCGCAATATCCCTAAACGCAAGCACATGATCGTCCTCGTAAATCTTGTCACACGGTATTTCTCCACGCAAAATTTTTGCAAAAATGTTATTCTCATCATATGCCATGTGTAACCGCTCCTATTTTACAAATGAATAATTCATTATCAGCAAACTCTTGACGAATCGCAAGACTTGCTCATATTTAATGTATCTATTCGTAAAGTATAAGGAAAAAGCCATGTCACTCCAATCCGTAACAGACACAGATTTTGAAACCGAAGTCATCAGTTCCAGCGAACCCGTCCTCGTTGATTTTTGGGCAGAATGGTGTGGCCCATGCAAAACCCTACTACCTATCGTCGAGGAAATCGCTGGGGAAATGAGCGGTAAGCTTAAAGTCGTTAAAATGAACATTGAAGACGCACCCGAAACGCCAACAAAATAC
>CAYGSA010000035.1:1888-15418 GCA_964352375.1 uncultured Micavibrio sp.
AAAATACGGCCTACGAGGCGTTCCAACACTCATGCTGTTCAAAGGCGGTAAAGTGATCGATACACGCGTTGGCGGCATGCCAAAATCACAGCTGTCCGATTGGCTATCCGAAAAAATTTAAATATCCAAAAAATCGTCCATAATCATAAATCGCGGGCCATCCGTCCAAAGCAGAGCACAATGGACGGATCGTCCCTTATATATTTGGACAATCGAATCACGATAAGCAATCAGTTGCTTTTTATAAACGGCCTGAACATCTTTAGGGTTTTCTGGAGGTGGACGATTTGATTTGTAATCCAAAATCCAGACCTCGTCATCTGTCACAATTAAACGATCAATTTGTCCACTTACAATGCGCCCATCATCCATCAAGCCCGTCACAGAAACCTCTGCAATCGAGCCCTTCGCAAAAAACGGTGCATAATCATCATGCTGCAAAATACCCATAACCTCCCGCACAATGTTGTCCTGCAACATATCCGAAAGATCCCCAGCATGCTTTTGCACAAATTTTTGCGCAGCATTTTCTTGCACACTCTCATCAAAATCAGGCAAAAACTGAAGCAACTTGTGAGTAATATTCCCACGTTTAAATCTCTTTTGGCTGCCCGCTATCAAAGGAGATAAAACCACTTCACTCTCTTCCAAAAGGGGCTGAGACGGAACAAGCGGCCGAGGGGGCATTGGCTCCTCTTGTGCAATACACTTCGCCCATACTGGCAACTCCATCAAATCGACATCCTGCTTTTTAAGCGAGCTTTTTCTATCAGGCTCGGCATCTTGAGAATTCTCAACCCTTAAGGTTCCGTCTTCTAAAATAATGCAATCATCATCTGCCTCCATAGCGCGCCGCACCTGATGATACCAGGAATAATCCTTCTCCTTTCTCAAACCAACATGGCCACAAACATAAAGACGATCCTCCGCACGAGTCATTGCAACATAAAGAAGCCTGTAATATTCATCTTCATCTAATGCCTCGCAATCTTTATATATCTCAGAATACGCCGTCGGGTCATCATCATTGCGCCCTGAATAAAGCGGAAAATCGAGACCAGTTTTATGAGGCCATAAAAAACGCCCCGGCTTTTTCATTGTTGTGCTCAATATTGTATCAGGCAAAATTACAATAGGCGCTTGCAAACCCTTTGATCCATGAACAGTCATAATACGAACATTATCGCCTGCCTCTTCCATTTCACGCTTGATCTGAGTATGACTGTTATTTTGATACTCCAAGAACAACTGCATATGGTCCAAAGAATCATAACCGAACGTAAGTGCCTCATTTAAAAACTCCTCAACCGGATCAATCACATCTGCGCCCAACCGGCATTTTAGGGCATTAAACCCTGAATGCTCATTCACAGGACAAGGTTGCGTCAAAAGATAACTAAAGAACTCATAAACATTCATTTGCCGAACGCGGCCAATCAACGCAGCAAGATAAATACGGATATGCTCCAGTCTTTCAGCTTCAATCAGGCGCACCCCAAGACCATTCAAACGAGCGCAATCAAAATTGCAAATCTCCTGCCACAGACTTCCTTTACGTGCATAACAAAGTGCGAAGATGTCATCTTCATCCAAGCCAATAAAAGGAGATTTTAAGACTTCCGCCAAGCTCAAATCATCCTCAGGTAAAAGGCAAAAACGGGCCACAACAATCAAATCTTGAACCGCCAACTGTTCGCCAAGGATCATACGATCTGAACCGGCAACCGGAACCTTAAGCTGTTTCAACGCACGCATGATTTGCTCTACAAACGCATTTCGGGATCGCACAAGAATCATAATATCACCTGGCTCTATAGCACGCCCACAGGACTCCAAAACATCACTACGATCCAACCAGTTTCGTATGTTTGAGGCAATATGCTCTGCAAGCTGAGCCGACGCACTTTTATGGTCCGCAACCCTGATCGGCGCAGCCCACGGGTCACGCACCTCCTTCTTTTCCGTCTCAAATAAAGGCCACAGCTCAACGCGACCCGCCTGCCCCTTTCGGAAAGAAATATGCTGTATATCTCCGCCACCAACAGCAGCATTTAAACCATGATCTGCAAAAACTCCGTCAACCACACGCAACACACTTTCAGTTGTCCTAAAAGAAGTTTCAAGCGCAACAACATCATTTTTTTGACCAGAATTTTTTATGCGTTGATCCAAAACATTTTGAACGCGGCGGAATTCTGCTGGCGCGGCGCGTTGAAAACTGTAAATTGACTGCTTCACATCCCCTACCGTAAAAGAAGTGCGTAAAACATCGCCCCGCGCACCATACCCATCAAAAAACTCCTGGCAAAGCGCCTCAATAATTCCCCATTGTTCAGGATTAGTGTCTTGCGCCTCATCAACAAGAATATGGTCAAGCCCCTCATCCAGCTTATACATGACCCACGCGCTTTGGCCCTTCAGCAAATCCATAGTGCGAATCACTAGATCATCAAAATCCAAAACCCCCTGTTGTTTTTTAAGATCATCATAACGCCCAAGGATCTCTGTTCCAACCAAGAGTAAATCCCGCGTCATAGACGCAGAACGAACACATTTCTTCGTTTCCAGATAACTCTCTAAACGCAATGATTCCAAGCGAATCACATCCTCACTGTTAGGATCAATCTCCTTGACCCTCTTCGTAGGAAATCCGGCAATACGCGGCTCTCCCTTCGCCGTAAGGAAAACAGACTGATAAGCATTAAATTGCGCCTTCCTATCCTCCGTTGAAGACTCAAGCCAATTTATAATAACCTGCCCATAAACAGGACAATTTTTACCCGTATCTTGCAATAAAGCCTCCGCAGCATGCCGCAATCCCGCCTCACTCGCTTTAGCACAGACATCATCTAACGAAACACCTTCATCAAGATCAAAAGGAATCGAATAAAACGCACAAAGTGCAGCATAAACTCCCTCAACACTGCCATATCGCTTCATCAGAACGCCCAATTGAGTTCTCTCAGAACTCATCTGCATAATCAACGACAGGAAACGGGCCTCTTCCATATCTGAAAGCAAGCTATACATCGCCTGTGACAAAGCTGATCCAACCATCTCATCCGATTGCAAAACCTTGAGCACGTCCGCCTGCGCATCCTTAAGCAACGTCAATGCCTGTCCTTCATCCAGAACAGTAAAATAAGGTGACAAACTTGACTCCAGTGGAAAACGCCCAAGCACAGACTGGCAAAAAGAATGAATCGTCATAATGCGCAAACCGCCAGAGCTATCAATATTCTCAGCAAACAATTTCCGTGCAGCGCCATATTGCAGGTCTGTTGCAGCATAACCCATTAAGGTATCAAGCGCAGCACGCAGATCTTCCTCTGGCAATATTGTCCAACGACTTAAAATATTCTGTACACGCAACGCCATCTCATTGGCGGCCGCCTTCGTAAAAGTCAAACACAATATTCGCCCCGTCGGCGTCCCAGCACGCCCGTCAAAACGCGGCAGCAAAAGCCGCAGCACACGATCCGTAAGAACCTTGGTTTTTCCTGTCCCCGCAGACGCACTCACCCAAATAGAGCTATCAGGATCAGAAGCTTGGCGCTGCAAAACATTCGGATCAACGGGGTCATTTTTTCGATCAGCTAAAACAGACATTATGAAACACTCCCGCTCTCTTCATAACCCAACGCTGTCCACTCCTTAAGCCGCGCTAAATGTTCATAATCATTAAATCGCGGTGCATTCATAACATCTGGCACTGCATAATAAGGTACAGACACATCGCGAAAAAAACGCACAAGCTCCTTTAACCCGTTTTCTACAATCCCCAAAGTGCACTCAAGATCGCCTTCAATGGAAATAATCTCCCCCGCCTTTTGACCACCCGTTAGCTTCCAATAACCCAAATACCGCGCTAAACTTGCTTCAACACCTTCAAAACCGCCCCGCGCTATCATCAGCGCCTCAAGCGGCAGTTGAGGATAAACACCATTCTTCAAACCCGTCTTCGTAAAACTTCCTCCGCTTTTATAATCAATCAGGGCATACCCACCATGCATACGATCAATCCGATCGGCATAACCGTAGAGCTTGAAAGGAATACCATCTATATCCAAGGCAACTTCCCCTTTCGCCTCACTGCACAAAAATGCAGCATTTTCACGCCAAACCTCCTCATGCTGAACAAACCAGTGAGCAATACGATAAAATTTCGGCCACCAATAATGCAGCATATCAGCATCAATTACCTTTTCTTTAGTAACAGAATGCGCAATCTGTATAAGGCGCTCTTCTTGATGGTCTGTTGGTTTATCTTTCGTATAGCACTCCAGAATTTCATGGAGCACAGTCCCCCTCAACGCCGCATCATTATCTTGAACGAGTGGCTTAACTGGCCGCAAATTAAGGCTATAATAAGCATAAATAGAGTAAGGATCCTGCAACCATTTCTCAATCTTTGTCACTGACGCACCGTTAGGGCGAGCTACCAGAGGGGGTTTAGGCTCTGGTCGCATATTAGGCACAAAATCTCCATGATCATCAAGCGCCTCCAACCATTGAAAATAAGATGGGTTGGTAAGATCGTCCAACTCTCTACCACTTGCCTTCATAACCGTTTCCAACCGCGCAAGCCAGCGCACCGGAATACTAGGACTACGCTCAACCTTTTCACTACGCGTCAATATGACGTCCGCGCATGAAAAACCTTGCATAAAATCATGCGCAGCAATACCAATGGCTTGATCGACACTAGGCAAACCAAAACGCTTGCGCATCAGCTTAGACATCCACGGATCATGATTATTGTTCGGCGTCCAACTCCCCTCATTCAGCCCACCCATAATAATACGATCCGCATGAGTCAAGCGCGCCTCTAACTGTCCTAAAATCAACAACCGCGGATGGACCCCATAAGCCGAACGCACTTGTGCACCTTTCAACAACGCTCTGAAAATCTTCTCATATTCACGCAATGAAACAGAATCAATCAGCGCCCCATGCTCAAATAGCTCTGTAAATAGATGCGCCGCACTCTCCCCCGCATCTCCGCACCAAAGGCGCATAACACCCTCTTGCTCATCTGTTCCAGCAAGAAACTCCATGACCTCTAAATGAACCTTCAAGTATCCAAGAAATGATCCATCAGAATGGCTAAACTTTTGCAATCGACCATAAACATCATCAAAAAATGACAAAACGCCATCATCTTTTATAAAAGAACGCAAAACATCAAACGAATTGATAATGTCATCCTGTCGCAACACATCACATTCCAGACGATGCGCCAAAGAACGACGCTCTGACGTATTCCTACGAACACAACACAACGGTGATTTCAAAAGTGCGAGTAACGCGGCAGGATCATATCCACCACTCACAGCATTTAAAATCAGCAAAGAAAATTTCCCTAAATCATGATCCGCTAAACTCTGCCCCGCCGAATCATCAACCTCAATATTCCATCGACGACACGCCGCACTAACGCGCCGGGCTAAAACACGGTCAGGCGTCACAAAAGCGCAAATTTTTTCACTATCCTCAAGTGTTTCACGCATCATCAAAGCAATGAGTGAGGCCTCTTGATGCTCAGTTTTACAGGAATAATATTGCAACCCTTCAAAAGCCCCTGAAAAATCATCCAGTTTAACATCTCCCCACCGATCACTCACCTCCGCGGGCAACATAGCTATATTCCCCAAACCTGATCGCGAAGAAACCTCCTCCCCCAAAAGCTGAACATCCTCCCGCGCAACATCTAATATTGCTAATGTTTTCTTCAAAATAAATTGAGGATGGCTTTCCTTAATCTGCCCCCACGCATCATCATCAAGCGCACAATCCAGACCTGGCAAAATAACAGCGCCATGAAACAAATCAGACACCGCCCCCAAAAATTCTCCTACAGCAGGTATAGACCCAGTAGCCCCCGCAGCAATAACAGGATATTTTGGCGGATGATCAGACCAATGCTGCGCCAAAGCTTGCAACATTAATCGTCGACGCTCCACAGATTCAATTAAATTATGCGCTTTTAAGATCGCAGGCCAATGCTTACTCACTATCTTTAAAAAATCGAGCGTAATCTGCCAGTGCGAAGCAAAATCTTCGGGTACGAGCGTATCCAAAGCACTAAAATCAAGTTCCTCAACCAAAACCTGGTCAATTAGACTGCATAAACTCTGCGCCAAAGCCAACGCATGATCAGGCCCTTGAACAAAATCAGGCAAAGATTGAATAAGTTTAGAAAGCATCAACTGGCGCTGTAATGGTGCAATCGCCTCAGGAATATCAAAAACGCCTTCCGCCTGCCCAAACATCATCAATGAAAGATCTTCCCCATCCACATCACCAATAGGCGTCATAATAGGCAGTAACATTGGACGACCGTTATTAATCTGCAAAAACGCATCACGCATGGTACGGCAAGCACGGCGCGTTGGCAGTAAAAGGCGGTAGTTCGTTAAAGCATCAGGAGAATTCTGCGTTTGATCAAGAAGATATCGCGCAAGAACCTTCGAAAAATTCTGCCCTGGCGCAATCGTATAAACACTCTTGGTCACGAGACTTTCTTTTCGAGACGTTTATAATGATTATTCACCGCCTCATAATCCTGCGGCGTTGAAATATGATGCCATTCAGCATCTTGTTTCAGGGCAAACACGCGCTCTTTCTCTTCCCAGTAATCTAAAATTGGTAAAAAAGAAAACTCATTTTGCTTAATGTTCTGATAAATCCGAGCACTATTAATACGGATATTCGTCCACATATAATCACCCTTTTTATCATGAGAACGCCAAACACGTCCATCATCAATCAAGTGAAAATCACCAACGCCTTTGGTCAAACGCATGGCGCCAACAGGCTTAAGTAAGGTCAAAACATCCATTTTCTGCGCATCCCAAGCCACTGCCAAACGCTCAAGCGCAGGAATAGCACCATCTTCCCACAAAGAATCCCCTGCCAGTACATAAAATGGGTCAGTCCCGAAATATTTGATCGCCTTCTTGACCCCGCCCCCAGTATCCAGCAACTTCCGCTCATGCGATATATGAATTTCAATCTCTCGATGCTGCGCAGCATACTCCTTCAAATGTGCCGTAAGCTGCTTCGCAAGATAATGCGTATTCACAACAACCTCGGTAACACCCGCTACACGCAATTTATCCAAAATACGCCAAATAATACTCCGCCCAGCTATCTCCAGCATCGGTTTTGGGGAATGCTCAGTCAAAGGCCGCATCCGCGTCCCCAACCCCGCACCGAGTATAAAAGCTTTTCTTGGTTTTTGAACACTCATGGATATACAATCTCTATTAATCTCTTATCTACATTATCATGACTCGAAGATAACGTAATATCAATGGCCTTATTCGGTTTTAAATCCCCCAGGCGAATAGGCCATTCAATCAACACAACACAACCACCACCCGTTGCATCCTCCCAACCAATCTCATAAATTTCTTCAGGGTCATTCAAACGATAAAGATCAAAATGGCAAATAACAAAAGCATCAGTTTGATAAGTCTGAACCAGCGTAAAAGTAGGACTAGGAACAATTAAACCCTCATCATGACTTAACGTCCTGATAATACTGCGCGCAAAAACGCTCTTCCCCACACCTAAATCTCCATGAAATAAAACAACATCACCGCTTTTCAGATTTTGCGCAAAATCTGCAGCCGCCGCAATTGTTTCATCTTCAGAATAAGTTTCGATCTTTATGTAAGTCATATAATACGTTAGAATATATCTATGAAATTGATAATCCCTTTATTACTATTTTTCTCAACTTCGGCCATTGCACAAGACATTACCGCCTCCCCCATATGCTTTACAGTGCGCAACGAAGCACCTTACAGAGTTTATGGAGACATCTCTACAAATTACGATACAAACGCACAGGGCCAGAAAATAAGGCATAACGGATCATTCCGTTTAGAAAAAGCCGGCACAACACAGGCAAAAGAAAATTATTATTTAGATCGCTCGGAGTTCTGTTCTAAAGGCCCGTTTTACCAAGGCCGACAGCTAGAATTAACAATCAGAACCCTGATACCTGTTTTCTCATGTAAAACAAGCATAGAGCTAGGTGAAATCATCATAAAAGGAAAAATCAACGATGATGGAACAACAAAAACATGGGCAGTATGTTACTAAACCATACGTTTTCTTGGAAAAATCAACGTCACTTCCGTCCCTTGCCCCTCTTTCGAGATCATCTCAAACGAACCATCATGTAAATCGGTAATATTCTTGACCAACGCAAGCCCCAATCCTGCACCTCGTTGCGAATACGCACCATCGACACGCTCAAACGGTTGTAAAACACGCCCCTGATCCTCATCAGAAATACCCGAGCCATTATCAATGACACGAATATGCACCGAATCACCTTTACGCGACGCCTGTAGAACAATCTCCCCACCTTCAGAAGTGTGCGCGATGGCATTCCTAACCAAATTTAATATAGCTTGCTTAATTCGAGAAGGATCAAGTTCAGCCCGTCCAATATTCGAGGGACATTTTAAACTAACCTCAATTAATTCTTTTCGCGCCCAATCCGTGACCAAATTAGAAATACTCTCCATCATGTCCTTAAGATTGACATCTTCAATCTCAAGATTCATTTGACCCGCCTCAATCGTCGACAAGTCAAGAATGTCATTGATAAGATTCAAAAGGCGTTCACTCGCACTTTGAATGTCTGTTGTATATTCTTTTTGCTTTTTATTCAGTGAACCAAAAAACTCCTGCGCCAACATCTCATTGAACCCCATAATAGCGCTTAAAGGAGTGCGCAATTGATATGACACATTCGCCAAGAAATCTAATTTCAACTGCTCCGCAGCCTCCAAAGCGATATTTTTTTCCCTCAGCGCATTTTCAACACGAATCGTATCAGTTGTATCCGTAAAAGTAACCAAAACCCCGCCATCTGGTAAAGGAAGCGTAGAATAATCAACAACTGTTTCATTCTCCCGCTCCAGCCGCCCAGCATTCAACGACCGATCTAAAGCCAACGAAACAAGAGTATTCTTATTTTTTAACCAATCCGTTTCGTTAAAAAAAGATGACACTTTTTCCACCAGTTGCGTGACATGTGGCTCATTCGAGAGCGTTTCAGGGTCAAACCCCCACATAGATGCGAAAGCTGGATTCCAAAGTTTCAAGCGTCCGTCTCCCCCATAAACCGTGACCCCCTCCTCTAAATTGTCCAGCGTCTCTTTTTGAACCGCAACCAGAGTGTTGTAAGAACTCTCAAGTTCGAGGCGGCTACTTACATCCTCAAAATTCATCATCAAACCACCTAACTTATGTGGCACAACAAACATCCGCAAAGCCGACCCATCGGGCAGATACAACATATCCTCGTGCGGCTCAATTAAAGATGTAAACATCTTAAGCCAGCTTTTCTTAAAAACACGAAAATCAGCTTGCTCAGGTAAACGGCGCGTTTCACGTAATTTCTCCATGACCTCACCAAGCTTCGGTTTGGTATTGAGCCACCCCTCCTCTAGCCCCCAAAGCTGTGTAAAAGATGAATTATAAAAGGACAGCCTCTGATCCACATCATAAATGGAAATCGCCGACCTAAGCTGCTCTAACAAAGCATGATGCGCAGCGCGATTATCATCAATTTTTGCGCCTAAAACCTCTTCTTCTGTAATATTCTGCGCCAAGCCTACAGTGCCCATCTGCCCCGATAGCGGCATTTCAGAAATCCGCAATAAGACGCGCGCACCCTTAACAACTTCATGGATTTTTGTGTAAACAGTGCTGCTCTTCTCAATCGCCTCACGCGCAAGTTCGGCGCCAAAAAGAAAACCTTTTTCCTCTGGCTTACGTTTACGCGAGACAGAGACAATCTCTTTTTGCTGCGCAAAAATATCACTCGGCGCCATGCCAACCATCTGTGCATACGCAACGTTGCACCATGTTATCCGCTGATCCCCATCCCGCAGCCAAACAGGGTAAGGCAACGCATCAAGCGCTTCTTGCATAAAATCAAAGCCATAATCTGCTTCCTCGTCTTTACGCTCAAGCCATAAGATATGAAATTGATCCGCCCCAGATAAATCGGCCCCCCGCGTCCCCGATAACGTCAACGCACAATCATGATGCGTAACAGCATCAAATCGAAAATCTTCCCCATCTTGCACTAATCGCACAAAGAAACTCTCCAGCGCCAAACCATCCTCAGCGCTCAAAACATTTTGAATATCCGTAAACCGTTCAATCCGCTCAAGCCCCAGCGCAGCACAAAACCCCTGACTATAAACCGCGCTACCATCCTGCGAAAATCCACAATACTCCCCCGGCACAGCCGACAAAAAAGCTTCAAGGCGCGCTTTTTCTGCCTTAACGCGCCTATGTGAACTAAATAGATTTACAAAATCAAACAAAACGATATTGTCCTGCAACTGGAAAAAATAATAAAATAATACTAATCTAAAAAACAAATCGATTAAAGCGGCAAAAAAACAGAGGAAGCCATGAGCAAGCTTATAATAACGACAAGCATAGCAATCTTTATCGTCACCATAGTTGTTTTTATACAATTTGGTGCATTTGCCCCGCCAAAACCATTGCCAAGCATCGAAGAACAAACTCCAATAACCCACATTGCGACAAACGCGCCAAAAATCGGAAAACTTGATATCCTCTTTATCGGTAACAGCTACACGTACATGCATTCTATGCCCCATATGCTTGCCAGCATCGCCAAATCAGACCCACAAAATGCCGTAGAACTAAACATCCAATCTATAACAATCGGCGGTGCACGATTGAAGGAACATTGGAAAGATGGCAGAGCCGCCAACCTCCTCAGGCAAAAACCATGGGATTTCGTCATTTTGCAAGATCAGAGCAACTGGGCAACATACGAAGACGGCGTAACAAATAATTACGCCTATACAGTACGCTTCAAAGCCCTCGCCAAAGAAAGTAATGAAAAGGCAATAATAGCAAGCTTCAAAACATGGCCCAAACAAAAAGACACACATTGGTACATAAACCCAAAAACACGCACATTCTTAAAAAGCTATGACTATATGCGCCGATCAATTGATAAAAACACAAAAACCATCGCTACAAGAACAGGCATAGATACCGTGCCTGTTTCTGATTACTGGCTCTATGTTCTGGACAATAAAATCCCTGTGCAACTATACGAACAAGACGGCTCCCACCCCTCAATAGCCGGCAGCTACCTCAACGCACTGGTCTTCTACCGCTATTTCACAATGTCAGATTTGAAAAACGTGAACTACACCCCACCATACATAGACCCTAAAACTGTCAAAAAACTGCGCGAAATCGCCGCGCTCGGAAACATACAATAAAAAAGCCGCAAATAAATGCGGCTCTTAAATCATAATAAGGCAAACTATTTTTTGATGTGGTTAGGCAAATAAGACGACGTGTATTTAAGAATACACGAGGAGAAATTTAACAACGCCACAGCGAAAAAGAGGAGCTGCAGTTAATAGCGATAATCATCGTTCTTAAATGGCCCTTCAGTCTTCACACCGATATAATCAGCCTGATCCTGAGACAGCTTCGTAAGCGTTGCACCAACCTTTTCAAGATGAAGCGCAGCAACCTTCTCATCCAGATGCTTAGGAAGAACATAAACTTTATTCTCATAATTCTCGTAGTTTTTCCATAGCTCAATCTGCGCCAAAGTCTGGTTCGTGAATGATGCACTCATCACGAATGACGGGTGACCCGTCGCACAACCAAGGTTAACCAAACGCCCTTCCGCAAGCAAAATAATGCGCTTGCCAGATGGAAATTCAATTTCATCAACCTGTGGCTTGATGTTCGTCCATTTCATATTACGAAGCGGCTCAACCTGAATTTCATTATCAAAGTGACCAATATTACACACAATCGCACGGTCTTTCATGTCACGCATATGATCAACAGTGATAATGTCTTTGTTCCCTGTTGTTGTTACAAAGATATCAGCCTTAGGCGCAGCCATCTCCATCGTCACAACTTCGAAACCATCCATAGCCGCCTGCAGCGCACAAATCGGATCAATTTCGGTCACCATGACACGAACACCCTGTGATGCCAAAGATTCAGCAGAACCCTTACCAACATCACCATATCCGCATACAACAGCAACCTTACCAGCCATCATAACATCCGTCGCACGGCGAATCGCATCAACCAATGATTCGCGGCACCCATATTTATTATCAAACTTGGACTTGGTCACAGAATCATTAACGTTAATCGCCGGAGCCTTCAAACGCCCTTCTTCCATCATCTTGTTCAGGAACAAAACACCCGTCGTTGTTTCCTCAGAAATACCGCGAATATCCGCCATAAGCTCTGGGTAATCATTGTGAACCATCGCCGTCAAATCACCGCCATCATCCAAAATCATATTCGGGACCCAACCATCCGGGCCTTTAATCGTCTGGTGAATACACCATTCCGCTTCTTCTTCGCTCTGGCCTTTCCATGCAAAAACAGGAACGCCCGCCGCAGCAACAGCCGCAGCCGCTTCATCTTGCGTAGAGAAAATGTTACACGAACTCCAGCGCACTTCCGCGCCCAAAGCCGTCAATGTTTCAATCAAAACCGCCGTCTGCACCGTCATGTGCAAACACCCGGTAATGCGCGCGCCCTTTAATGGCTGCTCTTTCGCATACTCTTCACGTGTTGACATCAAGCCTGGCATTTCATCCTGCGCCAAGTCAATTTGCAAACGCCCAGCCTCCGCCAGAGTAATATCTTTAACTTTATAATCATTTTCTATCGTCTGAGGCTGCGCACCCATGGAAATCTCCTTTAAATTTATATCTCATCAGTATTTAAAGATTTTTTTTTCCAAAAACTAGTGTTAATATAATTCTATGGGTATTAATTTTAACGAAAAAAGTAACGAAGGCGCCGAAAAAGCACACGGGGACGAACCCGTTGAACGCTATGGTGAAGATGCGCTCGAAAAAGCCAAACGCACAGGTGAACGCACGCGCTTCATATCAAAGCCAAATCCTTTGGTAGAACGTGGTTACCAAGTCTTTGAATATAATATAGAAAAAAGCGATTACGAACATGTTGGAGATTATGTACTTATTGATAAATCCGAAAAACGCAGTATCACAGAAAAAAAAGTCATAAATCTTATGACTCTGCTTAATGGTAAAGAAGATCTAATCGATCTAGCAGACTTGACAAAGAAGCGTGTTTTGTTTACATTAGTACCTGAAGCGGAAGAAAGCCTAGAAACAAGAATAATCTTCAAAGATTACGATGGCAAAGGCATTTCTAAAGATAATGCAATATTTACAATAAGAAAGGGTGTATTTAATGGATAATGGAATTACAGGTATGTTTGGTGAAGTGAACGAGACTTATAAAGCTAGTTATGCTCCAGCTGAATTTGCTGCTAAATTTTCACAAAGCGTTAGTGGTACAATCAGTGATGGCATGACACATGGCGCTGCTCCATCTGAAGAAAACACAAACACGTTTGGATAAATAAAAAAATTCACAAAAAAGGCGCCCTAACCGCGCCGAAGAAATAACAAAGGCGGGTCAAACGATCCGCCTTTT
>CAYGSA010000036.1:0-6585 GCA_964352375.1 uncultured Micavibrio sp.
TACGCCAAATGCGACGTCAAATTGTACGGGCGGCGGGGTTGCGCCTACATTTACCCCATCTGCTGCGGATGTTGTTTTAAATGCGACAAGTGGAACGGTTGCGGCGGGTGAGAGTTGTACGATTACTGTTGATGTCGAGGCGGCGCAGACGAATGGTGTTTATGAAACCGCGTTTGTGAATAATACAATTGTTGGCGCAACTGACTTTACCAATGATCTTGGTTTGCAGCCTTTGAACGCAAGTGATGGTGTTCGTACGCGTTCTCCTTTACGGATTTCCAAGTCTTTTGATAATGCTGCGATTGCGAGTGGTCAGAGCGATAATTTTACGGTGACGCTTTTTAATGACGGTGACGCAGCGCTGACGGTGAATTCTTTTACTGATAATCCTATTGATGGTGTGGGTGATAATGCGTTTGGTTTGAAGCTGAATTCTGATCCGACGATGGTTTGTACGGGTGGTGGTACGGCCGGAACTTTTGCGCGAACAACGGGCGGAGATGCGAATGAAGGGTTTACGCAGACCGTTAACACGATTATTGCGGCGGGTGAGAGCTGTACGGTTACGGGTAATTTCACTGCAACGGCGCAGACGAATAATGTGCCGCAGTCTTTTACGAATACCATAGCAGAGGGCGCGGTTGGTACGGCGACTGCCGGTGTTGTGTCTGAGGCGGTTTCAGCGTCTATTTTGGTGGCGGATGAGTTGCGTGTTTTAAAAAGTGTTTCGCCGACTAATCCTGCGCCTGGCAATCCGGTTGAATATCAGGTGACTGTGCAGAATTTTTCGAATTCTGTGATTAACAATGTGGATATTGATGACACATTTACGAATGGTCAGACATTTCTGACGGGCGTTATTAATGGGAATGACTTTACGCCGACTTTATCGGGTGCGGGGTGTTCTGGTTTATCGACAACGGCTGGGGTCACTGGGTCTGGTTCGGTGACTTTGGAAATTGCGACGCTTCCTGCGCGGACGAGTGCGTTTGTGCCCGGGGCGTGTACGGTTACGTTTTATTCGATGACGGATACGGCGGCGGCGGATGGGTCTAATGTTGCGAATGTTATTGGTGCGGGGGCTGTGTGTTTTAATGCGGGTGCGACCTGTAATGGCGGGGCGTCGCAGACAACGAGTTCAACGGTTGATGGTGACACATTGGGTGTATCCAAAGCGTTTTCTCCTGCCGGGCCGTTGGCGGAGAATACGATTTCGACCATGACCATTACGCTGACGAACCTTTCAGCGAGTGATATTACGTCTGCTTCTGTTAGCGATAGTTTTCCTGCGGCGAATATTGGAACCGGGCAGTTGCGTATTGCTTCTCCGTCGAATGCTGCAACGACATGTGGCGCGGGCACGATTACTGCGGTGGCTGGCTCGACGTCTATGACATTGAATGGCGCAACAATTCCTGCGCGTGCGAGTAATGGGACTGGCGCTGCTGGGACGTGTACGGTGCAGGTTGATGTTGTTGGCCCGGCGGGTGTTTATGATAACACGGCTGTTGCTGCTGGGACTGAGACATATGGTGATGGTACGACGAATGCTATTGGGCCAATCAGCTCTAATACGGCGCAATTGACTTATGTTTCTTCTTTGTCTGGCGCGAAGAGTTTTACGCCAGCTAGTATTTCTTCGGGCGGTCGATCAACGGTTATTGTTCGTTTATCAAATTCGGGGAGCATTCCATTGACTGGGGTTAGTCTGACTGATCCGTTACCTGCGGGAATGGTATTGGCTGATCCTGTTGATGCGTCTTCTACATGTGCGGGGATGACGTCGTTCGGCGGGAGTGCGGGGGATTCTTCCATCACTTTTTCGGGCGGTGAGATTGCGGCGAATGGTTCGTGTGATGTGTTGTTTGATGTCGTGGCGACTGGGGTCGCGGATTGGGTGAACACAATTCCGGTTGGTAATATTACGGCTACCGGGGATGTTACGAATCAGACGCCTGTTGTTGAAACTTTGGTGTTTAATCCGCCTTCAGGAATTACAGTTGCGAAGGCCACCAGCCCCAGTACGATTTCTTTCCCTGGTCAGCCGAGTGCTCTGACGGTGACTTTGACCAATGGGTCGGATGCTGTTACGGGCTTAAGTTTTTCAGATTTCTTTACAGCCGATGGAACATCCGGCGCGGCGCTTAATGGGATGCGAGTTGCGACAACGCCTAATGCGACGACGGATTGCCCGGGCGGTTTGGTGAGCGCGGTAGCTGATAATACGTCGTTTAGTGTGAGTGGTGTTTCTTTGGCTGCGAATGCGAGCTGTACGGTGACGCTGAATGTTACGTCGGTTACAACGGGCGGTATTACGAATTTTATCCCTGCTGGTGCGATTACGACTGATCAGGGTTTGAGTAATTCCGGCGCTGCGACGACGAGTTTGACCACGCAAGAAAATTTGGGTGTGACCAAACAATTTACGCCAAATACGATTTCGCCTAATCAGAGATCACGGTTACGGATTACTTTGTTTAATGCCGCGTCACAGCCTGCGGTGAGTGTTGATGTGACGGATAATCTTCCAGCTGGTGTTACTGTGCCTGCCGGTGCCAATCCGATGACGACATGTACGGGGGCGAGTGTTTCTGCGCCGACGACGACGTCTGTTACTGTGACGGGGGCGAGTATTCCTGCGGCATCTGGCAGCACAGCGCAGAGTTGTTACGCGGAGATTGATGTCACATCAGCTACGGCTGGGTCTTATACAAACACAATTCCTATCGGCGGGTTGACGGGTGATATTGGCGGCATTGTCTCGCAGAACTCGGAACCTGCGACGGATGTTTTGAATGTACGTGCGTCCTTGACGATTAATAAGTCGATTGGTGGATTTACTCTGGATGCTGGTAACCCTGCAGGGTTCACAACAGGTAGTGCGGCGCGCGCGGCAGGGGCAACTGCGCCTTTGGTTATTTCTTTAACGAACGCCGATACAGATTCACTAACGGATGCAACATTTACGGATAGTTTGCCAAGCGGCCTTGTGATTGCGCAAACGCCGAATGCGTCAACGACGTGCGCAAGTGGTGTGGTGAATGCGCCTGTGTCTGGAACTGCGCTTACTTTGACGGGGGCGACGATTCCAGCGAGCGGGTCATGTACGGTGAGCGTTGATGTTTTAAGTAATATTGCCGGAACTTATGTGAATGTGATTGCTGCGGATGCGGTTACGACGTTTGAAGGTGTGACGAATGCCGAGCCGACCAGCGCGGAGATTATGATTACCTCACCGCCGAGCGTTACGAAAGAATTCTCGCCTGCTGTTATTCCATCGGGTGGCACGTCCACGATGACGATCTTCCTTGGGAATGATAATGATAGCGCGGCGACATTATCGTCGATTTTCACTGATAATTTTCCGACTGCGCCGGGGAATGTTTTGGTTGCGGGGGCGCCGAATGTTGTGACGGACTGTCCCGGAGCAGTGACTGCCGCCGCGGGTGCTGGCTCTGTGAGTTATGCGAATGGTGCGAGCATTCCTTCTGGTGGGTGTAGCATTAGCGTTGATGTGACGGCGTCGACTGTTGGGGTGCATACGAATAATATTCCAGCGGGTGGTTTGAGTACGAATTTGGGTGATAACCCTGACCCTGCGAACGCAGAACTTACGGTGAGTACGCTTGGTTTTATTTCTGGGCGCGTCTTTACGGATAATAATGTGACGCCGAATGGTACGTTTGAGAGTGCGACTGATGATGTGTTGTCAGGTGTGTCGATTGAGCTTCGATCTGGGGCGAGCTGTGTGGGCGCGCTTGTTGATACGACCACGACGACCGCAACGGGGACGTACACTTTCTCTTTGTTGAGCGCGGGGACGTATTCTGTTTGTCAGACAACCCAACCATCGAGCACAGTGAATGGCATTACGACTGCAGGGGCTATCGTGTCTTCTAATGGGAGTACGGGGTCTGTTGGGACGGCGTCTAATCCGACGGCGACGAGCAGTCAAGTTATTGGCATTGTTTTGAATAATGATGGCGGCGCTGGTGAAGTTTCGGGCTCTACTGGGAATGATTTTGCCGAAGTCGTGCAGTCTACTATTTCTGGGCGTGTGTTCAGTGACACGAATAATAATGGGGTTCAAAATGGCGGGGATGACGGCATATCTGGCGTTACCATAGAGCTGTTAGATGCGGGTTTGACTGTCATTCAAACAACAACAACGGATGCAAATGGCGATTATAGTTTCTCTAGTCTTGATCCGGGGACATATTCTGTACGCGAGCCGACGCAGCCAGCGGATACGAATAATGGTTTGACGGTTGCGGGTAGTGTTCCTAATGGGGGAACGGACGGCACGCCGACAGGTACAGGCGCTGTGCCGAGCCAGATTACGAATATTATATTGCCGCCGAACACGGTTGCTGCGGATAATAATTTTGCAGAAATTCCGCAAGGGCGTTCGATTACGGGGTCTGTCTTCCTAGACTATAATAATAATGCTGCGGAGGATGGCGTAGATTATGGGCTTTCTGGCATTACGATTGACCTGAGCGGCGCGGATGTGAATGGTGCGCCTGTGTCTGCTTCGACGGTTACGGGTTCAGATGGCTCGTTTAGTTTTAATGGCGTGCCAGAGGGGACGTATACGCTTTCGCAAGCATCGCAGGCGACTGGGACGACGAATGGGACAACAACTGCGGGCACTACGGGGGGAACAGCGAGTAACCCGACAGCGACGACCAGTCAGATTTTAAGCCTTGATTTGACGGGTGCGAATATTTTGTCTGCCGCGAACTTATTCCCAGAGGTTCCTGTTGCTTCACCTGATTTGACGATTGTGAAAACGCATAGTCCTGCAAGTTTTGCTGCGGGATCAGATTCTGGTACGTTTACGATTACGCCGAGCAATATTGGCGCGGCGGATAGTTCTGGTGCGATTACGATTACCGATACGCTGCCTGCGGGGTTAACGCTTTTCTCTATTCCTGCGGGGACGGGGTGGAGTTGTTCGGCTTCTCTTGGTGCTTCGTCTTTCAGCTGTTCGACGAGCGATGTGATCTCTGCGAGCTCTACGGGGAATGCGATTTCTTTCCGTGTTGCCGTGGATGCGGGCGCTACGGGGCAGTTGTTGACGAACCAAGCTTTGATTTTGGGCGGTGGGGAGCCTCCGGGTTTTGATGGCAATAACCGCGCAGAAGATACTGTTGGGATTTCTTCCTCTGCATCCGTGTCAGGAACAATCTGGCGTGATTTTGACCATGATCGCGAGATTGATGTCGGTGAGGATCTCGTTGATGGATGGACGGTTGAATTGTTGCTGAGTGGTTCTGTTGTTGACACTGCGATATCTGGAACTGACGGGACGTACACTTTTAGTAATGTTTCACCTGGATCTGGGTATGAAATTCGTTTCCGTGAGCCGACGACCGGCTTGGTTTTTGGTAATGCGGTTACGAATGAGCAGGGTCTTGCGCCAACAGCTAATACTCGTGATACGGGTGGTTCAACCGCGAATTCCGGTACGAATGCAGGGAATCCTGCTGGGGCTGATACGACGGTTTCGACGGGTACGCTCCAGAATCTTACATTGCTTGCGGGTGATAATATTGTTGAGCAATCTTTGCCACTTGATCCTGCCGGTGTGGTTTATAATTCTACGACGCGTGATCCTGTTCAGGGCGCGCAAGTCACCATTACAGGGCCGGGCGGGTTTAATCCTGCGACGGATTTGGTTGGTGGAGCTGGGACTGTTACGACGGGTGATGATGGGTTTTATCAATTCCTTCTTACGCCTTCAGCGCCGGTTGGGACATATACTCTGGCGATTACGTCTTATCCGGGTGGGTTTGTGCCGATCCCGTCGACGGCTATTCCTGTGTGTACCAATACGATTACAGTTGGTGGCGCGCCTGATCCGGCGCTTATTCATGATGATTTAGAAGCTCCTGATTTGGCATCTGTTATTCATGACCCAAGCGCATGTCCTGCAACGTCTGCTGGGCTTGCGCCTGCTAATCAGGCGAGTACGCAGCATTATTTCTCTTTTGTGTTGAATGCGGCGACATCTGCGGATGTGTTGAATAACCATATACCGCTTGATCCGATTAATGCGGGTGATGTTGTTGTGACGAAGACGTCACCGATCGTGAATACAAGTGTTGGTCAGTTTGTTCCTTATACAGTTACTGTGCGTAATACGTCAGTAAATAATCTTACTAATTTGGATGTTTTGGATACGTTGCCTGCTGGATTTAAGTATGTAGAGGGCAGTGGTAGTTTAGATAATGTGAAGTTGGAGCCGAGCGTGAACGGCAGGTCTGTGACGTGGTCTGGTCAGAATTTAGCCGCGGGTGAGACCAAAACATTTAAGCTGATATTGGTTGTTGGTTCTGGTGTGCAGCCAGGCGAATATACGAACCGTGCGCAGGTTTTGGGGGCTGGGACTTTGATTTCGAATATTGCAACGGCAACGGTGCGGGTTATTCCTGATCCTGTTTTTGATTGCTCTGATTTGATCGGTAAGGTTTTTGATGATGAAAACCGCAATGGTTATCAGGATGAAGGGGAGTCAGGCATAGCCAATGTGCGTGTCGCGACCATAAAAGGCCTGCTGGTTACGACAGATGATCATGGACG